>NZ_JBIPKH010000007.1:0-129783 GCF_044068625.1 Desulfurivibrio modestus
GCTCTTCGATTTTATCGATGTTTCAATCCACGCCCCCCGCGCGGGGGGCGACCTCGCCGAAGATTGCGACGCCACCGCCGGCGACAGTTTCAATCCACGCCCCCCGCGCGGGGGGCGACCCGCTGGTGCCCGAGGCCCTGAGCATCGTGGCGGTGTTTCAATCCACGCCCCCCGCGCGGGGGGCGACTCACCGCCGCCATCATGCCCCGCAACTGGGTCATGTTTCAATCCACGCCCCCCGCGCGGGGGGCGACGCGATCTGGCCTCCCTGGACGGCAACACCAACGGGTTTCAATCCACGCCCCCCGCGCGGGGGGCGACCATCTCCCAGATCACTCGGCAAAAGTGGTGGACCGTTTCAATCCACGCCCCCCGCGCGGGGGGCGACGAGGAAGTGCGCCGCGACTGGTTCGAGGATCAACCCGTTTCAATCCACGCCCCCCGCGCGGGGGGCGACCGCCCTGGAGACCCTGCTGAAAAGCCTGGAAATGGTTTCAATCCACGCCCCCCGCGCGGGGGGCGACGGTTTCCCGCCGGGTGAACAGCTTGGGCAGGTGGAGTTTCAATCCACGCCCCCCGCGCGGGGGGCGACGACCTCCGGATCAACAGCCCCGGCGGCAGCGTTTGGTTTCAATCCACGCCCCCCGCGCGGGGGGCGACTGTTACTTCGTTATCCTTTGCGATCAAAGGATTGTACGCCGGGGCTTCGCGAACCTCCTTCCGGCGACATTTTTTAACAGTTTCTGCCATTGACAGACAGTCTGCACGACTAACAATATCAACAAGTTATAAAATGCGCGAACCTGCCTGGGTTTTCCGGTTCGCTAGGGGTTCGCGCCGCCTTTCAAACAATGAGCGGACCCTCTTGGTCAAAAGTAGCCTTGGCCCCCACATGCTCAACTCGGTGCCGCCAATTTGAACCCAGAAAATAGTAGCGCAAGCTGTCCGTTTCCGGGTTGATTTCGGCTTCCAAACGCTGCCGAAGCGCCGTCCACTGGGCCGGATCCACAATGCACTCAAAGACCGAAAACTGCACCCGCTGCCCGTAATTCTTGCATGCTTTTGCCACCCGCCGCAATCGCCTCTGGCCACCCGGCTCCGATGTGGCCACGTCATAGCTCACCAGCACGAACATCGCTAACATCACCTCCAGATAAACGGTGGATATCCATCAAGGTCACCCCGCACATGCCGAGCCAACAACAGGGACTGGGCAAAGGGGAGCAAACCGATTTCCACCTTTTCGTTCAAAAACGGATGATTAATCTCTTCCTGTTTCCGCTTCTGATAAGCGACCAGCAGGGCCTTGCGAGTATCGGCATCCATCGTCACCCCGCCGGTTTCCGCCTGTCGGAAGCCGGATTTCTTCACCACTCCGAGATTGATCAGGGAAAGCGCCAACCGATCCGCCAGCACCGGCCGAAATTCTTCCATCAGGTCCAGGGCCAGGCTGGCCCGGCCCGGCCGGTCGCGATGCAGAAAACCTACCGCCGGGTCCAGCCCCACCGACTCCAAGGCGCTGCGGATGTCGTGCATGAGCAGGGTATAGAGGAAGGAAAGCAGGCAGTTAACTTTGTCCAACGGCGGCCGCCGGCTGCGCTCATGAAACTGAAACTCTTCCTTCTGGTTGGTGATCAGGTGATTGAACACCCCAAAATAAGTGCCGGCCGCATCACCCTCAAGACCGCGCAGCGCATCCAGGGACGAGGCCACCGGGAGTTGTTCAAGTGAAAAGCGCAACCGCGCCGAGGCATCCACCATCCTTTCGGCACCCGGCTTCTCCGCATGATCGCGTAGAGCCCGTTGGAGCACGGTGCGGCTGTTGGCAATTTTGCCAACCAGGAAAGCGCGGCCCAACGTGGCCGATCTTTCCTGGTCGTCGGCCCAGCGGTACTGCTGCCGTCGCAACAGAACATTGCCGCAAACCGGCCCCTGCATCCGGGCCAGAAAACGGCCGTTTTCGGTGAGCATACTGAACCCCACCCCGCGCTCCGCGCACAACCCGAGCAGAAACGGGCTACACGAGACCCTACCGAAACAGACAATCCCTGAGAGGGTATGAATCGGCACCTGAAGCCGGGTTTCCTTCTCCACCCGCACCAGGATGGTCTCGCCCTCCCGCGCCAGATAGGCGCCCTGGGTGGTGACATAGAGGGTGTTGAGGAGTTTCTTCATCCCACCTCACCAATCAGATTCACGATCAGCCGCACCAGCAGATCCTTATGCCCCGGTTCGCTGGCCGCCGTGAGCAACGCTAAGGCCACCAGGGAGCGATTATCAAAACCGACAAGGCCGTTCTGCCGCAGATAGAGCACGAAAAGGAAAGAACCAATCCGCTTGTTGCCGTCGCTGAAGGGATGGTCCTTGATGACGAAGTAGAGAAGATGGGCGGCCTTTTCCTCGACACTTGGGTAAAGGTCCTGGCCACCGAAGCTCTGCTCGATAGCGCCGAGGATACCGGCAAGCCCATGCCCCCGCTCCTGGCCGAAAAGATCGGTGGCCTCGCCCCGCGCTGCCAATTCTTTTTTCAGGGCAGCGATGGCCCGGCGGACCTCATCGAGCTTAACTCCGGCCTTTACCCCATGCCGCACCGCCGGGACTGCCAACCGTTCCTCGTCGTATTCAAGCAAAAGCTGCCAAGTGCGGGCATAACGGCTGACCACTTCCAGCACCGCCCGTCCCTGGTCACTGACCAGTTCATGACCCTCCAGAGTGGTAGCCAGCAAAGCCATGGCCTGCTTCAATTCGGCAACGCCTTTCTCGGCCAGCCGCCGCTGGTTAACGGTATAGCCCCGCACCAGGTGGTCCTTCAAAATCCCGGTGGCCCAGATGCGGAACTGGGTGCCGCGTTGCGACTTCACCCGGTAGCCGACCGATATGACAACATCGAGGCTGTAGGATGCGACCGGCTTGTCGGAAGAGGCAATATGCATTTTTTGCATATTGCCCTGCGAACTGAGCTCTCCCTCCCGGAAGACACTATTGACATGACGGGAGATAACGGACTGATCTCTTTGGAACAATTCCACCATCTGGGCCTGGGTCAGCCAGACCGTCTCGTCCTTGAGATGCACATCAATAGCGTTGGTGCCGTCCTCGGACTGATACATAATGATCTCGCCAAGATCGGATTTCATTTAACCACCTCCTCCGCCAACATCCGGGAAAGATACCGGCCCACGCTTTTGCCGGCTCCGGCAACCTTGGGCACGCAAAGGTTGATCAGTGAGCAGCTTTCACATTTCTTCGCGTAGCGGGCCTGCGGGGTGATGCCGGAACGAACCAGTTCATGCAACCGTTTGGCTGCCACCTCGGTTTCCCGTCGCAGCAACTCGTCATCGAAGCGCACTACTTGCCGTCGCCGGTTCTTGCCGTAAAAAAGCGCCCCCTCCGGCACCGGGCAATGGAGCATCTCTTCCAGGCAGAGGGCCTGGGCACAGAGTTGAACTTCAAAACCCTTCTCTCGCCGCAACCTGCCCCGTTTGTATTCAACGGGAAAGGGCCGCCGTAGCCCGGTTGCTTCGTCAAGAGTCACGCCCGCCGCCATGCCGACAAGAGGCGTGATCGCTTCTCCAGTCAAACGGTGAAATTCAACCACGTCCGTCTTGCCGACAAGGCCCAACCTGAACGAGCGCAACATGAGCCCACGGGATATTCGCACATCGCCCCGCGACTCCACCGGCAGGTCATCGTCAACCTTCTTGTGCAGATGCGTCCCCTCCACGGTGAAAAGGTTGTCTTCCCAGATGGTTTCGATCTGGTGCAGGGCGGCCCGGCGCTCACAAAAAACAAGATCGGCGAGGACGGACAGGGGCAGCAGATCATCTTCCAAATAGATGCCCACAAGCTCCTCTAAAATTTGAATTTCATGGTCTTGCAGGGGAGTTCGTGACGCTCATGAAGCACCACTCCCTTGGGCAGGTTCTCTTCCGTCCAGGTGCTGACCACCCGATAATCATCAAAGGATTCCGGGAAGGACTTGCCGTCCTCCAAGCTTACCTGAATGCCTTCGAAAAGCTTGTGGGCGTGGTAGCAACCCAGCCGGGCCTCCCTTTCGTTCTGCGCGGCGTTGTTAGGGTGCTGGGAGCCCACATGCTCGAAGTCGTAGATGCCGCGCACCACCATTTCGCCCCGGGCAGCGGAACGGTCGTGGGTGAACATCTCGCTTAATGCCTCGAAAAAGAGGTCGAGGTCGCGGGTGGAAAAACCGGTGCGCTTGGCGAAAGGCGGCGAGATATAGCACTTGGCGGCATAAAGAGCGTAGGGAACGATGTGCTTGTGGCCCATGGTCCGTTCTTTGGTGGCATCCTCCTCCTTGGTCACCGCGCAGCGGGTCACCGTGATTTCCAGCGGGGCGATGGGATGAAAACTTTGGCCGAAGGTGAACTGCACCGGCCCACGCACCTGTCCGTAGGCGGATCCTTTCATAACATCATCACCGGTTGAGAGAACCGCACCGAAAGTGCGAATATCGTAAAACTCACGGCAGAGCCAATGCATGGCGGCCTCGGCTTTTTTAGTTTTGTCAGCCTCTCTCATCCCTTCGGTCGCTTCCTTTATACCTTTGTCGATCTCATTATTCAGCACTGCCCCCTGTTTCACCAGGATTGAATATCCTTGATCCGGGTCCGTGCTACGCTCCGGATTTAGCAGTTCGATATAATTCCTGATTTTGCGTTTCAGGCAGACATCCGAGACAATGCCCCGGTTGCTGTTGGGCTCGATGCGTGGCATGTTGCCGGCGTCAGGGTCACCGTTGGGATTGCCCTGAGTCACATCGAAAAGGACGAGAATGTCGTGACGGTTGGCTACGATGCTGTTCATGTTGTCTTCTCCATTGCTGTTGGTTGACGGATAACGGCAAAATCAATTTACGCGGCGCTCTGGTCCGCGCTTCTGTGTCACTACAAAAGGCGTTGGCCCGTCGCAAGAATCTCCCGCACGAATGGATCGGGATTATCGAAATCCTTGCGGGAAAAGGAGTGCGGCTCGATACGCAGGTCCACGTCGCGGGTCAGGCGCATAAGAGCCACATCCTCGTCAAAGCCGTCAATCTCGTCCCGGTCCCAGAACACGGCCAGGTCGATATCGCTGTTCTCCTGCGCCATACCCTTCGCGCGGGAACCGAAAAGGTAAAGCCGCCAGACCGCGATTCTATTCTTTAGTAAGGTTTCGATATAGTGCCGAATCTGCTCATCTATCACGCTTCTGCTTGCTGTTTCAGCCATTGCTGCATCTCCTTGATTCGTTCGATTCGGGTTGCGGTGAACTCGCGAGTCGCCTTGCGGGCAAAGCTCTGCTTGTAATCCGGATACCGGGCTTTGAGGTTGTAGGTGGTGACCTCCAGCAGAAAATCCTGCTGGTCATCGGTAAGCGACAGTTTGCAATCCCTGGCGATCTTCAGAAGATGATGGATACGCGGAACCTGGACATCCACCCGCCTTGCGTATACCGCCTTCAGCACTTTTTCCAGAGTCAGGTGACCGACAAAGAGTGCCCAGGTGTAATGGCCGCTTGCAAACAGGCTTTCCATGACCGCTATGTCTTTGGCCGTCTCGGTAAGCCAGTAGGCGACATGCTCATCCTTGGTCATCATGAGCTGCCCCCTGGTTTTCCGCCCTTGCGGCCTGTTTTTGCTGCTCATTTTCCGCCTTCTGCTGATAAAAGCCGATAGCGAAGCGGCCCTGCTCCTGCAGGGACAGATGCCGGGGAAACTCGGGGGCCGCGCCTTGAGCGTCCGGTTTGAGCAGGACAAGAATCGCCTGCATGCTCTCCTCGATGAAGCGGGCGTGCCCGCCGTACTTGTTTGACTTTCTGATCTTGTCCAGGTGATGCCGGTTCAGGCGCAACAGCAGAGGAAATACCGAAGCCGGCGACACCGAGGCTGTGCCGAAATAACGTTCCGCCACCCCGGCGCCTTCCAACTTGTAATCGTGGGCCTTGGCCTGGGTCTCGGCGAGCACGGCCAGCAGACGGCCGCAGTTGTAGGCCTTGTCCTCAGTTTCGAACACTTTTGCTTCGATCATGGGGTCACCTTCCTTGCTGTTGCGGTTGAGGATGAGCTTCAAAAGGGCAAAACGGGATAGATTAAAAAGGGTCTTCATGCCGTAACGCTGCAAATCTGCCTCCAAGCGGTGCAGGATCGGCTTGATCAGCATGATGGATGGGGCTGTGCCTTCCAGAGCTGCCTGGTAGAGCTGGGCCGGCACCTCGGGCCGCAGGTCCTTGGCCTCCCGCACGGTGGCGCAGGCAAGCCGGAAGAGGGCGAAAGGCGGCATTTTGTCGGCATCTTGGTCAACAACGGTGTCCTTATCACCGCCGCGCTTGCCCCGCCCTTTTTTCTTTACCGGTGGCAGCGGAATATCGGTGATTTCGAGGTCACGGAACCATTGGGCAAAATTCACCCTGGCCTCCTCCACCGTGCTCTGCATCCAGTGGCGCACCGCAATCCGGCCAGCGTTACCGCACAGAGTAACGGAATAGAACTGTTCAAGTTTTGCCGCGTGGCGATCTATAACTGCCCATGGTGATCGCAGGAAGGCAGCCACCTGTAGGGGATCTGGTTTACGGAGTAACTGAGCGAAAGAATTGTTGATGGCATTGGATTTTTTAGCCCAGAAGCAAACTCTGAGAGGGCCTATCTTGAGCGAAGTGTTTTCGTTATCAATAAGCGCCTGCAACGCCAGCGCATAACTTGCAGCGGTCTCTTCCGAAACAGGAGCATTTTCTCCCATTTCAAACCCGTAAGATGAAAAAGCCGGGCACTCTTTGGCAAAGGAAACAATATATCCACCACTGGATACACCAGGTATGCCAAGAATCTTCGGTTTGTGTGAACGGGCGATTGCAATATCCGTTGCCCCAGACACGAGGCATGTCCCTGTCTGTACAGAAGAAGCGCCGTTCTCAATCTCATCTTCAGAGAATGCCTCCTTTGTATAGATTTGTCTCCAATACGCCACCAGTGGGTTATCGTGATTCCTGCCGTCGAAAACAGGATAACCATCGACTTGAAAAGAGAGCGTCAGTTGCGCAAGCCTCTCCCAGCTGCCGCTTGTTACTTTTGCACCAACCTCTGGTTCTCCTCTCCGGGGAGAAATGCGAACCTCAATGAACGGAAGCCTATGCTTAAGTATTTCGTCTTCTATATAAAGGTATCTCTCCTTGAATCGCAACAATGCCAACAGTTCCGGCAGATTAGTAGCGTCATGGGCTATATTTACTCTATCCCAGAAGTGGGCAAATGTTTTGGCGGGATTCTTTTGTCGTTGAGGGGGGAACGAAATACTTTCTCCGTTTTTTTTATCGACTCCCAAAATTGCCAGACAAGATTCGGCCAGAAAATATGCCTTCCCACCATTATTTTCTCCTGGAAACCTTGGAAGGAATTTCTTTTGACCGAGCACTTCTCTTCCTGCTGCATCAGGAGAATAAAGCGGTAATAATTCGGCTTGCGTCAATTCTCCGTCCATGTTGATCGGGATAAGTAAATGAAGATCGCGCTCTTGAAGGTGAACATTGTCAAACAGCGCGTGCTCCTGCGCAAATTCGTGCAAGGCGCTAAGCAGCATATCCACCCTCCACCGGTTTGGTGATCATCTTGACCCGGCCCGGGTGACAATCCATCCGGCTTTCCCGGACGCAAGCCTGAAAAAAGGCGGCCTGGGGCCGGACCAGAGTTCCTTCGCTACGCGGAACAGCAGCGGCAGGTGTCTTTTTCTTCCCCTTCTTCGACTCACTTTCATCCACCACGGCCGCCGCCAGTGCCCGGCGCTCCGCATCGGTGAGCCAACGGAATCCGGCTTCGCGCTGCCGATGATCAAAAACATCGTAGAGCATGAACCCCAAGTCTTCTTCCGGCCAGACATGCCGCCAGTCGCCGTCAGGCTTTATTTCTGCAATCCGGCGCTCCAGAGCTGCCTGCGGATCAGGCTCCCAGTCGAAATCGGCAGCGAACTCCCGTACCCCCAGAGCAGGACGGTGAAAGCATTTACCTTTTTTCGCCCGGCGTTCAATCTCATCCCGGTAAGTCTTCAGGTTATGACGACCCGCTCGGCCAAGTTCGGTCAAGCCGACCTGGGCGGTGAGGATGTATTCCACCCCAGCCAGGGCCAGCATATTACGTTGAGTACCATCGGCCGCGCCACCACCGGCTTGGATAGGCGAAAACCTGCTTGGCTCCCTCATCCATGACCCGGCGCTGTTGATACTCACTTGGGCCGTCACCTCGTTGCGCCTAAAACTCACCCAGCGGCCCTTGTTCACCACCCGGACCGCGTCAATAATGTAGAAGACCTGCGGTTCCCAGAAAACGGCTTCAAAGATTCCCCGAGCCGCCGATGGAGTGATGATGGGGTAGCTCACCCGTTCGACCTTCATCTCCGGCCGGGTGAAACAGGCGAAATCGCCCCAGACGCGAATGGACACGGTGTTGTCGTTCATAGGATGAAGTCCTCCACTGGACGGTTATTGAGAACTAGCCCCAGGTGCTCATGGTAGCATCCCTCGTTCAAAACGAACAGGTCAAGATTGGGCAGAAGCTGCGTGATCATACCAAGATGCCGCAAACGTTCAAAGTCTGCCTCGCGTGCGTTCACCATACAGCGCTGAAGCCGCCGCAGATCGCGCCGGTCAAATCGTGGCTCGCCGGGCGGCCGTTTACGCTTACGAATCTCCCGAATACGCCCCGTACAGTCACCAAAGGGCACGATCACCGACTGGCCCTCGTCGGCGATCACTCTCGCCTTTCGGGATACCTCGCGATAGCGGAACTGACTACGGTCTTCCTGGATGCTGCTTTCTCCACGGCGGTTATGGTCTGTGGCTGTCATTTGATAGAGCTGTGAAAAATACCGGCCGAACACATCCGGCGTCCGGCCCAGCGAATCCAGACACTCCCCGAGCATGGCGGCGCTGATCCCGGTGGCAGTGGTGTAAACGCCAGGGGGCAGGCCGCTGTCTTTCGGCCTGAACAGATAGACCCGGCCCCGTATCGGCCGGCCCTGGCCGTCGCGCAGGCGGCCTTCCCGGTTGCAGCGTCCCGCTGCCTGGGCGATGGCATCCAACGGCCCCAAGGCACGATAGACTACAGGAAAATCGATGTCCACCCCTGCCTCCACCACCTGGGTTGCTACAAGCCGGCAGGGAAGGCCGTTGCGCAAGCGGTGGCGGACGCTGCCCAACTGCGGATTCTGGCTGTCGCCCAGCACAGCCAGCCGATGCGCGGCGCACATGGACGAAGAGAGATGGAAGACCGAGTCTCTTTCCTCACACGGCACGGCATCCCGCAGAGCCTCCCAGAGTTCGCCGGCGTGCCGGCGGACGTTGACCACGCAGAGGGCCTGCGGGCAGGCGGCAAGGCGAGCGGCCAGATCCGGCCATTCCATTTCCGTCGGGGGGTGGTAATCCACTCGCTGAAGGGCGGCAAAAAGACCCGCAGCATCCTGGATGATTTGCCGCACCTCACCGGGCTCAAACCCTTCCGACAGGGAAAATCCCCGCCGGAAGGCTGGCTGGGTAGCGGTCATGAAAAGAAAACTTGCGAGGTAGTTACGGCGCAGTTCCTTCAAGACACTGAGCAGGGGATTCAGCAGATGGGCGGGCAGGGTCTGCACCTCATCGAAAATGACCAGGGAATTCACAATATTGTGCAACTTGCGGCAACGGCCGGGGGCGGCGGCGAACAGCGACTCGACGAATTGCACCGAGGTAGTAACGATGAGCGGCGCGTCCCAGTTGTCGGCGGCCCGAGAGAGCTCATCCGCGCCTTCCCCATTATCGTCGGCGCGCTCCGCTGCCGAAGAGTGATGCTCCACCACCAGGCCGAGATTGTCGGGATCGAGAATGCGGCGATACTCGGCTGCGTTCTGTTCAATGATGGACAGATACGGGATGACCACGATTATCCGGTCAAGGCCGTATCGCTTGGCGTGCGCAAGGGCAAAGGCCATGCTGGCCAGAGTCTTGCCGCCGCCGGTGGGCACAGTAAGCGCAAAGAAGCCCCGTTCCCACTTAGCCGCTGCCAGGCACTGGTCGAAAACGGAGTGGCGAAGGACGTTAACCTCTCCTTCTCTGGATTTGCCCTGACGTTCCCTGGTCACCCGCTCGATGAGGAGATCAACCACATCGGCAAGCCGCTGAACCTTCCTCCCCTGGCCAGCCCCGTGCTGACCCGCATCCAACCGGTCAGCGTCAACCAGACAGGAGAAGATCATCCGGGTGTAATATTCCAGGGCAAGAGATTCATTATTGAGGAAACCAGGCGACAACACCCCGTTCGGGACAGCACCAAACTGCCCCATAAACCACTGTTCCAGTGCGGGAAGGCGCTCTCTTGTGCGGTATCCAGGATCATCAACCATGCCTTGCAGTTGATGCAGGTTGTGCAAGCCGGCATGGTGTCCGGCAACGGCGAAGGCTGCGGCGAACCAGTCACGCTGAAAAGCCAGGGTCGCGCCGTACGGGGCATGGTGGGTCTCCGGCCCGCCATCGCGCCGCCCCAGCAGATATTCCTGAAACTCCGGGCGGCATTTGCCAAGATCGTGCACCATCCCGGCCCACCAGGCCTCGTCGCCGCCCTGAAAACCGGAGGCAAAATCCCTCGCCAAACTGGCCACCTCTTTAAGGTGATTCCGTAATGTTTGGCCCGGACGAGCCAATTTCATTAAATCTCCGTCACTCATGTGGCGCCTCTTGTTAACTGATAACTTCCTTCACCGTCTCTATTTTTTCGCCTAAGTCCTCTTGCAATCGTTCCCTTACCTTCCCGGCAATCCGCGCTGCTTTCCGGGCGGCATCACCGCTATCCCTTCCCTGTGCGTTGCCCTGGTCATCCAGCCGATTAGCAATCAAGGCGGTCGCTGTATCTTCCAACAGGGCAAAAACCGTGTCGAGGTTAGTCCGATAACCACGCGGGGCTACCGGTTCCGCTGCCACCCTTGCCAGCCAGCGCTTGAAAATTTCCGCCTTGGGCGAAAAAATGGCCTGGACGATGCGCAAAATTCCCTCCAGAGTAGCGGCTTCCACTTTGAGCCCGTGAGCGGATGTCACAGTCACGGGTTCCATTTCCAGCCATCGGCACAGTTCCGACAAATCAGTGCCGCAGGCCGCCAGCTCCTGCTCCTTCAGCTGCTGCCAGGCGTCGGCCGGGTCCGGCCCCTCGGTCAGGACCGCAGCCACATCCTCCATCGCGAACCACCACTCGCCGTCATGGCGGACGGGCCGCACCCGGCGCCCTCCGAACTCCTTATCGCCAAGGCTCTTTCTCCCCGTTCCTCCTTGTCCATCCCGCCATCTCCTTGTGCCATTTCAAAACATTAGGCCCCCGGCAAATTTCAACGGCTTGAGGTCATCACAAGTTGTGATAACCTCCTTATCCATGTCCTTCACGGCCATTCATACCATAACTGCCCTGACAACCAGTGTCGGGGGATAATATTTTTTAAAATTTCTTTTCCGTCCGATAAAGCCGGACCATGGCCGCAGCTTCGCGTTGAATTTCCGCACGCAGGGCCGGGGGTTGCAGCACTTCGGCTTCGGCGCCGAATTGCAGCAGGCGCAGTTTGATCTCGCGGAGGTCGGCCACCGGCAGGGTCAGCAGCAGGCCGCCGTCGGGGGTGGGGTCCAGGCGCTGGTCGGGGTGCCAGACCTGCTCTTTTACCCGGCGGGCCCACTCGGGGGTGAAGCGGACCACCGCCATCTCCACTTCCTTGCCTTGGAAGATGCCGAAGGCGCCCTCCAGTTGGGGCAGCCACTCTTGGCGGGGACGGGGGGTGAAGGGGGTGTCGATCAGTTCCGGCTTGTCCATCCGAGCCAGCAGGAATTTGCGCCAGTCGCGGCGCAGGGGGCACCAGGCCAGCAGCACCCAGGTGCCCATATAATACTGGAGGTGGTGGGGCTCCACCTGGCGGGGGTGGGAGTTGTTTTCGCCTTGGGGAGAGGTGTAGGTGAAAGAGAACCGGCGCCGTTCGACCAGGGCCTGGGCGGCCAGCCGGAACACTTCGGCCTGGGCCGGGGCGTAGCCCTGCCAGGTGGCGGAGAACAGTTCATCGAACCGGTCCGGCTCCAGGCCCCGGACCTTGATCTGCCGCAACAGCTTGCGGTTCAGCGAGTCGATGTCCTGGCTGATCAGGCCGTCGGCACAGCAGGAGAGCAGGTTTTTGGCCAGCAGAACGGCGAAGATCTCCTGCTGGTTAAGCCAGACCGGCGGCAGGTGGAAGCTGTCGTCGCTGTAGTAAAAGCCGCGACGGCCGGGGTGATACTCCAGGGGGGCATCGAAATCGCGGCGTAGCGCCTCGATGGTTCGCTGGGCGGTGCGTTCGGAGATTTCAAACTCGGCGACCAAAGCCGGAGCGTTGGGGAATCTACCCTGGCGAATCTGCCGATCAAACCAGTGATAGCGCAGATAAACCAGGTTATCGCCCATCAGCCGCCTCCCCGGCGGCGGACCCGGTCGCCCTCTTCCAGGTCGCGGGGCGGGTGGATGATCACCGTTTCGCCGGGGTCCAGGCCGGCCAACACCTGGGCGTAGCGGCCGCCCCGTTCGCCGATCTGGACCGGGCGCAGGCGGGCGCGGCCGTTTACCAGCACGAACACCGCCCAAGCCGGCGGCGCTTCCCGATTCGCCTGTTCACCCCCTGGAGGACGATGCCGAAACAGGGCTCCGGCCGGGACCCGGATTATCTCGGCCGCCTCCCAGAGAATAAAACGGGCATTAACCCGGTAGGCATCCCCCAACCGCTGCCACTGCTCGCGGGGCGAAATCAGATCGACAATCACCAGAACCCGCTGCTCCTCCACCCCCAGGGCGGAAACCCGGGTAAAGCCCCCCGGCTCGATTAGGCGGACCCGCCCTTCCAGGGGGTCATCGGCGCCCCAGCGCTCCAGCAGCACCCGCATCCCTGGCTCCAGGCGGACGGCATCGGCCGAGAGCAGATCGGCCTCAATCTCCAAAGAGGCGGGATCGGCGATCTCAATGATCGGCTCGCCGGGGGTCACCACCCGGGCGCTTTCAAAATAGCGCCGCAGCACCACCCCCTCCACCGGGCTTTTGATCTCCACCCGGCCGGCGGCGGCGTCGCGCTCGCCGGCATAGGCCAAAACGGTGCGGGCCGCCTCCAGCTCGTAACGGGCCACCCGGACCCGGTGGGCGGCCGAGCGTTCCAGGGCGGCGCTGCGTTCGGCCTCGGCCGTCGCCGCATCCAGTTCGCTGGCCGCGATCAGCCCGGAATCGGCCAATTGGCGGCTGCGCTTCAGCTCCTCGGCCGCCAGTTTCGCCCCGGCCGCCAGGGCCTGGCGCTCCCTTTCCGTGGCCTCCAGAGCGGCGGCGGCCCCTTCCACCCTAGCCCGGGCGGCGGCGATCTCCCGAGCATCCAGGGCCGGGGCCGCCAGGGCATCCAGTACCGCCACCGTCTCCCCCGCCGCCACCGGATCGCCCGGGGCGTGGGTAATGCGCCGGGCCTCGGCCGCCAGCGGAGCCGAAAGCAGAAAGCGGGCCGCCACCCGGGTTTTGCCCTCCTCCTCGATGGTTCGGACCACCGGCCCAATATCCACCGTTTCACTATCCACCAGCAGCGGCGTGGGCCGCAGGGCGATCAGCAGCAGAAGCAGCAGGCCGGCGGCCAGCAGGATTTTGGCCAGGTGGCGGCGGAAAAATTGAGCCATCGTTCTCTCCTTAATCGTGCGCCTTAAGGGCTTCCACCAGGTCGAGGCGATGCAGATTGCGCCGCACCAGCAGACCAGAAATCACCGCTGAGATCGCCACCACCAGGGCGGCAAAGGCGAAGGTGGAGGGCTCCAGGACCATGGGTATCCGGTAGAGTTCGGAGCGCATCCCCAGGGCCAGGTACCAGCTCAGACCGGTACCGATCAGCCAGCCCAGGGGGATGGCCAGGATGGTCAGCAGCGCCAGTTCCCCCAGCAGAATATAGTCGGTCTCGTCGCGGGTCAAGCCCAGAACCCGCAGCGAGGCCAGCTCCCGGCCCCGCTCGGAAAGCGCGATGCGGGCCGAATTATAGACCACCCCGAAGGCGATGCTGGCCGCCAGCAGGGTGCTGACAAAGCTGAAGACCAGCATCGTCTCATCCATCGTCTCCTGGTAGCTCTCCATGGCCGCCAGGCGGCGGGCCACTCCCGCCACCACCGGGCTTTCGCCCAGGCGGGCCGCCACCTGTTCCCGGTTGGCCGCCGCCACCGCCAGATAGGCCCCGTCGATCACCTCCCCGTCGCCCAGGGCCCGGTTAAGGGCGTCCAGCTCCATATAGGCCGCCACCCCGACATACTCGGTGACCAGGCCGCTCACCGGCAGCTCCAGCACCTGGCGGCGGCCGATCAGGCTCTCCACCGTCACGGTATCGCCGGGCCCAAGGTTGAGCATCTCGGCCAGGTAATCGGTGAGGAAGAGGCCGGCGGTGGGCGGAACCATGGGCTCCTGGCGGGTATCCAGCACCCGGCTCAGTTCGGCCCCGGGGGTGAGCCCGAACAGGGCGGTGCGGTGGCTGCGATGTTGGTGGCGCAACCGCACCGGCACCGTCCGCCGGCCCTCGACCAGGGTGACTCCCTCCAGGGATTCCAGCTCGTGCAGCACCCGGCGGGGGCCGGGCTCATGGAGAGTGACCGCCAGGTCGTAGCGCTGGGCCAGGCCGAACTGGACATTCATGATATGGTCGACGGCGTCGTAAAGGTTGCCGACCATCAGGATGGCGCAGGTCATGGCAATGCCGATCACCGCCAGCAGAGCCTTGAAGGGGCGGCGTTCCAGGTGGCGCAGGATCATCCGCGAGGGCTGGCCCAGCCGCTGCTGCAACCCCAGCCGCTCCACCACGGTGGGCCGGTACTCCCCCGGCGGCTCCGGCCGCATCGCCTCGGCGGGCGGCAGCCGCATGGCCCGCCGCAGGGCCCCGAAGGTGCCGGCCAGGGCGGCGGCCAGGGTCACCAGCACCGCGATGACGATCACCTGGCCGCCCAGCCGGTAATCGAGGGTCGGGAAACGGAAGTAGTCGGCATAGATCCCGGCCAGGGCCTCGCCGATCAGATAACCGCCGATAAGCCCCAGCAGCAGGCCGCCGGCGCAGAGCAGCAGCACCAGTTGGCCGTAATGGACCCCCACCGCCCGGTTGCTGTAGCCAAAGGCCTTCAGGATGGCAATCTGTTCCCGCTGGGTGGCGATCAGCCGGGCCATGACCACGTTGAGCAGGAAGGCGGCCACCCCCAGGAAGATGACCGGAAAGATCCGGGCCATGGTGGCCAACTGCTCGAATTCCGCCTCCAGGTAGGCGTGGGACTGCTGGTCGGCCCGTTGAATGGCCCCGGTGCCGCCGTAGGGTTCCAGCAGCCGATCCAGGGCGGCGATCACCTCGGCCGCCACCGCCCCGCGGGCCAGGGTGAGGGAGAGGCTGTTGAAGGCCCCGTCCAGATCGTAGGCGGCGGCCAGTTGTGAACGGTTGAGCCAGAGAATGCCGTAACGCAGATTATCGGGGAAGATCTCGCCGGCCTTGAGCTGGTAGATATGCTCGGGGCTGCCGCCGATGCCGCTGATGGTAAGCTGCTGCAAGCGACCGTTGAGTACCGCCGCCAGCCGGTCGCCCGGTTGCAGGCCGTGGGCTTCGGCAAAGGCGTCGCTGACCACCGCTTCGGGGCGGTGGGCCTCGGGCAGCCGGCCCTGGCGGATAAAGAGGCGGTTCAGTTCGGAGTTTTCCCCGTCGGGCAGGGAGACCAGCAGGGCGCTGATCTGATCGGCAAACTCCGGCACCATAAGGGTGGCGGCGGCGATAACCCGGGTTTCCAGGGTTTGCACCCCGTCCAGAGCGGCGATCCGGGTTGCCAGCTCCTGGGGCGCCCTCTTGAGTCCGGCAAAAAGCTCGGCGAAATGGTAATCGCGGTAGAAGCCCTCCCGGCTCTGGTGCAGCGAATCCAGCGAGGTCAGCGACATCAGCAGGGTGGCCACTCCGCCGGCGATCACCACCGCGATGGCCAGCCCCTGGCCCCGCATCCGCCAAAGCTCGCGCAGCAGCTTCCAGTGCAGGGCCTTCATCGGTTCACCCCGCCGGGGCTAAAGCTCACCACTGCAGCTCCCGGGCCGGCACCCGCTGCTGGTTTATGGCGATCTCGCCGATTTTGCCGTCCCGCAACTGGATCACCCGGTGGGCCATCCGGGCGATATCGGCGTTATGGGTGATCACCACGGTGGTGGTGCCCACCTCGCGGTTGATCCGCTCCAGCACCTCCAGCACCAGCACCCCGGTCTGGGAATCCAGCGCGCCGGTGGGTTCGTCGCAAAGCAGCACCTGGGGGCGCTTGGCGATGGCCCGGGCGATGGCCACCCGCTGCTGCTCGCCGCCCGAGAGCTGGGCCGGGAAGTGGTCCAGCCGCTGGCCCAGACCTACCAGGGCCAGGGCCTCTTCCGGGGTCATGGGTTTCTCGGCGATTTCGGTGACGATGGCGATATTTTCGCGGGCGGTGAGGCTGGGGATCAGATTGTAGAACTGGAAAACGAAGCCGACCTGATGGCGGCGGAAGGCGGTGAGTTCGGCTTCCGAGGCGGCGGTGAGGTTGTGCTCGCCGCAAAGGACGGTGCCGGCGGTGGCGAAATCAAGCCCGCCCAGGATATTGAGCAGGGTGGATTTGCCGCTGCCGGAAGGGCCCAGCAGGACCACAAATTCACCCTGATAAAGATCGAGATCGACCCCGTCCAGGGCCTTCACCTCGACCTCGCCCATCCGGTAGGTTTTGCTCAATCCCTCGGCGTGGAAGACTACTTGCCCGGCGGCTTTGGCGGCAACGGCATCCATGCCGCCAATAGTATCACAGCCGGCCTGGCCCTGACAACGCGGGGTTTAGGAGGCAAGATACCGCCGGATGGCGTCGGCCATGGTACCGCAGATCTTGCGGAACCGCTCCTCGTCGCGCTCCAGCAGGGTGGTGCGGAAGCCCTGCAGCTCGGTGGCGAAAGAGCTCAGCGGCACCACACAGATGCCGGTGGAACCCAGCAGGTAATAAACAAAGCGCTTGTCCGGCGAGGTGCCCGGCTGGGCCACCAACTGCTCCACATGCTCCCGCACCTCGTTGTTTTCGATGGGCAGGGTCTGGCGGTGGTTGAGAATCCCGGGCTCGAAGGCCACGCTCATGTAGAAGGCGCCGTCGGTGCGGTTGACGATCAGGCCCTCCACCTCCTTCAGGGTATCGTAAGCGATATTGGAGGCCCGCTCGTAACGCCCCACCCGCTCGGCCAGGTAGGCGTTGTACTGGGGATGGGTGAGGATGGCCGGCAGCACCATCTGCGGCAAGGTGGTGGAGCAGACCTCGACCATCTTGGAGTTGAGGATTGAGCCGACATACTTCTGGAACATCGGGTCTTTGTCGCCGTTATACACCTCGATCCAGCCGCAGCGGGAGCCGGGCCAGGGCATCTCCTTGGAGATCCCGCGCATGGCAATGGCCGGCACGTCGCCGATCACCTCGGCCAGCGATTTGGTTTTGCGGCCGTTATAGACGATCCGATGATAAACCTCGTCGCAGATGATAAAGAGATCATACTTGCGGGCCAGGGCCACGATCCCCCGCAGGGTATCCTCGGGGTAGACCGCTCCGGTGGGGTTGTCGGGGTTGATCATCAGGATCCCGGCCACCGCCGGATTGTACTTGATCCGGTTCTCCAGATCTTCCAGATCGGGAAACCAGTTGTTGCGCGGATCGAGCCGGTAGCTCACCGGCCGATCACCGGCATGGGCCGCCTCGGCCGAGGAGTGGGTGGTGTAGCTGGGCGAAGAGACCACCACTCGGGCGTTGCGGCGCAGCATCCCGTAAATCTTGCTGATGGCATCGCCCAGGCCGTTGAAGAAGAGAATGTCGTCGGGCCCGATCTGGACCCCGCCCCGGCGGTTGACCTCGGCGGCCAGAAATTCGCGGGTGGTCAGAATGCCGCGGGTGGGGCTGTAGCCGTAGGAGGCGTTCTCCATGGCGCACTCGGCCACCAGCTTTTTCAGCCAGAGGGGAATCTCTTCCCCTTTGGCCACCGGGTCGCCGATATTCTCCCAGTAGGTCTTGATCCCCAATTTCTGCAGTTTTTCGCCGACGTTGACGATATTACGGATTTCGTAGGTCAACTCTCCGGCGCCGATGTGGACAATGTCGGTACGCATGCCAATTCCTTAATAATGATCAAGTAGTAAAATAGACGGCCCAGCCCGGCATCTTAACCACGCAATCCCCGGTCACGTCAAGGCAATATCACTATCCGCGCTGATCCATGGGCACGAAAGGACGACTGAGGGGCCCCACGTAGATCTGGCGAGGCCGGCTGATCCGCCAGCCCGGATCGTCCCACATCTCCTTCCAGTGGGCGATCCAGCCGGGCAGCCTGCCCAGGGCGAACATCACCGTGAACATGTTGGTGGGGATCCCGATGGCCCGGTAGATGATCCCGGAATAAAAATCAACGTTGGGATAGAGGCTGCGCTCGATGAAATAGTCATCCCTGAGGGCCACCTCCTCCAGCTCCTTGGCGATATCAAGCAGGGGATCCACCACCTTGAGGTCATCCAGCACCTCGTCGCAGGCCTGCTTGATGATCCGGCAACGGGGATCGAAGGTCTTGTAAACCCGGTGACCGAAGCCCACCAGGCGGAAGGGGTCCTTGGGGTCCTTGGCCCGCTCGACGAACTGGCGGTAATTACCGCCACCCTGGTGGATGCTCTCCAGCATCTCCATTACCGCCTCGTTGGCCCCGCCATGGAGCGGGCCCCAGAGGGCGCTGATCCCGGCGGAAACCGAAGCGTAGAGGTTGACCCGGGCGCTGCCCACCATCCGCACCGTGGAGGTGGAGCAGTTCTGCTCATGATCGCCGTGCAAAATCAACAATTTATTGAGCGCCGCCACCACCTTGTGGTTGATCTCGTAGGGCTTGACCGGCGAGTCGAACATCATGTTTAAAAAGTTGGCGCAGTAGGAGAGGTCGTGGCGCGGATAAACCAGGGGGTGGCCCATGGACTTCTTGTAGGAGAAGGCGGCAATGGTCCGCACCTTGGAGACCAGGCGGGCCGACATCTTGTCGATATTTTCCAGCGGATTATCCGTCATCTCGGGATAAAAGCTGCACAGGGAGTTGACCATGGATGAGAGGATGGCCATGGGCGGACTTTTGGCCGGATAGCCGTCGAAAAAGCGGAGCATATCCTCGTGGATCATCGCGAAGTCGTTGAGCATCTGGCTGAACTGGCTCAACTCGTCGCGGGTGGGCAGGGAGCCGTGATCCAGCAGGTAGGCCACCTCGACGAAGGTGCAGTTTTCCGCCAGATCGGCAATGTCGTAACCGCGATAGCTGAGAATACCCTTCTCGCCGTCCAGGTAGGTGATGTTGCTGATACAGGAGCCGGTATTGGCATAACCGTTATCCAGGGCGATATAGCCGGTACTGGCCCGCAGAGTGCGGATATCGATCGCCTTTTCCCCCTCGGTGCCGACCACCACCGGCAGCTCATGGAGTTGGCCGTTGATCTTCAGTTCTACTTTTTCACCGGTATAATAGTTGTGAGGCATGGCCGGGTACTCCTTATGGTTCAGCGGCCCTGGCGGCCGGAAAATCTGATGTGGTTTCAAACCGAATCGGATAATCTACCGCCAACGCCGAGTATTTTCAAGAAACTTAATCAAGGGGCGGAGCCAGGGAATGACGGATAGTCATCAAGAACGATTAAGGAAATTTAACGAAGAGGTCAGCCTCTACCCGGTTTCCTGCGAGAAGCTGGCCAGGGGACGCAGCGACCTGGAGTGGCTGGCGGCGGTGCTGGCCGGCGGCGCTAAAATCGTCCAACTGCGGGACAAGGAGTCCGGCGGCCGGGCCCTGCTGGCCAAAGCCCACGCCTTCCGCCGGGCTACCCGGGAAGCCGGAGCCCTGTTCATCGTCAACGACCGGCTGGATATCGCCCTGCTCAGCGGCGCCGACGGGGTCCATCTGGGCAACGACGATCTGCCCGCCGAAGAGGTGCGCCGGTTCGCCCCCCAACTGCTGATCGGGGTCTCCTGCAACACCGAAGAACAGGCCGCCAGCGCCGCCGCCCGCGGCGCCTCCTACTACAATATCGGCCCGCTTTTTACCACCGGCACCAAGGAGGGGCTCAAGGAGTTTTTGGGGATCGAGGCGATCGCCCGCTTTTCCCGCCACTCCACCCTGCCCTTCACGGTGATGGGCGGGATCAAAAAGCACCATCTGCCGGAGCTGCGGGCTGCCGGAGTTCGCCGGCCGGCGGTGGTCACCGCCATCACCGGAGCCGACGACATGGCGGGCGCCACCCGGGAGCTGATCGAGCTCCTCAAGTAGGAGGAGCAGCCGCGCCCGGGTGGCGGCGCGGCTGCTCCCGGTTAACTATTTGATATTTTCCAGATAGCGATAAAGGGGCGAATCGGTGGTCAACACCAGGCGGGTGTTGCCCCCCAGGGTTGCCCGGTAGGTTTCCAGGGTTTTGTGAAAGGTGTAGAAATCGGGATCCCGACCGTAGGCCTCGGAGTAGATCCGGGCGGCCTGGGCATCGGCCTTACCCATCAGGGTGAGGGCTTCCTTGGTGGCCCCGGAGCGAATCTCCAAAAGATCGCGCTCCATCTTACCCAGAATCTCCGACTTGTTGCCCTCGCCGCGGGAACGCAGGTCGGCGGCGATCCTCTTCCGCTCCGAGATCATCCGATCAAAGACCCGGCGCTGCACGGAATCGATATAGTTGACCCGGCGCAGCATCACATCCACCAGTTCAATGCCGTACTGCTCCACCACCTCGGCGGCCCGGGCATGGATCATGTTGGAGATCACATCCCGGCCCAAAGCGACATGCTCGATCTCGTCGGGCTCCAGCATGCTGACCCGCATCGCCTGGGGCTGCCAGTCGGAGCTACGAATAAACTCCACCAGATTGTTCTGGTTGACAAAGTCGCGAATGGTACCGTCGATGATCGCGTCCAAAACCCCCTGGGCCCGGTTAACGTCATGGAGCGACTGCATGAAGCGCAGGGGATCGACGATCCGCCAGCGGGCGGTGGCGTCGATATGGACAAAGGTTTTGTCCCGGGTGGGGATCTGGTTGGGGTCGCCGTCCCAGATCTGAATCCGCTTATCGAAAAAGGTGACATCCTGAATAAAGGGGGTCTTGAACTTGAGGCCAGCCTCGGTCACCGGCTCTCCCACCGGCCGGCCGAACTGGGTGACCACCGCCTGGCGGTCCTCCGGCAGGACATAGACCCCGTTGGCCACCACCAGGCCCAAGCCGGCGATCAGAACGAGCAATAATGTGCGTACGATATTTTTCACAACAAAAACCTCCGCGGGGGGTTGTTTTGCAATTTTGCTTGGTTTACTTCTTGCCGGTGGCGCCCAGGTTCAGCAGGGGTAACAACGACTTCTGCTCCTTGTCGATCACCACCACCTCATTGACTCCCGGCAGCACCCGCTGCATGGTTTCAAGATAGAGCCGCTGCCTGGTGACATCTTTGGCGCCCCGATACTCCTCCAACAGGGCCAGAAAACGGCTGGTTTCACCCTGGGCCAGGTTGACCCGTTCGGTGGCGTAACCGTGGGCCTCTTCCACCGTCTTGCGGGCATCACCGCGGGCTCGAGGCACTTCCCGGTTGTAAATCTCCTCGGCCTCGTTGATCAGCCGCTTCATATCCTGATCGGCCTCGTTGACCTCGTTGAAGGCGGGCTTGACCGGCTCCGGAGGGTTAACATCCTGCAACTGCACGGTGATGATCCGAACCCCGCTTTCGTAACGATTGAGGGTTTCCTGGAGTTCACGGGCCATGGCGTCGGCCAGGATGGCCCGGCCATCGAGAACCGCGTCGAAATCCATATTACCCACCAGCCGGCGCAGGGTCATCTCGCTGACGTCACGAACCGCCTGGGGCACATCCCGAATCCGGAAGAGAAAGTGGTAGGGCTCGTCCACTCGGTACTGGACCACCCACTCCATGTCGATCACGTTACGATCACTGGTCAGCATCAGCGATTCCTGGGTGTAACCCTGCTTCTGATACTGGGTGCGGTCGGCCACCGTCCGCGAACGGAAGCCGAACTGCTCCTTCCGGACCGACTCCATGTCCACCTTGTGAACCACGTCGGCCAGGGGAATCTTGTAGTTAAGTCCCGGCATGGTGGTCTTGTTGTATTTGCCCAGCCGCAGTACCACGCCCTGTTCGCCGGGGCGGATGGTGTAGAAGGAGGAGAAGAGCAGAAAACCGACCAGCACCACTCCGACCACCATGGCGATGCTGCCGGCTTTGATCCCGTCGCCGCCGGGCTCATCGGAACGCTGGCTGCCACCACCGCTGCCCGAGCCTCCGCCTTCAAAAAAACTTTTGATCTTCTTGACCATGGCCGCCAACTGCTCTTCCGGCGACTGGCCTCCTTTACGCTGCCCCCAAGGGGGCTGCTGATTATCCCATGCCATAAAACAATCCTCTTTGCTGGTAAGTGGAATCTGGGGCGTTGACCAAAGGTTGACTCACTAGTTTGCCTGATTTCCCCCAATGATTCAACCCCTAAATATCGGGAAGCGCCGGGAGTGGCGCTTGACTTTTCCCGGAAAGCTCTGTAGAAAACGGGCACTTTCGCACCAGGGCGGGCAATGACGGGGCCAAATTCCCGGTCGCCAAACAAAAAAAGCGTAACCCCCGAAAGGATTACGCTTCTGATGTTTAACCTGGTGCCGAAGGGGAGACTCGAACTCCCACGGGGAAACCCCCACTAGACCCTGAACCTAGCGCGTCTACCAGTTCCGCCACTTCGGCCCCGTGTTTGAAGAGGCGATAATATAGACTTCCCGCCGCTGTTGTCAAGACAATTTGCCGGCGGGGGTTACGTTTTTTTATTAATCAATCCCACAGAGAGCTGGAATATAATGGAAATTCACACCCGTCTGGATCAAATCAGCGCCCCCTTTCCCCACGCCTGCGTTACCATCGGCAACTTCGACGGGGTCCATTTGGGCCACCAGCAGCTCTTCGACGCCGTGCGGCGTCTGGCCCACCAGCACCATGGCACCGCCGTGGCCATCACCTTCGACCCCCATCCCTTGCAAGTGATCTGTCCGGAACGGGGCATCAAGCTGATCTCCACCTATGAACAGAAAGCGGAGCTGATCGCCCAGGCCGGGGTGGATCAACTGCTGGTGCTGCCCTTCACCCGCGAGTTTGCGGCCATGGCGGCGGAAAGTTTCGTGGATGAGATCCTGCTCAAAACCCTGGGGGTGCGGGAGCTGGTGGTGGGCTACGACTACGCCTTCGGCAAAGGCCGCCGGGGCGACACCGAATTCCTCAAGGCCCAGGGGCGGGAGAAGGGGTTTACGGTCCGGGTGATCGAGGCCTACACCGTGGATGACATGGTGGTGAGCAGCAGCAAGGTGCGGGAGCTGGTGGCGGCGGGCCGGATGGAGGCGGTTACCAAGCTGCTGGGCCGCTTCTACCAGTTGCGGGGGGTGGTGCAGATGGGCAAGAAGCGGGGGGGCAGCATCCTGGGTTTCCCCACCGCCAACCTGAGCATCAACGAAAACGATCTCTGCCCCAAACACGGGGTTTACGTCACCCAGGTGGTTTACAACGGCAAATGTTACGGCGGGGTGCTGAACATCGGTTACAACCCCACCTTCGCCGAAGGGCAGCTCTCGGCGGAAACCCATATCTTCGATTTCAACCAGGATATCTACGGCAAACCGATCAAGATCAACCTGCTCAAGCACCTGCGCGGAGAACGGAAATTCAACAGCCCCGCCGAACTGGCGGCCCAGATCGCCAAGGACGCCGCCGAGGCCAAAGAGGTCCTGGTCGCCGCCGAAAAGGAGTTTCTGCTGGCCTGCTACGATAAATACAACGACTGATTATTCGGCCAGACAGCCCTTTTTCAAGTGCGGTAGTCGGCGTTAATCTTCACGTAATCGATGGAAAAATCGCAGGTGAGGTAATCGGCGGCGGCGGAACCGGCCCGCAGATCGACGGTGACCGTGAACTCCGGCTGTTTCAGGACCGCGGTGGCCCGGGCCTCGACCTCGGCCCCCTGCCCCACCCCACCCTTGACCATCACCACATCGTCGAAGGCGATACTCACCGCGTTCTGGTCGAACGTGGCCCCGGAACGACCCAGGGCGGCGATGATCCGGCCCCAGTTGGCATCCTCGCCGAAGAAGGCGGTCTTGACCAGGTTGGAGTTGGCAATGGTCCGGGCCGCCTGGCGGGCCTGGGCCCCATCGACCGCCCCATCCACCCGGATGGTCACCAGCTTGCTGGCCCCCTCACCGTCCCGCACCACCTGGCGGGCCAGATCCAGGCAGAGGGCGTGCAACTGCTCCTCAAAGAGCAGTTGCACGGGGGAACCCTCCACCAGGGGGGGCGCTCCTGAGCTGCCATTGGCCAGCAGCAGGACGGTGTCGTTGGTGCTGGTATCGCCATCGATGGTGATCCGGTTGAAGGAGGTCTCGACCGCCCGGCGCAGCATCCGCCGCAGCAGGGCCGGATCGACGGCGGCATCGGTGAGGATGAAGCAGAGCATGGTGGCCATGTTGGGCATGATCATCCCGGCTCCCTTGGCCAGGCCGGCGATCCGCACCTCCACCCCGTCGAGCTCGAAGGTCCGGACCGCGCTCTTGGGCGCGGTATCGGTGGTCATGATCGCCCGCCCCACCGCCTCCAGACCATCGGGGGCCAAGGCGGCGGCCAGGCGGGGGATGCCGAGGCGAAAACATTCGACATCAAGCTGCATGCCGATCACCCCGGTGGAGGAGAGCTGGACCAGTTCCTCAGCGATCCCCAGGGCGTCGGCGGCCATCGCCCCACAAAGGCGGGCGCCGCGCATCCCCTCCTCGCCGGTGCAGGCGTTGGCGATCCCGGAATTGACCAGAATCGCCTGGGCCCGACCGCTCCGGAGACGTTCCATCCCCAGCAGCACCGGGGCCGCCTTGACCGTGTTGGTGGTAAAGACTCCGGCGGCGGCGGCCGGCCGCTCACTGACGATCAAACCCAGATCAAGCCGATCCTTGCCCCGAATCCCCGACTTTACCGCCGCTGCCCGAAATCCCCGCACCTCAAGCATGGTCACACCTCTTATCAGATCATTTACTGCCGGCCACAGCACCGTTTGTATTTTTTACCGCTGCCGCAGGGGCAGGGAGCGTTACGCCCCACCTTGTCCTCGGGCCGGTTCACCGTGGGCTGGCGCGGCGCCCCGGCCTCCTCCCGACTCAACTGCATGGGCGGACGGCGGTTGCGCTGCTGGGCTTCCATCGCCTCCACCTCGTCATCCCGCACCAGGCGGACCCGGAAGAGGGTGCTGACCGTCTGCTCCCGCATCCGGTCGATCATCTCCATAAACATTTGAAAACCTTCCCGCTTGTACTCGATCAGCGGGTTTTTCTGCCCATAGCCCCGCAGGCCGATCCCCTCCTTGAGGTGATCCATGTTGAGCAGATGCTCCTTCCAGTGGCTGTCCACCATCTGTAAGAGGATGATCCGCTCCAGCTGGCGCATATTCTCCGTCCCCACCTGGGCCTCCCGCTCTTCATAGCGCTGGGTGAGCAGTTGCCGCAGGCGGTCGGTCAACTGCTCGGCGTTGAGATCGGCCCGGGCCTCCTCATCCCACTCCGGGGCGAAACCGAAGAGGATGGTGCAGCGCTCGTTAAGCCCGTTCCAGTCCCAATCCGCCGAGAGCACCTTCTCGTCGGCGAATTCGGCCACCAGGCCCTGGACCAGATCCTCAACCATCTCCCAGACCACCTCCTTGAGGTCGGTGCTGGATAGCACCTCGCGACGCTGGCTGTAAATCACCTCGCGCTGCTTGTTCATCACGTCATCATATTCCAGCAGGTGCTTACGGATTTCGAAGTTGTGCCCCTCCACCTTGCGCTGGGCGTTCTCGATCGCCTTGCTGATCATGTTGTGTTCGATGGGCTCGTCCTCCTCCATCCCCAGCCGATCCATGATCCCGGAGATCCGTTCGGAACCGAAAATCCGCAGCAGATCATCTTCCAGGGAGAGGAAGAAGCGCGAGGAGCCAGGGTCGCCCTGGCGACCGGAACGGCCCCGCAACTGGTTGTCGATCCGCCGCGACTCGTGCCGGCCGGTGCCCAGGATATGGAGGCCGCCCAACTCGGCCACCCCCTCACCCAGCTTGATATCGGTACCCCGGCCCGCCATGTTGGTGGCGATGGTCACCTTCCCCCGCTGGCCGGCATCGGCGACAATCTCCGCCTCTTTATCGTGCTGCTTGGCGTTGAGGACCGCGTGGGGAATTTTCTGCTTCTTGAGCATGGCCGAAATTTTTTCGGAAACATCGATATTGATGGTGCCCACCAGCACCGGCTGCCCCTTCTCGTGCAGCTCCTTGATCTCCCGGACGATGGCCCGGTACTTGGCGGCCAGGGTCTTGTAGATGGCATCGGGGTAGTCGATCCGGATCATGGGGTGATGGGTGGGGATCACCATCACATCCAGGTTGTAGATCTTTTTGAACTCGGCGGCCTCGGTGTCGGCGGTGCCGGTCATCCCCGCCAGCTTTTCGTACATCCGGAAATAGTTCTGGAAGGTGATGGAGGCCATGGTCTGGTTCTCCCGCTCCACCCGCACCCCCTCCTTGGCCTCCAGGGCCTGGTGCAGACCGTCGCTGAACCGGCGCCCGGCCATGGCCCGGCCGGTGAACTCATCGACGATCACCACCTGATCGTCCCGAACCAGGTAATCGACATCGCGTTTGAAAAGGACGTGGGCCTTGAGGGCCTGGGTCAAGTGATGCAACTGTTCGATATTGCGCGGGTCATAAAGATTTTCCACCCCCAGCAGCTCCTCGCCCAGGGCCACCCCCTCCTCGGTCAGGGCCACCGATTTGGCCTTCTCATCGACGGTGAAGTGGGTCTCCGCCTTAAAGCGGGGCAAGAGGGTGTTGACCTTGACATAGAGCTCGGTGGAGGCATCGGCCGGACCGGAGATGATCAGCGGGGTCCGGGCCTCGTCGATCAGGATGGAGTCCACCTCGTCAACGATGGCGAAGTTGTACTCCCGCTGGCAGAAATCCTCCACCCGGAACTTCATGTTGTCCCGCAGGTAGTCGAAGCCGAACTCGTTGTTGGTGCCGTAGGTGACGTCGGCGCCGTAAGCCTCCTTGCGCTGCTGGTCGTCCAGGCCATGGACGATCACCCCCACCGTCAGGCCGAGGAAGGTGTAAAGTTGCCCCATCCATTCCGAGTCCCGGCGGGCCAGGTAATCGTTGACCGTGACCACATGCACTCCCCGGCCGCCCAAGGCGTTGAGATACACCGCCAGGGTGGCCACCAGGGTCTTGCCCTCACCGGTTTTCATCTCGGCGATCCGGCCCTGGTGCAGCACCATCCCGCCGATCAACTGAACATCGAAATGGCGCAAACCCAACACCCGGACCGAGGCCTCGCGGACCACGGCAAAGGCCTCGGGCAACAATTCATCCAAAGTGGCTCCCTGCTCCAGGCGCTGGCGGAATTCGGCGGTCTTGGCCACCAGGGCGGCATCATCCAGGGCCTTGATTTCCGGCTCCAGGGCATTGATCCGTTCCACCACCGGCTGCATGGTTTTGAGCAGCCGCTCATTCTGGCTGCCGAACATCTTTTTCAACATATTTGCAAGCATCAAACCTTCTCCTTGTCCCAGATCAGGGCTTCCTCGTTACAGTCGGGGAACATCGGGCAATTTATACAATCACTCCAGACCTTGTGGGGCAACTCACTTTTGTCGACGGGCAAAAACTGGAGTTTCTTGAAAAAACCCGGTTGATAGGTCAGGGTAAAGACCCGGGAGATTCCGAAGTCGCGGGCCTCGGCCAGGCAGCGCTCCACCAGGGCCCGTCCGATCCCCCGCCCCTGGTAACTTTCGGCAATGGCCAGGGAGCGGATCTCGGCCAGATTTTCCCAGCAGATATGGAGGGAGCAAACCCCCAGCACCTGCTGGGGGTCTTCACCGGCCACCGCCACCTTGAAATCACGCAGATGGTCGTAAAGCGAGCTGAGGGAACGGCCCAGCAGCAGGTTGCGGCCGGCAAAGAACTGGAGCAGGGCGTAGATCGCCCGCACGTCATCCATTCTGGCGTTGCGTATCTTGAACGAATCAGGGGTCATAACTCACCGCTCCCGGGTTGTCGCGCCAAAAGATGCAGCTGGGTTGTCAGACCGGGCCGGGCGGCACTCTCCACCGGCGTCAAAATCGTCTGCCCGGCCCAAAGTCCCAACAGAAACATCCAGAGAAAGATGCAGAAAGCCACCACCGCCAGACTGACCAGACCACCCCAGCCCAGCTCCAGTTTCACCGCCACCTTTTTTTTGCTCCGCCGCGTCGCCGCCATGGTGCTCTACATGGTCTCCGGAGCGCCAACTCCGATCAGGCCCAGGCTGGAGGCCAGCACCTGCCGCAGGGCGTCGGCCAGGGCCAGGCGAGCCCGGCTAAGAGCCGGGTCGTCTCCGACGATCCGGTGCCGGTTGTAGTAGCCATGGAATTTGGCCGCCAGATCCTGCAGGTAGAAAACAATCCGATGGGGCTCCAAGGCCAGGGCGGCGTTTTCCAGCAGGGAGGGCAGGCCGGCCATGGCCTGAAGCAGCGCCAGCTCCTCCTCTTCGATCAGCAGGGATAAGTCGGGCTCCCCATCCCCGACCGCCATCCCCTTCTCGGCGGCCTGACGGGCGATGCTGCAGAGGCGGGCGTGGGCGTACTGCACGTAGTAAACCGGGTTCTCCTGGCTCTGCTTGGTGGCCAGATCCAGGTCGAACTCCAGTTGGCTGTCGGCCTTACGCATCAGGAAGAAGAAACGGGTCACATCGGGACCGACCTCATCCAGCAGCTCATCCACGGTGACGAAATTGGCCTTGCGGGTGGACATCTTGACCTGCTGGCCCTCCCGCATCAGGGTGACAAACTGGTGAATCACCGGGGTGACCTTGCCGTCATCATACCCCAGGGCGCGCACCCCGGCCAGCACATCGGGGACGGTGGCGATATGATCGGAGCCGAACACATTGACCATCCAGTCGAAACCCCGGCGGAATTTCTCCCGGTGGTAGGCGATATCGGGGAGTCGGTAGGTGGGCTCGCCGGTGGATTTGATGATCACCCGATCCTGTTCCAGGCCCAGGGCGGTGGTCTTGAACCAGACCGCGCCGTCCTGCTCATAAACCAGTCCCTTCTCCCGCAGGGAAGCGACCACGTCATCCACCAGGCCGTTTTCGTAGAGGGAGTGTTCGTTGTAATAGTTGTCGAACCTGATTCCCAACCGGGCCAGGGTGTTGTTGATGTCGGCGAAGATCACCTCTTCCGCTTTTTTGGTGAAGGGGGCGGTGTCGCTTTCATCCTTGAGGGTCTCCCCCTGTTCATCGATCAGGGCCCGGGCGATTTCACGGATATATTCGCCCTGGTAACCATCCTCGGGGAAAGTGGAAGGCAGCCCCAGCAGCTCCAGGTAGCGGGCCCGGGTGGACTCGCCCAGCACCCGCATCTGGCGGCCGGCGTCATTATAGTAGTATTCCCGGGTTACCGCGTGGCCGGTGGCTTCCAGCAGGCGGGCGATGGCATCCCCCAGCACCGCCTGGCGACCATGGCCGACACTCAGGGGACCGGTGGGGTTGGCGCTGACAAACTCCACCAGCACCTTGCGGCCCCGGCCGCCGGTGCCGCGACCGAATTCGGCGCCCCGCCGGTTGATCTCCGGAATCACCGACTGCCAGACCTGGGGTTTGAGGAAGCAGTTGACAAAGCCGGGGCCGGCCACTTCCACCTTGGCAAACAGCGAGTCGCCGCCGGTGGCTTCGGTGAGCAGCTCCACCAGAGCGGCGGCGATTTCCCGGGGGTTGCGCTTCTCCCGGCCGGCCACCACCATGGCCAGATTGGTGGCGAAATCGCCCTGCCCGGCCCGTTTGGGCTCCTCCACCGCATAACTGCCGGCGGCAGCTTCACTCCACAAACCCCGCTCCACTCCCAGGGCAAAACAGTGATCCACCTTGGCCCGTACCCGCGCCTTAATCATCGTAACCTGTTCCTTTCATGCTTGTTGTTATAAAGAGAACAACCCATTCCTAAACCGCCTCATCCCCCACAAACCGGTGCCGGTTGGCGGCTCCGAAGCGGCAGAGCACTTCATAGCTGATGGTATCGTGCCGGGCCGCCAGCTCGTCGGCACCGATAAATTCCTCGCCCTGACCGCCCAGGAAAACCACCTCATCCCCCACCGCCACCTCGGGCAGCTCGGTGATATCGGCCATGCAGGCGTTCATGCAGATGGTACCCCGCAGGGGGACCCGCCGGCCGGCGATCAGCACCTCGGCCCGGTCACTCAGGGCCCGGGGATAGCCGTGGGCGTAGCCCAGGGGCAGCACCGCCAGCCGGGTGGGCCGGGTGGTGATGAAACGGTGGCCATAGCTGATGCCGCGCCCAGCGGGGAGCTCCTTCACCTGCAGTACCCGGCTGCAAAGACTCATGGCGGGCCGCAGGTTCAACTCCTGCCCGACGGCAACAGGAGCGGGATCGGCTGGAGGATAACCATAAAGGCTGATCCCCGGCCGCACCATATCGGCGTGGGTTTCGGGGAAGCGGAACAGGGCCGCCGAATTGGCCATGTGCAGCAGCGGCCGTTCCCCCGCCTGCCCATTATTCTGCAGGGCGGCGGCGACCCGTTGAAACCGCTCCCACTGCTCCCGGCAAAGTTCGGTCGCCCCCGGGTCATCGGCCAGGGGGAAATGGGCCAGAACTCCCGCCAGGCGCAAACCGGGCAAGCTGGCGATTGCCGCCGCCAGTTCACCGGCGGCGGCGGGTTCCACCCCCAAACGCCCCATCCCCAAGTCAAGCTTGAGATGAACCCCCACCACCTTGCCCTGAATCACCGCCTGCCGGGAGAGCTGATCGAGCAGGGCCCGCTGGAACACCACCGGGCTGAGCTCCCGAGCCACCGCCTCGGCTATCCCCTGGGGGGGGAGCCCCAGCAGAACCACAATCTCACCGGCAATCCCGGCCTGCCGCAACCGGACCCCCTCCTCAACTTCCGCCACCCCGAAACAGTCGGCCCCGGCCCGGGCAAAGGCCCCGGCCGCCGCCACCAGACCGTGTCCGTAGGCATCGGCCTTGACCACCGCCATCAGCCGCACGGCCGGAGCGACCAAGCGGCGCACGGCCAGGAAATTACCCCGCAGAGCGTCAAGGTCAACCACCACGTTGCTGTAGGGGTCGCTGGCCATGGATTCAGGGCCGCCATTGCCGCCAAAACAGGCGGCTGGAGAGGAAAAGGGCAAATCCCACCGCCAGATAGACCAAGGCCACCCACTGCTCGGGAATGCCCACCACCCGCAGAACCCGGCCGGCAAGCATCATCAGCAGCACCAGCAGCCACATTTTCAGGGAATAGACCGCGCCCAGACAGGAGTTGTCCTTCATCGCCCGCAGCCGCAGGATATTTTTGCCGGCCGAACGGGCCAGCAGATAGTGGCCCTTCAGGGCGCCGGCCAGAAGGGCCAGCAAGGGGGGCCACCACAGGCCAGCACCATAGAGCAAAACCCCCCGGACCAGCAGGTATATGCCGATAAAACTCCAAAGCAGGGCGGCAACCAGCAGATGGGTGCTGACCGAAACCCCCGGTTTCCAGCGTTGGACGACATTAGCCAGCATAACGGGCGGCAACCTCTTCGTTTACCCCCCGGGGAAACAGGCACATCGCGCCCCAGCCCCGGCAGTGGTGCCGATAAACAAGAATAGGCATACCCCGTTTGAAAGGGATATGCCTATTCAGCAACAGCAATCACAAAATAAAGAATTACATTACACCTCGGTTACGGTGATGGCACCCTCGGGGCATACTTCCACGCAGGTCTCACAACCCAGGCACTCGTCCATGTTAACCGGATCAGCCTTGCCGTCCACCATCTCGAAAACCTGAGCCGGGCAGGCGTTTACGCACTCTTCATCACCACTGCACTTGTCTTTGTCCACTTCAACTTGCCACATGTTTTGATCCTCCATTGAACAGAATAAGTTACCGTAAGACTGAAGCGATTCACCCAGGCTGTCGCGCCAGATGTTCCACCAGCAGCCAGTTTTCTACCGACACAAATAAATACCACCTTCCTCTAATGCACCGACTTTTTTTTGTCAACAGAAAAGGCGACCGGCAGCCCCGAGGGCCGTGGTCGCCGTTGACCCCAATCCGGATATAATGTACGTTGGCCACGACGGCAATGGATAAACCGTTCCGGAGTGAGAAAAATCAACCCCCACCAGGGTGAAGCCCATGAAGCAACTGAAAAAAGCAAACGGAAAAAAGCAGCAAAAAAAGCCGATCAGCGCCGAGAAATCGGAAGAAGCGATGATCGGCGGCATCATTGAAGGCAGCCCGGATGCCGTCGGGGTGGCGGTGCTGCGGCTGGCCTGCGGCTGCCGCAAGATGGCGGCGGTGGACAAGGAGGGCGAACCGGCCAGCAAAGTGATCATCTACCGGGACAACTCTCTCAATGTCTGCGACCAGTGTAAGGAGGATGACGGAGCTTACATCCGGGTGCGGGAATCCTTCATCCACTGGATCGAGCCGGCCCCCGAACCCGAGCGGCAGGAGATAATCGCCGGCAAGGTCTTCGGCACCGTGCCGACCCACTGAGAACGATGGTTACCCCGCCGGGACGTCCCCGGATCATCCCCATCGCCAGCGGCAAGGGCGGGGTGGGAAAAAGTATCTTCGCCGCCAGCCTGGCCATCAGCCTGGCCCGCCGGGGCGAGACCACGGTGGCGGTGGATCTGGACCTGGGCGGCTCCAACCTCCACACCTACCTGGGAATGCCCAACACCAATCCGGGGGTGGGCGATTTCCTGAAACGGCGCCTGACCAACCTCTCCGACCTGGTGGTCCCCACTCCGGTGGATAATCTCGGCTTTCTCCCCGGCGACGGCAAAACGCCCTTCATGGCCAATATCTCCACCCGCCAACGGCTGCAGTTGCTGGATGAGCTGCTGCGACTTAAGGCCCGTTACATCATCATTGATCTCGGCGCCGGTTCGGCGATCAACACCATGAACCTTTTCGGCCTGGCCCTGGACGGCATCGTCATCACCACCCTGGACACCCCGGCCCTGATGAACGCCCTGGTTTTCTTGCGCAACTTCACCTTCGCCAATATCCTCAGTCTGGCCTCGGAGCGGGCGCCCACCCGCAAAATGCTGCTGGACGCCTATCGCCGTTCAGCCGACGGAGCCAACCTGACCGCCGAGGAGATTTACGGCCTGCTGGCCGCCCACGACCCCTTGCTGGCCCGCCAGATCCGCCAACGGCTGGAGCGCTTTACCCCCCGCTTTGTCTATAACATGGCCGATCAACCCGAAGACCTGCGGGTGGCCGGCCGGATCCAGGGCACCCTGAAACAAAACCTCTCCATGAACAGCTCGCCCTTGGGCCTGCTCTTCCACGATCCGGCGGTGCGCAAATCGGTGCGGCAAAACAAGGTCTTTCTGCGGGAGCAGCCGGACACTCCCTATGCCAGGGGGTTGCGGGCCATCACCGACCGGCTGCTGAAAGCGGCCGCCCCGTCACCCAGCCTGGAAACCCTGATCGGCGAAGCCCGCCGCCATGCCTGAAAACCTCCCCGCCGCCGACCCCAGCCGCCGGCTCCAGGCGATCCGGGTGGAGGAGTCCTGCCTGGATCTGCCCCTGACCCGGCGGATCATCGCCCGGGCCGGAGATCTACCGGTGGAGGTGGTGGCCGACCGCCCCGACCCCGCTCCAGTCCCGGTCCCCTACCCCCACAGCCTCACCGCCGGCAAGCGCCTGCTGCACCTGGGCCGCAACCGGGGCCGCTTCCTCAAGCCCTGCCCCGCCACCCGCCAGTACCGCTGCTGTGACTACCAGGTCCTCAATATCGGGGCCAACTGCCCCATGGATTGCGCCTACTGCATCCTCCAGGCCTACCTCAACAACCCCTGGCTCTCCTTCTACGTCAATATCGACGACCTGCTGGGCGAACTGGATCAGGCCCTGGCCGACAGCCCCGGGAGCCTGCACCGGATCGGCACCGGCGAGTTCACCGACAGCATGGCCCTGGACCGGCTCACCGGCCTCAGCGCCACCCTGATCGAATATATGGCCCAAAGGGACAACGCGGTGCTGGAGTTGAAGTCCAAGGCGGTGGTACTGGACCACCTGGCCGACCTGGACCACCGGGGCCGGACCATCATGGCCTGGTCGCTCAACAGCGCCGAGGTGATGGCCAAGCTGGAGCTGCACACCGCCGACCTGGAGACCCGGCTCAACGCCGCCGCCCAGTGCGCCGCCTGGGGCTACCCCCTGGCCTTTCATTTCGACCCGATTATCTGCCACCCCGGCTGGGAAGAGGCCTACCGGGCCACCATCCGCCGCCTGTTCGCGGTGGTTCCGGCCCAGAGCATTGCCTGGATCAGCCTGGGAGCTTTCCGCTTTCTACCGGCCCTGCGGGGAGTAATCAGCAGCCGTTTCCCGCGAGCCCGTTTCATCCATGAGGAGTTTGTCCCGGGCCTGGATGGAAAATTTCGCTATTTTCGCCCCCTGCGCACCAGGATGTACCAGGTGCTGCTCGACGAGCTGAGCCGGGGGGCGGCAAGCCATACCTGCATCTATCTCTGCATGGAAAACGACGCGATCTGGCAGGCGGTGTTCGGCTTCACCCCGGAGGAACGGGGTGGGCTGCCCGCTATGCTGGACGCGACCCTGCCGCCCCGGTAAACCGGGGGACAGAGTCCCCTATTGGGACTGGTCGGTGGGGGCGGGGGGAGTCCCGGCGGCATTCTCTTCGGTGACCGCCACCGTTGACTGCTCCGGGGACTCCGGGTTGTTTTTATTCTGCTTGCGCTGCCGTTTCTCCTCCTTTTTTTTCTGACGAGCGAGTTCCTTCTGGCGTTTTTCGTAGTTGAAATTTATCCGTGCCAAATTGTCTCCTTTGGGCCAGGGCCCGGGACGGGTGAATAGAAAAACAGGATTTACGGCTAAGTGTAACCTGTTTGCCCCAAAAGAGCCATGCCGATCCCCCACCCAAGGAAAAGGGAGGAGCAATTAAAAGCTGTAGGTAAGCGCCATGCTCAATGAATTGAAGTCGGCCACGGAGACGGAGCTGTTACGCACAGCGGCATAGATCAACTCCAGCTCCAGGTGCTGATTCCAGCCGTAACCGGCAATCAGGTTCAGCTCTTTTGTCCTGGGCCTTTCAGTCCCGGCGGCATAGCGGGTGTGGCCGTAGAGGGCGGAGAGGCTCAGGGCATCCCTTCCGTACTCCCAGGCCAGATACCAGGTTTGGGCATCGGCCGCGAAAATATTATCGCCATATTCGAAGGGGGTCTGGTCACCAAATTCGGCGATATTACTGCCCGCCCTGGGGTGGGCTCGCATGTAACCGCCCCCGAAACCAAAATCCTGGTAAGCAAAAGTCTGCTCCAACCACCAAAAATCGCCATCCTCCTGCCCCGCTGGGGTGTTGGATCGGACATACTGGATCATGGTTGCGGCCTCCAGATGCTGCCCAACCCCCCATGCGCCGGTCAGTTTCATGCCCGGGGCCCGGTAAAGATCGGCCGCGTGATAGTAGTAGGGCATGAGGGTCAGCCACGCCAAGGGAGAATAGTGGGCGGCCCCAAAATAGAGCCCGTTATCTTCATTCATTTTGGCAAACCCCTCGCTGACCTCATCAAGATCGACCACGGCCTGCCGCTGGGCCCAGCCGAAGCTTAACTCCAGATTATCCAAAGGGATCAGGCGAGCGCTGACCCCCACGATATGGTCGGTTAGCCACTCCTGCTCGACCTGATGCCGACCGGCGGTGAGCTCGCCCCGATCTCCACCGGCAAAGTGAAGATAAGCCAGGTGGATCAAAGCATCACTGGCGACGGTTTCCCGGTAGTCGCCATCCCGGGTTTCATGCAATCGGGTGGTGCCCCAAGCCCCCAAGCCCAGGCTTAAATGTTGCCAGGGGGCGGTCTGATATGCCAGCGAGGCCCTGCCGCTGATAAAACCCTGCCGCTCTTCATCTCTGGCCTTGCCGCTGATGCCGTAGAGCCCGACTTGACCGGCGAGAGCACCCTGGGCGAAAGCCGCATGGATCGACTCGGCCGCCGTCGCCAACGGTACCGACAACAACTGACCGGCCAGGGCCAGCCCCCCCAACAATCGTCCCATAACCAACCTCCCTAATTCCGTGGTGATATCTCTGGCCAACCCCCCGTAGCAGGAGTTGAACCGCCGCCGACAGGCCCATCCTGTAGGTCGGACCAATCAAGTTAGGAGTGACTAATTAATCAATCCTGCCCCGGTCGTCAATGATTTTTTTGTCAAACCTAACTTGATCAGGATAGACTAACGCCAGCGACGGAGATATGACCCAACCGTGAGGAAAGAGAAAGAGAGGGTTGGCTAAAATAGATGAAGCCGCGGGACAGCGGACTTTAAAGGTTCCGTTCCGGGCAGGGGGTGCTGTTTTCGTTGAACAGGGCCAGCAGTTGGGGAACCTGGCGACGGTAGGCCGTCAGGATCAGTTTTTTCAGGGGCCGTTTGATTGCGTTTACCGACGGCAGGGGCTTGATCATTGGCAGTAATTGCTCCACCGGGGCCGGCGGCTTGATCTGCAGCTTGCTGTCCAGCCCTTCGGCCAGACCGATCTCCATCCCGCCCTGCATGGCGCCGGTGGCCTGCTGGCCCCCCAGGGTCCGCAAAAAGGCCATAATGGCGCTGATATTGTTCTGCTGATAGAAATATTTGATCTCTTCGGTGATGGCCCCCTGCATCCTTTCCAGTTCTCGAACTTTGCCGTCATACACCTTGACATGGAAGCCCAGGTTTTCATAACAGGTAAAAAAGTAACGGACAAAACGGCCCTTTCTGGTCCAGCCCTTGAAACGCTGACACTCAAAAACCCGCGCCTGGAGCGAGGGGGATTCCAGCAGGTAGGGATCGAAGAAGAGCCGTTCGTTAAGCCCCACCAGTTCCATGAACTCCTGGATCAGCGATTCATCGCGCAACAGCAGATAGATCCGCATCAGATCGAAGCTGATCCTTTTTTCCAGGATAAACGAATGCTCGCGCACCTTCTGGGCGTAATCCTGGCTATCCTCCTCAATCAGCTTGCGAAAGCCAAAGTAACGCCCGGCGATCTCCTGCTTGAGTTCGGCGGCCATGACATCGTCAAGCCCCTGCTGCTGCGGTGGACGCATCATCTCATACCCCTCAACCCAACTCGCCGAGTAAGCGGTTGAAGACATCGGAATTACTGATCATCCCCACCAGTTTATCTCCCTCCACCACCGGCAAGCGGCGGGTACCGGTGACCCGCATCAGCAAAAGACAGTTTTCGATGGAAAGGGCCGGAGTTACGGTAATGGCAGGCTTGGTCATGATATCGCCAATCTGGGAGACAAACTCATCCTGCACCTCCATCACCATGATATTGAGGATATCCTTGCGGGTCACGATCCCGTAGGCGTCGCCGTCATCGGCCGGCAGGATCACCAGGCTGGAGCATTGCCGCTCATGCATCATCCTGGCCGCCGTCGCCAGGGAGGCGGTGCGCTCCACGGTCTGCACCACCGGCTGCATCAGATCCCGTACCCGCAGTTGCTTAATGTCGATCAAACCCGCGTCCTCCCAATTCGATTCAATTTGTTGGGGCTATTCAAGAGCAACCTCCCGGCGCTCCCCATCCAGGCGGAAAACCACTGGCCGGGCCAGATCCTCCCGCACCCTGTGCTTGATCCGGCCGATCACCACCACCGTGCCGGCAAAAACCGCTTTCCTGGCGCTGACCCTCACCTTTAGCGGATCGATGGCCGCCAGTTCCCGGGCCAGTTCCCGGCGGGGCCGCTCCAGTCGCTGTTCCGACTGCACCAGGGCCCGCCGCTGTTTGGCCAGCCGGGAGAGTTTACCCTGGGTCTCCGGCGGCAACCGGGCCCCCTGGCGGCCATGATTGAGCCAGCGGCCCAGGACCGTGTCCAGCTTGGCCCGCTGGCGGGCAAAGGCGGCCAACTGCCGTTCAACCTGCAACTGGCGGCGGCGCAGGGCGGGGTTGACCCCCACCATTACCACCGTGCGCACCCCGGCCGGAGAGCCGATCTCGTTGGCCTCGACCCCATGAATCGCCGAAACCACCCCGCCTCGGATCCGGCCCAGGCCGGCGGTAACATCCACGGTGCCGCAGGCAAAAACATGGCTGCGCATGATCTGGTCCCGAACCAGGATATTACCACCGGCATGAACCCGGGTCCACTCCAGAAAGCGGGCCTGGAGATCGCCACCGGACCTGATCCGCCCCTGGCCCCGGGAGAGGACCCCCCCGCTGACCAGGATGTCGCCGCCGGAGATCAGGGTGGCATCCTCCACGCCGCCCCCCACCCTGATCTCGCCGCTGGCCTTGAGGGTAAAACCTGGCCGCACCCAGCCGGAGATAATCAGGGAACCGGCCATATCCAGGTTGCCCACCCGATAATCCACGTCCCCTTTGACCTCATAAACCGAAAAGACCGCGATCTTGTTATCGGCCAGGATCGTCACCATGCCGTCGATATCCGAGAGCAGGCTTAAGCCGTCGTCACGGATCACTACGTTGGGCTGGGGTTGAAACTGGATATCGGTGCCGGGCTTGGCCGGCAAGGGGATACCGCGCACCGTCCAGCCGTCCACTCCCGGCTCCGGCGGCGTCCGGCGGGCCAGCTCCTCACCTTTCTTGACCGAGTTGATGGCATCGCGCTCCCGGAAATCGATACTGTCGGTGGGTTGCATGATCCGCCCGGCGCTTTTCCCGGCCCTGACCAACACCTCAATGGCGGCGTCATCCCCGTCCACCGGCTCCCGGCCCACTGCCGCCACCACCCGCAGCACCTGCCGTTTGGACGCCGCGTGATCCACGGCCCGCCGAATCGTTTCCTTGCGCACCCCGTGGGTGACCCGGTGATCGGCCAGCAGCTTGAGCAGCAACTCACCGGTCAACCGGCGGCCCTGCCCATCCGGGGGGTGGACCTCCAGCACCGCCCGCATCTCGTCCTCACTAACCTGCAGAGGGTCGATCACCGTCACCACCCCGGCCCGGTAATCGGCGTAACCGGCCACCAGGGTATTATCCACCACCAGGGTCGGCCCCTCCCCGACCTCAACCACGTTTTCCCCCGCCACCAGGGGGATATCCCGGGGCTCGCGGCCGCCGAAGCTCTCCCCGGTCACCCGGCGGCCGGGGAGCGCCGGCACCGCCGGTTTTTTTTCCGCCACCGTCTCCCCCCCCAGCAGCAGACTCTTGCGCAGGGGGGTGGAAGCAATCTTACCGGCCTGACGGGTCCGATCGATCCGCAGGGGATCCTCTTCGTTGAGGGTGAAAGCGAAATTCACCTCGGCATCCCGGCCATCCACCGGCGGATCGCCTTTGGCCACCAGAAAGCGGGGCAGGGCCACCTCCTGCTCCAGCACCGCTCGAATCGCCCCCTCGGAAACCCCGTGGACCACCCCGGCGACCTTCAGGCTGTGCAACAAATCATCCACTTGCAAAAGACTGCCATCGGCCATTTTGGGAGAGATCGGCAGCCAGGCGCTCATCCCGTCGCCGGCGATCTCCACCAGGGGGCTGACCGCGACCAGACCGCCGGCCACCGTGGCCCGTCCGTAAATCTCCGCCAGGTAAGAGCGGCCCTCATCATCCAAACGCACATTTTCGCCCACTGCCAGGGAAGGCTCATGGCCGGGGCGGGGGGCCACCTCCTCGCCGAACACATTCTGTCCCGGCGTGCCCGATTCGGCGGCAATCCGGGCCACGATCACCTGGCCGGGCCGGACCAGATCGGCCCCGGCGGGATCGGAGTTGACCGCCCCCTCCCCCACCCGGTATTCCAGACGGCCATTGCCGCCATCCACGGCGGGTCGGCCCTGGGCCAGCAGAATTTTATCACGACCCCCCGTCGCCGCCAGTCGCCGCACCTCCGCCACCGCCTGCTCCAAGGTGGCGTCGTCGTAGCCGAACACCACCTTTCGCTGGCTCAGCTCCTCCCGCAGGGCGGCCACACCAAACTTTTGATCCCCACCCCGGGGCCAGTAGGTAATCTCCAGATGCACCGCCATCCGATCGGGCCGGATCTGGATGGCAAAGCGGGCCTCCTCCTCTTTCCTCCCCTGCTCCGCTTCCTTTGCGCCATTTTCCGTCATGGATCATCCCCCGCCGCCAAATCGACATTTCTTTCATCTCTTGCCTATATGCCCATTTTAACCCCAACATTTCAAGCAATATGCATCCATTCTTAACTTTCACCACCACCGACATGGTGGTAAAGTGGAGGACAGCCGAAGAAACCCAGCAGCAAAGAAGATTGCGCCACCCCAACCGCCAACCCCTGCCAAATCTGTCGGGAACATGCCTACTTGCAACCAAATCAACCACCGGGAATCTCTCTGCATCCGGCCCATGGGCGTGGATGACCTGGCCGAGGTTTTCCACATCGGCGAATTGATCTTCACCGCCGAATATTCCCCCAGCCTCTACCGCACCTGGGACGAGTATGAAGTTATCTCCATGTTCAACAGTGACTCGGAACTCTGCCTGGTGGCGGAAAGCGGCGACCGAATCGTCGGCTTCGCCCTGGGCACCACGGTGGACAAACATCATTCCGCCTGGAAATACGGCTACCTGGTCTGGCTAGGGGTCTGCCCCAAGGCCCAAAAACTGCGGGTGGGACAGAATCTGTTCAAGGAGATGAAACGACGGATGCGGGCCCAGGGGGTGCGGATGATCATCGTTGATACCGACGCCGACAACCGGGCGGGGATCGATTTTTTCACCAAGCTGGGCTTCGGCAACATCCAGGAACATGTTTACATGACCTTGAATTTGGATCGCCGGGCCAAGAAAAAAAAGAAAAAGAAGGAAGAGAAGCCGGATGCCGCCAACCCCTGATCCGCGTCAGCTGTGGGAGTCCATCGACCAGGAGAGCCTGCGCCGGCTGCTGGTGGAGATGATCGACATCTATTCCCCCTCCGGCAAGGAGGAGGATATCCAACTCTATCTGGAGGAGACCCTGCAGGCCGGCGGCTTCGCCGTTCACCGGCAGGAGGTGGAGGAGAAACGCTGTAATCTGGTGGTCCCCCTGGGCTGGCGGGAGCCCAAGCTCTACCTGGTGGGCCACGTCGACACCATCGCCGCCTGGGACCTCGAGGAGTACGGGGCCCGGTGGGAAAACGATCGTCTTTACGGACTGGGCAGCGCCGACATGAAGGGCGGTTGCGCGGCCATGGTGGCCGCCTTCCTTACCCTGGCCAAGGTGCTGCCCCAGGAGCAGCGCCCGCCGGTGGGCCTGCTTCTGGTGGTGGGTGAGGAGGAGAACGGCGACGGCAGCGCCGCCTTTCTGGAGAGCTATCGCCCCCCCTGGGTGGTGATCGGCGAACCCACCGGCCTGGTCCCCAACTTCGCCCACTACGGCTACCTGGAGGCGGTGTTCACCACGCGCGGCCGCCAGACCCACTCCTCCCTGCCGGAACTGGGCCACAACGCGGTGGAATCGATGTTGCGGGTCCTGCTCCATCTGGGGCGCGATCCCCTCTTCGACCGCAGCAACTCCCAGATCGTCTATTCAATTCGGGAAATGAGCTCGTCCCGGGCCGGTTTCGTGGTCCCCGACCGCTGTGAAACCTGGATCGACCTGCATCTGCCTCCCCAGTTGGATCCGGACTTGGTGGAAGCGGCGATCCGCAATCGGGTGGCCGGGGCGCCGGCCCTGATTCCCGAGTTGGACCTGGATTTTGAGTGCAATTTTTCCGCGCCGGGCTACCGCCTGGAGCTGGACAATCCCCTCACCGAGCAACTGCGTCAAACCTATGGCCAGCTCCAGATCCCCTGGAGCCAGGACTCCTTCCGCTCCCATTCCGACGGCAACCTTTTCCGCCAGGCCGGGGTCAATCCCCTGATTCTGGGCCCCGGCGCCCTGGAGGTGGCCCACACCCCCGAGGAGCATACCTCCCTGAGCGAGGTTCTCACCGCCGTCAAGATCTATCTGGCCCTCTGTCTGGCCGCGGAAAAGCTCTAAATCCGGCGGGGTCCCGCCGGTAATAGAGGGTCAACTGGCGGTAAACTTCGGGCAGAATTCGGCGCAGGTGGCTCGGGGCCATGAAAAAATATTCACTGCAAACCGCGAAAAATTCACCGGGGTCCTGGGCGGCGTAGGGGTCCAGCGGGGGCTCGACCCCATCATCCAGATCGGCCCGCAGCCCCTGATAAGCCTGCTCCATGACCTCGTCCCACTCCCCCCCATCCATGTCGCGGGGCAGCGGCGGAGTGCCGTTGACCGTGCCGCTGCCCATATCGAGCTTGTGGGCGAACTCATGAATGATCACATTGCCGGCCGGACCGTGGGGATAGGCCCCCGGGGCGCAATCGGCCCAGGAGAGCACCACCGGCCCGCCGGCCCACGATTCTCCGGCCAACACCTCTTGGCCGCTGTGGACGATACCGTCCTCATCGGTCTCCTCCCGAGGGGCGACAAAGCTGTCCCGGTAGATCACCATCGAAGTCCAGCCGGCATAGGATTCCAGACCGAGGTTGAGGATCGGCACGCAGGCCTGGGCGGCGATGGCCACCCGCATGAAGGGGGTGATCTGGAAACCGTGGGCCCCGTAGAACTCCTTCCGGGCCAGAAAGAGGGTGGCCAACTCCCGCAGCCGCTGCCGTTGTCGCTCATCGAGCCCGGCGAACAGCTCCTTGGGATGGACCAGGGCCCGGCTCCAGAGGCTATCGGGCAGGGCCGCCCGCCGCAACAGCCTTTGCCGCCGCCAGTTTTTAAACCATCGCCACATCAGCCGCTCCCGCCGCACCCTGGCCCGCTTGCCCATGGTTTTCGCCCTTTCCCATTGACACCGGGCCCCCTATTGAATAGCATTCCCACTTTGTAACCGTTCAACCTTCAAAGAACCAAGGAGAAAAAGATGTATCACAAAATTGTTGCCATGGGGCTGGGCCTCTGCCTGTTGCTGATGACCACCGCCGCCGCGGCCATGGCCCAGGGGATCAGGGACCTCAGCGTCGATGAGCTGAAGCAGCGGCTGGATCAGCCTCGCCGGATCGTGGTGGTGGATACCAGAACCGCCCAGGAGTACCGCCAGGGCCATATCAGCGGCGCCATCAACATCTCTTCCCCGGAGAGCGACCAGTTTCAACGGATGGCCCACCTGCTGCCGGAAAACAAGGATATCCCCCTGGTTTTCTACTGTCGGGGCTATGACTGAGGCCTGGCCCCCGCTGCCGCGGTCGCGGCGCAACAAGCCGGCCACAAAAACGTCTTTACCTTTCGGGCGGGATTTCCCGCCTGGCAAAACAAACGTTATCCGATCAGCGTCCGTTAACCCACCGTGAACAGCAACGACGACCTCAACCGGCATGACGCCCGGGGCCGGGCCTATCAGGGACTTTCAGCCCTCTACCATCCGCCCGCCGCAACGTTGGAGAAGGTGCTGACCCTCCTTAAGGGCGGCCTGGAGGGGTGCTATCCCGAGCTGGCCCCCTACGCCGACGACCTCCTGGCCGAATACCGCGAGCAAGCGGACCTCGGCGAACTGCGGGATGATTACACCCGGCTCTTCCTGGGGCCCGGCCCCCTGGCGGCCGCCCCCTACGGCTCTTTTTATCTGGACGGGGGCCGCACCATGGGGCCCACCACCCTGGAGGCCCAGCAGCATTACCAGGTGGTGGGCCTGAAACCCGGCGGCGAGTTCAAACACCCCCCGGACTTCATCGCCACCGAGCTGGAGTTCATGTTTTTCCTGATCCACTGCCAGTTGCAGACTGCGGATCCCGGAACGGCCAGCCAGTTCATGCTGCGGCAGCGAGCCTTCCTCAACCGCCATCCGGGCCGCTGGGTGGAGCCCTTCACCGAACTGGTGATCGAGGAAGCCCGGGCTGAATTTTACAAAGTGCTGGGCGCTCTCACCCAAAACTTTATTCTGGCCGAACAGAACGCGCTGCCGGAATTGCAGGCGGCAAGTGAGACGAACCATGGTTGAAGCCATGCCCCACCAGCCGGAATCGGTTAGCGGCGGCACCTCGGGGGCCACCACCGCCAAAGTGGTTTACATCCTCTACCTGGCCTCCATCCTGATCGGCCTGACCGGCCTGATCGGAGTGATCATCGCCTACATCAACAGAAGCGACGCCCCGGCCTGGCTGGCCAGCCACTATCGCTTCCAGATCAGAACCTTCTGGATCGGCCTGCTCTATCTCTTTTGCGGAATTTTGCTCTCGGGGGTGGGGATCGGCTGGCTGATCATCATCTTCTGGGCCGCCTGGCTGATCATCCGTTGCGCCAAGGGGATAAAATACCTGGACCGGGGAGCGCCCTACCCCGATCCCGCCACTTGGTTTTTTGATTAGAATCAAAACGAACGAATCAAAGCGCCGCCCACCGCTTAACGCAACGCCCCACACCATGCCCGCCGCCCCCCCCACGCCTGACAGTAATTCTCTTTTTGAGAATGAAAATTTGACAACGTCGACAAAATTTGCTGTTGACATTTAAAAACAATTGACGTTAAACATCACTTAAATTCAGCTCCTACTATTAGATAGTGTGCCCCGTAATACAAGGCAACAGAAGGATGCAGAACTGGCGGACCTCATTTCATCAATTGCATAACCAGTCGAAATTACGGTTTAATTGTGATCGACCGTCGTCCTTCCTTGCCGAAAAAACATAAACTGTTTGCGATTTAACTACTATGTAATTTTCGCAATAAGTAAATCCTATCAGGCGAGGAGTTGCGATGACCGATGGTACGCTGGAGCGGGCAAAATCAACCGATAAATCCGACCAAATCGAATATCCCTTAGCACGCTGGTTATTCATCTTTATTCTGCTTCTGTTCTTAAGTCCCCAGGGGCTCCTCGCAGGGGATCACATCTTCGGACCACATACATACGAGAGGAATGACGGGCGACCCCACACCCATTCAACAATTTTTCCGAGTCTGACAACCGGACTTGGGCATCTTCTGGAAATACGCAATGGAAATAATGAGGGAGGAGATCGGGTTTCAAGCGCCATTGTCACCATCAATGGGATAGATGTCGTCAAGCCGTCCGACCTTAGCCAACAGGTGGCGCACCTTACACGTGAAGTCACCCTGGGCTCCTCAAACACCTTTTCCGTGCGCATCTTCGGCGCCCCGGGCAGCTTCCTTACGATAGCGATCATAGGCACCAGCCAAGAGCCGCGGGATCCGCCGACCGTCTTTATCGAGGCCCAGCCCGCAACCATCAGTCAGGGCGATACCGCCACTCTGAGCTGGGAGGCAGCCAACGCCCATACCGTTTCCATCGATCACGGCATCGGCGAAGTAGAAATCACCGGCTCCCTGCTCGTCTCGCCGGCCGAAACCACAACCTACACCATATCCGCCAGCGGACCGGGAGGCTCCGCCTCCGACAGCGTCAAGATCACCGTCGAGCCGCTGCCTGTAGAACCGCCGACCGTCTTCATCGAGGCCCAGCCCGCAACCATCGACCAAGGCGATACCGCCACCCTGAGTTGGGAGGCAACCAACGCCCATACTGTTTCCATCGATCACGGCATCGGCGAAGTAGAAATCACCGGCTCCCTGCTCGTCTCGCCGGCCGAAACCACAACCTACACCATATCCGCCAGCGGACCGGGAGGCTCCGCCTCGGACAGCGTTACGATAATTCTGGCCTCAGACCCTCCGCCGGTTGCTTCTGCCGCCAGGGTCACCCGAGCCAATGTGAATACAGGGTTCATCGGTTCCAAACAGATAGTCCGCACTTCTACCGGACGCCTTTATTACCTGAATGGCAACGCGGGACACACTGGCTTCTGGGATGGCTGGATAGAGGTGCATACCTCCGAAACGGGATACTCGTGGCAAAAGGTCAGTGCCCAAGATGAATGGTATTGGCACCATGGTATCTCGGCGGCCATTGACAGCACAAATGTAATCCATGTGATCTCCTATAACTGGAATCAGCGGCCATATTATCGTCAACTGAATACAGTTGACAGCGTTGCGGGGTCTCATTCCTGGGGAGCCGTCGAACAACTCGACTTGCGGACCGGGGCGTCAGGCAGCCTCACTTCCATAGCAATAGACGCCAATGATGTCCCGCATGTGCTGTATCAACTTCGCGAGCAATACCGGGGCAGTTACTATACATCGTTGCATTATGCGAACCGCGTTGAAGGCGTATGGCGCACGATCACACTGATACCCGTAGAAGCTCAAAGTCAAGCCACGCCCGCGGATATCGCCATCGGACCAGACAACATCCCCTACATCCTGGCAGGGAATCAAATGCTGAAGGGGAACGCTAATAATCCTTCTTTTTTCGACACTTATACCGGCACAGGCACCGGACATTCCTTCGTCATTCACCAAAATGGCAATGTCCGGGTGGCTGCAGACTTAAACGGCAATTACATAAATTATCTGCACGATGCGACTCAGTCCTGGAGCCAGGGATGGGAACTGCTCGATTCCGGGTTGCAGGGCGGCCAAAACAGCAGGTTGGTACTGCTCGAGGATACCGCTTATGCAACCTGGGTCACCGATAATGAGTTCTGGGTGCGCAAGGGGTTCGACCAGCCAATGCTGATTGCCAGGATTCCGGACGGCTACGGCAACCTCAGCTCCTTTGTTGCGCGCTGGAGTTTCTATAACCACCACCGACCAGACATCATCGACTTTGGGTCGAGATCCTGGCTGAGCTCGTGGGGTGCGCCCAACACCGGAAACCACTACTGGCATGCCAGTCTCAATCCCACTGCCTCGGCTTCGTTCAGTGCCCATCCTACCCAGAGCCTGGGCGCTCCCTTGACCGTGCAGTTTACCGGCCATGGCTACCCTGCCATCGGCGCTTCAATAATCGGATGGGCATGGGATTTCGACAATAACGGCCAGATCGATTCCTATGAGCAAAACCCCACCCATACCTATACCGAAATCGGGCTTTACTCGGTCCGCCTCAACGTAACCGACTCATTCGGCAATACCGGCACAGCGCTCCGGGAAAACTACATTCAAGTAGGCGTTGACTCAGATGGTACCCCCTACTACGGCCAACTCTCCTTGTCATCAGATACCGTTGATTTCGGCACGATCAATACCGGCGGCTACCATTGGGCGTCCCTTGAGATCGCCAACAATGGAACCGGGCTGCTGGATCTGGGAGCCATACCTTCTCTCGAAGCGCCTTTTTCGGTAAGTAAGGACAATTGTTCCGGCGCCGTGCTTTATACCCATGGCCCAACATGTACTATCATGCTGGGTTTCACTCCTGCCGCTGAAGGAGTCCATAGCGCAAAACTCATTATCCCTTCGAACGACCCGGACAGCCCCTTGACCAAAGTCTCCCTGGTCGGCAAATCGGAATCCGGGCCCCATACGGCTATCACCGGCACAGTCAGCAGCAGGGAAACCAGTGAGCCGCTGGCCGGCGCCCTGGTTTCCGTATTACACGCCAGGGATATCCACCTCAGCCCCGGGGATTATGATATTGCTAATTGGGGGCCCGCCGAATTTGAGGCGATCCGTGAAAATAACGATGTCAAGGCGGTCGATTCCGGTTCCACCTCAAAAATATTCAGAACAAGAAATCCTTTTGTTTCGCCCGACCCAATCAGCATCACCTGGAACGGGCTGGGATGCGACTCTCGCGATCAAGTCCTGGGACAGAGCTTCATCGCCGGCGACAACGGCTTGCTTACCGGCGTCAGCCTCAAGCTTGCACGGGAGGTCGGGGCTGAGGATCGCATTTTCGGCAACGTGAAGGTCTTCCTGAAGTCGCAGACAGGTGGGGACTCGGATGCGGTTCTCGCGGAGAGCAACTCCGTGGCTGCCAGGGATCTTGATACATCCGGCGCTTGGGAGGATTTCTCTTTCTCGGAACCTGCTGCGCTCATCAAGGGCCAAAATTATGTGCTGGAACTTGCCGGCGATACTTACAGGAAAGATTTTTTCGACGACGTTCTGTTCAGAGTCTACTGGCGTTACCAGACACCGGACCCGTACAAGGGGGGTGAGGGATTTCAGCGAAAACAAGGCATATGGGAGCCCATATCGGGCAGCTTCGCCTTCAGAACCTTTATTGACGGGAAAGAGGATCAGGCCCAGGTCGCCGAATGCTCATCCTGTCCGGGGATTTCCAACCAGGGATCTGTCGTCCGAAGGATGCAGCTGCATGCATACAACCATAAACTCGAGCGGTGGGATCACCTGCAGACCGCTCAACACGAACTCGGTTATGACGATGTTACCCTGGCAGGCTTGATCCTCGACAATTCCGCCGATTACTACGATTCCGACGGTTGGATCGAGACCAGAATCACCTACACTCCCAGCATGCAGCACCCAATGCCGTTTCTGGCCACCGACTATCTTGCCATTGATTTTCTCTCAACCCATAGCGGCGAGACCGACGCAAGCGGTCAATACAGCATAAGCGGGCTCCAGAGCGGGAGTTACGACGCTACCGCCGATAAGGCAGGGTATCATCCGGAGAACACCGCAGGCGCTATAATTGCCGGCGAAACGCATCGACGCGATTTCCAACTCCAGCCGGCTCCGCCCCTCATGATAACCATAACCTCGCCCGATGATGGCGCAAAGGTAACTGGATGGCCTCTCCTGATCACCGGAACGGTGACCAATGAAGCGGAGGTAACGGTAAACGGTCAAACAGCGACCCTAAATGGAGAAAATTACCGGGCAAACCTATATCCTGCGGGTTATGGCGAATATGTAATAAACGTGACCGCTGTCGACCAGTATGGGCAGAGCCGAACGGCAACTATTGAGGTACTGCTGGATATGGGGCAAATTACCGGCGTCGTCACCGCCACGGCGACCGGGCAGCCCATCCAGGGCACGACAATCCAGTTGCGAGCTTCCCAGTCTTCACCTGTTTACCAGACCGTGTACTCGGGACCGGACGGAAGCTATGAGTTGATGGGGTTGCCCCCCGGCTCCTATTATCTTACAGCGTCCAGACACGATTATCTTCCGGTCTCCTTTTCCGGGGAGATTGCCGGCGGCCAAAGCCTCGTTCACGACATGGCCTTGAAAATGGTTGCCCCGGTTATAAGCAACATCGGGATCACCGAGATAACCACCAACTCCGCCACCGTTATCTGGACCACCAATCAACCGGCGGACAGTATGGTGGAGTATGGCGAAACCTCCGCATATGGAAGCTCGGTGGCCGACGCCACTCTGGTACTCAACCACAGTATGGAACTTGCCGACCTCAAACCGGGCACGACGTACCACTTCCGGCTTATCTCAACCAACAGCGACGGCAGCAGCCGGTCAACCAGCAACCAGACCTTGCAAACCGAGACATCATCTAACCCTCCCGAAATCAGCAATATCGAGGTGGTGGACATCACTGGCACCTCAGCCACAATCGCCTGGATCACCGACCAACCGGCAGACAGCGTGGTGGAATACGGGACCAGCCAGTCTTATGGGCAAACTGTATCTAAAGACCACCCTACCACCATTCACACCCTGACCATAACCGGCCTTGCACCAGGGTCGAATTACCATTTTCGGATTACCTCAACCAACAGCGATGGCGACAGCCAATCAAGCGATGACCTGACGTTCCGCACCAACGATTCTCCGACAATCAGCAACATCGCCGTGGAGAATATTACCGCCAACTCGGCGACCATTACCTGGAGCACGGATCAGCCGGCCACCGGTAAAGTGGAGTATGGCGAAACCACGGCTTACGGACTTACCGTTGGCAGCACGGAACCGACCACCAGCCATCGCTTTACCCTGACAGATCTTAACTCCGGGCAGCAACACCACTTCCGGGTCTCATCCAGCAACCAGGAGGGGCAGACCACAACCTCGGGCAACCACAACTTTGAGACCATCGCCCTGTTTAACCTGCAAATCTTGTCGCCCCAGCAGCACGAAACAATCCCCCGTTCCAATGTCCTGGTCAAGGGAACCATCAGCCACAACGAAGGGCTTGAAACCGGGATCGTGGTCAACGGAGTAACCGCCCTGGTCCATAACGGATCCTTTGTCGCCGATGTACCCTTGCAGCCCGGTGACAACACCCTGATTGTCGGAGCGATCGACATCAAAGGCCAATATGCCGCGAAATCGCTTTATCTTACCTCGAGCCCCGCTGCCCGCTACATCACCGTGAATGCGAATGCGGAATCCGGCCCCGCCCCTCTGGAGATCAAGCTCGGGGTGGAAGCCGGTTTCTCCTGGTCCGGACAACCGCAACTTTCCTACCTGGGACCGGGAGTGGTCGACATCGTCTCCTCTTCAACGGATGGCTGGGAACTCAGATTGAACGCACCGGGCATCTATGAGTTCACCGTTACGGTCCAAGACGAACAGGGCGCTTTTTTCAGCGACCAGGTGGCCGTTCTGGCAATTGACCGGACGGCCCTCAACCATAATCTTCAAGCCAAATGGGAAGGAATGAAGCAGGCACTGATTGCCGGAGATATCGACACGGCGGTTGAGCATTTCTCCCTGTGGCAGCAGGACACCTTCCGGGAAATCTTTACGATCATGAAAGCCGAGTTGCCGCAGATTGCTCAGGAGATGCAGGATATTGAAATGATCCACCAGAAAAACAACACCGCCGAGTATCGGATAAGAAGAGAGGTGGTCTTCAGGGGAGAGCCGGAGATTGTTACCTTCTATATCTACTTTGAAAAAGGGGTCGACGGGATATGGCGGATCAGGGATTTTTAAACCGGTTAGTCCGGTATTTTAACAGGATGGGAACGGGCCGTAAATTTATTATCTGCGCCAGTCTTTTGCACAGCGCATTACTTTTAAACGGCTGCGCTGGGCCAACCACCATCCGAGTACTCGACGCCGAAACCAAGGAGCCTATCGAGGGGGCAGTGGCTATAGCAATGTGGTACCGAACCAAGGGTCTCCCCGGGCTATCTTCCACTTATACCGCCAAGGTCGTGGAGGCGGAATCGGATGCCGACGGCTTCTTCAGAATTCCCGGGGTCGCCGGCACCCTGGCCCTGCAGAAGCCCCACCTCAAGGTCTACAAGCCAGGGTATGTTGGATGGGACTCAAAACTAATTTATCTGGGGCGCAGCGAAAAAAACCCAACGATCCCTGTTTACGAAAGAAGAGAGACGTTCGCGATGAAAGACCAAGATCTTTATCTGGAGCCTTGGAGGGAGGAATATACTCATGTTAGTCATGAACTTTTCTTAAGTATACCAGGAGACAAAATCGACCTGAGCACTTCGAAGTACCTTACAAAAATTCATGATTACGAGGCACCGCGCAGCCAGAGTGAGAGAAAATTGCGCAGGGAGAGGATGAAATGATGAACAGGATATTCAGCTATTCTATTGCATTTTTTTTGTGTTTGCCTCCATCAATTGCACTTCCCTTTGACGACAAGAAAACCCATCGGGAACTCACTGTACTAGCAATTGAGCATTCATCACTCGAGCTTTTTCTCGATAATCAATTAGCATTATCTGGCGGATACAATAGTGCCCTGAAAATTGGCTCTACAAGCCGAACTGCAACACAATGGCTTCGGGAAGGTGCCTTCCTTGAAGACGACCCGCGCTGCCGCGCCAGCAATCATTTCCATGATCCCACCAAACCCTGGCCCGAGGCCATGTTGACGGATTCCACCTGGTATCTTAATCTTCGCTGTGGAACTTCAAGATATTCCAACCTGGTCTGGGCCACCGGCATGGTGGACGAGAACCAGACACCACTGCACCCCCCAGTGAACAATGACCCCAACATTAACAATGGCCGGAACTGGTCAGTAGCCCGGGATCTGTTTTACCACGCCCTGACCAGTTCCAGCCAAGTCGAACGTGAACACTACCTGGCCGGAACCTTTCTGACCCTGGGCCACGTACTCCACCTCCTCCAGGACATGGCGGTCCCGGCCCATACCAGGAATGATTTTTCGCAAGGACATACTCAAAACATTGGCTGTCCCGAGGGGTGGCGGTGCGGGCTCGACTGGATTGGCAATCCCTTCGAAGGATATGTGCGGGATAATTTCGATCTGATCGATGAAGAGATTTCCATCATCAGTAAACCCTTCACCGGCGAAAAGGTTCTGACCAATTACTGGGACACCGGGTCGGTCCGCAGTTCCAACTCTTACCAGACCGGATTCGACATCGGTCTGGCCGAGTACAGCAACACCAACTTTGTAAGTTATTCCACCATATTCCAGCATGAATCAAACACTAAGCACTACTTTCTCTAAAAAAGGGGACGATGGAATATGGCGGATCAGGGATTTTTAAGCCAGATAGCTCGACATTTTAACGGGATGGGAACGGGCCGTAAATTTATTATCTGCGTCAGCCTTTTGGTCAGCGCATTACTTTTAAACGGCTGCGCTGGGCCGACCACCTTCCAAGTGCTCGATGCCGAAACCAAGGAGCCCATAGAGGGAGCGGTGGCTTTAGCAATGTGGTACCGAACCAAGGGTCTGCCCGGGCTATCTTCCACTTATACCGCCAAGGCCGTGGAGGCGGAATCGGATGCCGACGGCTTCCTGAGAATACCCATGCGCTTCGGCACGTTTGCCCTGGATAAACCCCATCTCAAGATTTACAAGCCCGGTTACGTGGGGTGGGATTCCAAGTTGATTTATCTGGGTTGCAGAAAAGATGATAAAACAAGGGCTCGATATCAAAGACGAGAAAATTTCAGGATGAAGAGCCAGAAGTTGTATCTTGAGCCCTGGAAAGAGGAATATTCTTTTGTAAGTCATGGGTCTTTCATCGGGCCGGCTTTGGATCTTCGGGAAGCTGGACTGAAAGAATCGAAGTATTGGAATGCTATAGATTATGAAGTTGCGTTTCGCTTTAAAGAAAGAGAAACTTTTCGGAAGAAGAGGTAAGCCATGAAAAAAATATTTTCTTGTTTCGCCATAGTGTTCTTAATCTCCTCTTCTCTGGCCTTTGCCTTTGACGACAAACGTTCGCATCCTTCCTTTACCGAAACAGCTGTTGGGCACTCAATCCTCGAAGATACTCTCATCGCAAACCTCGGCATTGAGAGAGGCATTGGTACTAGATTGTCTGATAGAATAGATACATTTGCAATCATAGATTGGCTTAAGAGAGGTGCCGAGCTAGAAGACGACCCGCGCTGCCGCGCCAGCAATCATTTCCATGACCCGACCAAACCCTGGCCCGAGGCCATGTTGACGGATTCCACCTGGTATCTCAATCTTTACTGTGGAACTTCAAGATATTCCAACCTGGTCTGGGCTACCGGCATGGTGGATGAGAATCAGACACCGCTGCATCCCCCCGTGAACAATGATTCCAATATTAACAATGGCCGGAACTGGTCGGTAGCCCGGGATCTGTTTTACCACGCCCTAACCAGTTCCAGCCAAGTCGAACGTGAACACTACCTGGCCGGAACCTTTTTGACCTTAGGCCACGTACTCCACCTCCTTCAGGACATGGCGGTCCCGGCCCATACCAGGAATGATTTTTCGCAAGGACATATACAGGTTATTGGCTGTCCCGGAGGGTTCTGTCTGTCCGGCTGGATTGGCAATCCCTTCGAAGGATATGTTCGGGATAATTTCGATCTGATCGATGAAGAGATTTCCATCATCAGCAAACCCTTCACCGGCGAAAGGGTTCTGACCAACTTCTGGGACACCGGTTCGGTCCGCAGTTCCAACTCTTACCAGACCGGATTCGACATCGGTCTGGCCGAGTACAGCAACACCAACTTTGTCAGTCATTCCACCATATTCCAGGATGAATCAAACACGAATCACTACTTTCCATATCCCAATCGGGAAAGCGTTGCTGATCCCGCCTATCCGGAACTGGCCGACTACCGGCTGCATCAGGTCTGGGCCCGGGACGATCAACTGGACCAGGTTATATACGTGGCAAAAAACAACCACGGCGAAAAGATCGATAAATTTTTGAAACCGCGCTATCTCAAATTCGGCGGCGGCTGGCCCGACAACCCGCCGCTATATCGCCTTGCCTTTACCCTGGACGACCAGTGTTACCTTGAATATGCCAAACGACTCATCCCGCGCGCCATCGGCTATTCAGCTTCCCTGCTCGATTATTTCTTCCGCGGCCGTATCGACATTAAAAGCCCATTACAGTTGATCGGCCCCGATTCCTCTATTACCGGCCTTAGTTTTGCCATGAAGAACAGTACCGCCCCCATCGAAGCGGGCTGGAACGTGGAGCCGATGACGGAAGGAAAAATCGAACTGGCTTACAGCTACAAGCTGCCCGACCATCGGGATCCCTTTTTCCGGCGGGTTGGGCAAGCAATTTACGTAATTTCGGGGCCGGCGGACGCCATCAATTACGGCTACGTGCCTGTCACCGTTAACCTGCCGGAAAACGTACCGGCCAATGCTTACGACTTTACATTCACCGTGGTTTTCAATGGCACGCTGGGCAACGAGGCCGGCGCGGTCGCCGCTCAGGTTTACCAATTCGACAATACCCGGCTGGCATACTTCCACCAACCGGGCGGGCAACCCAACACCAGCAATATCATGGTCATCTCGCCGTCTGGAGCCCACCCCTACCCGGTCACCGACGCAACCACTCCCAACCCTTGGTATTTTGGTTCCTCAGCAAAATCTGTGGGTAAACTTCGGCATGGGTAGATCTCCAAGCGAATGATACAAGGCGATTTTCAGCATATCATAAGTCCTGAAGCCGTAGGCTCGTTTCGTAATCACCTTGGCTTTGTTGTTGAACCCCTCGACACAGCCGAGGTCGATCTCGCCTTGGGCCTGAAACCAGTTGAGCAGGAGTGGCCGGTGAGCCCTCAGCATCTTCGCCACCTTTTTCATCGGCTTGAGCCGGGAACGCATGGTCCTGGTGCACCATTTGTCGAGAAAAAAACCGGCCCAGCCGGGGTGGACGTAGTCCCAGAAGCGCTGGAAGTCCTCCTTGAGCAGGTAGGCCCGGATGGTTTTGAGGTTGCAGGCCAGCAGATCTTTCAACTTGTCCACCTGGTTGTCGGTGAGATTCTCCGGCCTTTTGAGCAGGCACCAGCGGCTTTTGGTCAGCACCGGTTCTTTGCCTTTGGCCTTGAGTTCCCGAGTCTCTTCGGCCCTGACCTGGTCAATGGCCTTGCTCATGTGGCTCGCCACGTGGAAGCGGTCGAGGACGTTGACCGCATTGACGGCCTTCTCGGCAATCACCCGCAGATACGGTTTCCACATATCGCTGCAAACAAACTTCAGTTTTCCACTTCGTTCCGGTCCGAACCAGTCGAAGAAGCTCCGGAACACCTTGGTGGTCCGGTTGGGGCCGATCCACAGCAGGCGCTTTTTGCCGGCGTCCAGCTGGTAGACCAGGGTGACGAACTTGTTTTTGGTTCGCTTGCGCCAACAGATTTCGTCGGTGCCGATGGCGGTGACGCCCTCCAGGTCACGGTTGGCAAGACCCCATTCAACGGCCATTTTCACCGAGCGGACCACCGAATCCCAACTGGTCATAAAAGAGACCGCCACCTCTTTCCAGCTCATTCGCTTGGCCCAGGTAGCCAGAAACCAGGCATAAGTGGTGGTCAGCCGATTCTTGCCCCTGGCCCACGGCATTTTTTCCACCTTGGCCTTGCCGCAGCGCGGGCAATCAACCCGGCGCGGACGGTAGAGGAAAAAGACCAGAATCCCCCACAAGGGGACAAACTCGAAGCGCCGCTGGGCCAGGGTGTCGTAGCCCGGTCCTTTTCTGCCGCAACCCGAACAAATCGGCCGGCTGCCGCGCTTGGGCCGCAGGGTGATCTCCAGAGTCAAACGGCCATCTTGACGCAATTTACATCGCTCGTACACAAAACCGGGTTGTTTTTCGATCCGGTTCAAGATAGTTTGAATCAGCATCCTGTTTCTCCTTGTTTGGGTCCGTTTCGTGGTGGAAACTTTTCCCGGCAGGGTAAAACAGGATGCTTTTTTTGTGAAGCGGAAGTTGCCGATGCCGTAGCATGGAGAACCGGGGCCGTCAAGGCCAAGCCCCCTGGCGGGGGTGCGCTGCGCGCAGCCTTGACGGCCCCGGCCCTCCATGCTCAACCTGAAGGTGGCGACGGCGAAGGAGCGGCTTTGCCGCCCTCGCCTCCGGCAGGGCTCAGGTTCTGGAGCTGATTGTTTTCAAAGAGCTATACCCACAAATTCTGCGGACGAGTCGGTATTTTAATGCAACATGGAACAAAAGCGGCACCCTGCTCGCCTTCGAACAGCATAGCTGCAGCGTGAGCGACCATGACGGTTTTTGTGTTTCAGGTTACAGCCGGGACATTATGGTCATGGATCTCTTCTCCGATCAACCGTTTCCCGGTAGTATCATCCATCAACTCAATTACAACGGCGCGCCCGTTGCCGCTCCCGCGTTTGCTCCGGAAGGCAATAGAATCGTCGCATTGAAAAAAATGACCACCGGCTACGGCAACTATGGCAACCTGGTGGTTTTCGATCTTATCAATGACCATAGCTGGATTATCGATACCGGCGACGATCCGGTTCGCACCTGGTACGATGGCAGCTCGCCCGCCTGGTCACCGCAGGGTAACCAGATCGTTTACTATCTTGATCGGCAATACAGCCAGGCCACGGGGAAAATTGAAGGTCAGTTCGACCTCTTTCGCATCAACCCCGATGGAACCGGCAAAATCCGCCTGACGGATGACGATTTCGTCAACACCTTACCGGACTGGTCGCCCGATGGGGAATGGATCATTTTCAGTTCCAACCGCGACCGCGGCGCAGCAGCGGACGGGATGGCATTGCTGGATCTCTGGATCATGGACAAAAACGGCAACAATCTTGAGAAAATCCTGGATTGCTCACCGGCAAGCTGCCTGGAACCGAAATTTTCTCCGGATGGCCAAACCATCGCCTTTACCAACCTCAGCAACATTTTCACGGTAAGCAGCGATGGAGATCCCGGTACCCTGAGAAAGATAGCCGAACCGGGCTATCTCGTCTGGGGCATCAGTTGGTCGCCTTACCTGCCTCGGCCCACTATGGAGTTGCAGGTCGACCCGCCGTTTATCGCGCCAGGCGATCTGGCCAGAATAAGTTGGACCAGCACCGGCGCAGCCCAAGTCCGGATCATGGCCGACGGCCAGGAAGAGGTACATCCGGCCAACGGCTATCTCTTCGTGTCGCCGGACAGCACCACGACATACACTGTTACGGCGATCGGCATATCAGGCGCACGCGTGGACACCGTCACCATCACGGTCCAATGAACAAGCTAGCGATCACGGGGTACCGCCGGCAGGTTCAGGCTTTGCATGCTCAGGATGAGCATCCGGCAGGACTGGGTGAAGAGGCGGTTGCTCATCAGTAGACGGGTGACGTCGTGCTCGCGCAGGCTCTTGGCCGCCACCGCCTTGGCACAAGCCCGGATAAAGTGCCGGTCCGCCTCCTCCACCGCCAGAAAGGCTTGTTGCAGTAATCCGGCATGATCGCTATCCGGCTCGTCGCCGATCCGATCCACCACCTCGCCGATACTCTTAAGCCTCTCCAGGTAACCACGCCAGGCCTCCTGCATGAACTCGTTGTCCTCGCGGCGATATTCGTCGATCTCGCGGTTCTGTTCATGGAGGTTCTTGGCGGCGTTCATGATGCTGCGGGAGGCCCGGATATAGGGTTCCAGGCGCCTGGCCTCCTCCTCCTCCACCTTATAGGCCTGAATTCTGGCGTAATAGGTGAAAATTTCGGCGTGGAGATTTTCCAGATCGTCGTAGGTAACCTCTCCCCGGGTTCGTCCCGCGGGATCGACCCCGTAGATCATCCGGGTGAAATCGATGCTCCATTTAGCCTGATTGACTGCCTCTTTGCGCAACGCCTCGATGGCCGCCTCCGCCACCTCGGGGCTGGTGTTACTGATGTAGCGGGTCAGGTGCAGGCGCCGGGGTTCGGGAATCCGGCGGCGAACAAAGGCGGTTAGGGCAGGAATCAAGGGATAGAAGATCACCACCCCCAACACGTTGAACAGGGTGTGGAAGAGCGCCAGCCCCAGCACGATATTGTCGGCGAAACCCAACAGATCCAGGACCAGCCAGGTCAGCAGCGGCAGCAGCAGGAAGGTAACGGCGGCGGTGCCGGTGGTAAAGATAAGCTGGCTGAAGGCCGCCTGCTTCTTGATCGGAATCCCGCCCATGGAGCCGAGCAGCACCGTCACCGTGGTGCCGACGTTGGCCCCGATCACCATGGCGGCGGCCCCGCCGAAACCCACCACCCCGGTATAGAGCATGGTCAGGGTGATGGCGATGGTGGCCGAGGAGCTTTGCATGATCGCGGTGAGCAGCAACCCGGCCAGGCCGTAAACCCAAAGGCCGAGATCGGGCAGGGCCGAGATGTCGATAACGGCGGCCAGATCCTCGACACTGCTCTTCATGAAATCCAGGCCATGGAAGAGAAAGCCGAAGGCCACCAGCAGCTTGCTGATATTGACGTAACGGGGGGAGCCGGCCAGCAGAATCAGCCCCAGGCCGCCGATCCCGATCATCGGCAGGGCAAAGGTCTCGATCTGGAATTTGAAGCCGAATACCGCCACGATCCAGGCGGTCATGGTGGTGCCCACCTTGGTGCCGATCATCACCGCCACCGCGTTGGCCAGGCTCATCAGCCCGGCCCCGGCAAAGGCCAGCACCATCAGGGACACCGCCGAGGAGCTTTGCAGAATGGCGGTACTGACCACTCCGGAGAGAATCCCCCGCAGCCGGCTGCCGGTATATTTCCGAATCAGCGACTTGAAGGCCCGGCCGGAGAGGAGCTTGATCGACTCCTCCATCATGAACATCCCGAAGAGAAAGATCCCCAAGCCGGCCAGCAGCCGCCAAATATCGAAATGCTCGAAAATGGTCATAATATACCGAATTTACATAGTGGTATAGCGAGGACCGCCGCCCGCCTCGGGCACCGTCCAGCGGATATTGTCGTAGGGGCATTTACGCTGGCAGGTCTTGCAGTGCAGGCAGTTGGAGGGGTTGGCCGGCCGCGGCTGATCTCCGATCCGCTCATAAACCCCGGCCGGACAGAAGGTGACGCAGGGCGCCCCGTAGGTGGCCAGACACCGCTCCCGGCAGATGGTGGGATCAGCGATCAGCAGATGGCAGGGCTCCTCCTCGCGGTGAGCGGTCTGGGCCAGGGCGGTAAAGGCATCCTTGTCAAAGGGCCGGGAGGGCTTCAAGGGATAGCTTCTTCCGCCGGCAAGATGGGTATAGTCCGGGGCGACTTTAAACTGAGGCAGCAGGCGGCCCAGCAGGGCCAGCCCCATCCCGGCCAGGGTGCCGAACCTGGCGATGCTCTGGCGAAAATTTTTGGCTTCCGCCATCTCAGCCAGCACCCCGGCCCGCTCCAGGCCGGCGGTGTAATTCACGGCCAGGTTTTCCGGAGCCGCCGGGGCGGCGGCCACCGCTTCGGCGGCGGCGATTCCCGAGTGGATGGCGTTATGCAGGCCCTTGATCTTGAGCATGTTGACCAGGCCGGCGGCATCGCCCAGCAGGGTCACGTTGCCCCGGCCAATCGCGCCATCATAGGGGCTGCGGGGCACGGCGTAAAGACCGCCCTCGGGGATCATCTTGGCCCCGGCCTCCACCACCGTGCCGCCGGCGATATAGCGGGCCACCGCCGGATGGGCCTTGAACAGGGTCAGGGCGTCCTGGGGATTGAAATCGTGATAGGAGTAGTCGAGCCCGGCGATAATCCCCACCGCCAGCCGATTATCCCCCATGGGGTAGATGATACCGCCCCCGAAAATATCGGGGCCGGCAACCGGGGTCCAGAGGGGGTAGCCCATGGCGTGGACCACCCGCTCGTCACTGAATTGCCGGTACTGCTCGTCGCTGACCCGGATCAGCTCCTTGACCCCCAGGGAGTAGAGTTGCTCCCCGGCCCGCCGCAGACCGGCGGCGGCGATGAATTGTTCACTGAGCAATCCGTCGCAACCCTCGGCCAGCAGAATAAAATCGGCTTTGATGGTCTCCCCGGCCAGGAAATTGACCTGGGGCTCCCCCGTCCGATCACGGCCCTGATCCACCAGCCTTACCCCGCCGGCCCGGCCGGTCGCCTGCTGCCAAAGCAGCTCGGCGGCGGCAAAACCGGGCAACACCTCCACTCCGATGCCGGTGGCGATCCCACTCAACCAGGCAACCAGGCGGCTGACCGAACAGATATAGTCCCCCTCATGGATCATACGGCCGTAGCCCAGGCCCAGCAGCCGCGCCAGTTTGAGCAGCGGCCGCAACTGCAGAGAGCCCCGGGCGGTGAGCAGCAGCACATCGTCGCTCTTCACCCGGGCCGGCAAAACCTCGCGGGCGACCGGGGTTTCCCGCCACTCAGGGATCAGGGGGTCCAGCAGGCGGGCCAGGCATTCCGGCTCCAGCACCGCCCCGGAAAGGCCGTGGTTGCCGGGGGCGGCCCCCTTGTCGATCACGCAGACCGCCAGTTCCGGCTTGAGCCTTTTGATGGTGATGGCCGCCGCCAGCCCCGCCGGGCCCGCCCCGACGATCAGTACGTCAACCTTGCTGAAATCCTCGCTTGCCTGGCTCATACCGCATCCTTAAGGGCACTGATAAGTTCGGGAAGCACCTGTTCGGCCCGACCCACCAGGTAGTAGTCACACTGCTTGAAGATCGGGGCGTGGGGGTCGGCGTTGATCGCCACGATGGTGCCGCTGCCCGCCACCCCGATCATATGCTGGATCGCCCCGGAGATCCCGACGGCGATGTAGAGCTTGGGCCCAACTGCGGTGCCGGTCTGCCCCACCTGGAAGGCACGTTCGATAAAGCCCTGCTCCACCGCCGCCCGGGAGGCGCCCTTGCCCACCTTGACCTTGCAGCTCTCCCCCACCACCACCGCCAGTTGATCCAGCAGCCGGGCGAAGTTGTCCTTACTGCCCAGCCCCTTGCCGCCGCCGACAATCACATCACAGTGGAAATCGACCTTGGCGCCGCCCTCTTCACGGTGCAGGATCCTGAGGCTTAAATCCTCGGCGCTGATCTCGGACCGCCACTGAACAATTTCGCCTTTACGGGCGGGATCAGGCGGCAGGCGCCGCATCACCCCGGGCCGGGCGGTGGCCATCTGGCAACTGGAGTTGCGACTGCAGATGGTGGCCATCACGTTGCCGCCCAGGGCCGGCCGGGTCTGCATCAACACCGCCACCTGCTTTTTCCGGGTAACATCGCGGATGGTCAGTTCGGTACAATCGGCGGTGAGGCCGCAACCAACCCGGTAGGCCACCATGGGGGCCAGCACCCGGCCCTGGGGGGTGGCCCCAAAGAGCAAGATCTGGGGGCGGTGGGCGTTGAACAGCTCGGCCACCACCTTGCGCCAGCTTAAAGGATCGAAGCTTGCCAGCAGCGGATCCTGGGCCAGATAAACCCGGTCGGCCCCGGCGGCGATCAGTTCCGGGGCCAGCTGTTCCACCCCCTGGCCCAGCAGCACCACCCCCACCGGCACCTCCAGGGAGTCCGCCAGTTCACGGGCCTTGCCGGTCAACTCCAGGGTGGCGGCGTTGAGCGCCCCATCCTCCTCCCGTTCGGCCATTACCCAAACCTCACCCTGGTAGGCGGTGGCGGTATGGGTCAGGCCATCAAGCATCTCGGCGGCGATCTTGGGGGAGAGCTGCAGGGCTGGATCGGCCAGGATCTCCTCCCGCAACTCGGCGGTCAGCTGGCCGGGGTCGCTGATCTTCCGGGCCGCCAGCAGTTCCGCCAACTGTTTGAAATCGGAACACTCTTTTTCGGTGCCCTCAAAGGGGCGCTCAAACCAGGATAAGCGGCGGGCGGGCAGACGATAACTCCCGGCGCCCTCGGGGAGATCCCGGGCGGGGCCCTCTCCCCCCCCCTCGTTCAAGGTATCCCGCACCACCCGGGCCAGCTCGGCCACCGTGTCCACCTGCCTGACCAGACGGCTGGTCTTGGGCGGCGGAAAAACCCGAATAACTCTGGTTTTGGAACCGGCATTACCCATGGCGGTGGGCTTGACGTCATCGGCCCCCCACTTGATCAGGCTTTCACGATGGGCTCGGCGGGTGGCGGCAAAGGAGGGATAGAGGGGGTACTCATATTTGGCCACGGTGATCACCGCCGGCAGCCGCAGGCCCTCCACCACCTGGGCCCCGCCGGAGATTATCTGGCGGAACCGGAAACGACCGTCCCGAAACTCCACCCCGGTGGCGTAAGGGATGCAGGATATTCCCAACTCCTCGGCAATCTGGGGCGGCACCTGGGCGGTATCCCCGTCCACCGACTGCATCCCGCAAACCACGTAGTAATCGTCGGAACCGGCCAGCATTTCGGCCCGAATCTTCAGAATGGCATGGGCCAGGGGATTGGCGGTGGCCGGGGTATCGGCTCCCCCCAGGGCCCGGTCGGTGAGCAGCACCGCCGAGTCCGCGCCCCGACTCAGGCCGTAGCGCAACACCTCAGCCGCCATGGGCGGCCCCATGGAGAGGCAGATGATCCGGCCCTGACCATCGCCGGCCAGCTCCTTCATCCGCCGGGCAAAGGCCAGGGCCTGGGCGTCCAGTTCATTGATCACGCTGGCCAACCGCGCACGGATCAGATTGCCGGTTTCCGGATCAAAAGCGTTGTCGGTGATCCGGGCCACATCCGGCACCTGTTTGACCAAAACGATATAATCACTCATGGAACGAGCCGCTCCCGCATAGAATTTTCAACGTACTACCGGCTTCAAAATACTTGAATTTGGCCGATTCCGCACGGAGTTTCCCCACCTTTACTCCAGGGCCAAAGTCAGTTGCCGGGAGAAAACCCGGCCGGGAACCAGTCGGGCGCCCAGCCGCATCATATGGTCGCTCTTCACCTGGCAGTCGATCATCACGCAACCGGCCTGCCGGAGCCCGGCCACCAGGTGGGCCAGGGCCGCCTTGGAGGCGTCCGGCACCCGACTGAACATCGATTCGCCAAAAAAGACCTTGCCCAGGGCCACCCCGTAAATACCACCCACCAGCTCATCATCCCGGTAACACTCCACCGAATGGGCATGGCCCAGTTCATGGAGCCGGCAGTAGGCCTCGACCATCGCCTCATCCAGCCAGCTTCCCTCCTGTCCCGGCCGGTGAATTTCGGCGCAGGCCCGAATCACCGCCCCAAAATCCCGGTTCATACTGAAGCTGAAAAAGCCCTGCCGCAGCTTGCGGGTCAGGCGGCGGCTGCAATGAAACTCCTCGGGCAGCAAAACCAGCCGGGGATCCGGCGCCCACCAGAGGATGGGCTCCCCCGGCGAGTACCAGGGGAAAATCCCCAACCGGTAGGCCAGCAACAGGCGTTCCGGCTTCAGGTCCCCCCCCACCGCCAGCAGGCCGTCGGCCCGGGCCAGGTCGGGGGGCGGGAAAAACAATCTATGGTCCAACTGGAACACCGGCATAATTTTACAAAAATGTCATTAGTGGCAATTTTAATCTCAGCACGATTACAAAATCGTCAAGCATCCGCCACCCAAAAGGTACCAAGGGCTCGGGAGTCGTCGGCGCTTATTGTCTCATCTTTTCAAAGCGTTGGCCAGCCAAACCCGACTGTTCGCGGCCATTGGCACGCTTTTTGATCATGGACCTGACCGGCACAGGACGGTAACCCCGGTTCCCCGCGAACCGGACAGACAAAGCAAGGAGGAGTCAAGATGAAGAAAATCGAAGCAATTATCAAGCCCTTTAAGCTGGACGCGGTCAAGGAAGCCGTGACCGCGCTGGGGGTCCACGGCATGACGGTCAGTGAAGTCAAGGGGTTCGGCCGGCAAAAGGGTCACACCGAAATTTACCGGGGGGCCGAGTATGTAGTGGATTTCGTAGCCAAGGTCAAGGTGGAGATCGTGGTCGAAAGCGAGCGGGCCGAGCAGGTGATGGAAACCATCGTTAAAGCGGCCCGCAACGGCAATATCGGCGACGGCAAAATCTTTGTCTCGCCGGTGGAGAAGGTTTGCCGGATCCGCACCGGCGAGTTGAACCAGGACGCCATCTGAAACCTGAAACGAACAATTTTAAGCAAGCTGCGAAGGAGAGCAACTGTCATGAAAACCAACAAACTAATCAAGATCGGCGTCCTGACGGGCCTGGCGGCCGCCTGGCCGTCCCTGCTGCTGGCCGGCGACGGTGAGGCCCTTTACACCGCCAACAACACCTGGATGCTGGTGGCCACCTTTCTGGTCTTCCTGATGCACCTGGGTTTTGCCTCCCTGGAGGCCGGCATGACCCGGGCCAAGAACACCGTCAACATTCTCTATAAAAACACCGCCATCATCGCCATCGGTCTGCTGACCTACGCGGTGGTGGGCTTCAACCTGATGTACCCCGGCGACTTTGCCCTGGGAGCCTGGCTGGGCTTTGCCGGCTTCGGCATCGGGGTGGGACCGGAAGATCTCAAGATCATTGATGACGGGGTGGGCGTTTACACCTACTGGACCGATTTTATCTTCCAGGCGATGTTCGCCGCCACCGCCGCGACCATCGTTTCCGGCGCGGTGGCCGAGCGGATCAAACTCCACAGCTTTCTGATCTTCACCACCATCTACGTGGCCCTGGTCTATCCCTGGCTGGGCAGTTGGCAGTGGGGCGGGGGCTGGCTCGACGGCATGGGCTTCTACGACTTTGCCGGCTCCACCCTGGTCCACTCGGTGGGCGGCTGGGCGGCTTTAGCCGGGGTGATCGTGCTGGGCCCGCGGCTGGGCAAATATGTCGGCGGCGGCATCCGACCGATTCCCGGCCACAACATGCCTTTGGCCACCATCGGGGTCTTTCTCCTCTGGCTGGGCTGGTTCGGCTTCAACGGCGGCTCGGTACTCTCCGCCGATCCGGCCATGGTATCCTATGTTTTCGTAACCACGGCCCTGGCTGCCGCCGCAGGAGTCGTAGCCGCCATGCTGGTTTCCTGGCTGGTCACCGGCAAGCCCGATCTGACCATGGCCCTTAACGGCGCCCTGGCCGGCCTGGTGGGGATCACCGCCGGGGCCGATGTGGTCAGCGTGAGCGGCGCGGTGATTATCGGCCTGATCGCGGGACTCCTGGTGGTTTTCTCGATCCTGCTGCTCGATCGCCTGAAGCTCGACGACCCGGTGGGCGCCATCTCGGTCCACCTGACCTGCGGGGTCTGGGGCACCCTGGCGGTGGGGATCTTCGCCGCGGAATACTCCCTGCTGGTGCAGTTGCTGGGGGTGGTTGCCTACGGCGTGGCCGCCTTCGTCGCCGCCCTGGCGATTTTCCTGACCCTCAAGGTTACCATGGGGATCCGGGTTAGCGAAGAGGAAGAGCGGCGCGGGCTCGACATCACCGAACATGGCATGGAGGCCTACTCCGGGTTCGAGATGAACCCCTCCTCTTAAAACAGAACCGGCGGCACGGCAGCACCCTTACCCTGCCGTGCCGCCGCTTGGTTTGGCCTTACCTGGCTTGCCACCCAATCTCATTAGGAGACCGATACCATGAAATTCCTGGTGTTACAGCATGGGGCCTGGGAAGGGCCGGGACAGTTCCTGCTCGATTCAGCCCGGCGGCTCAAGATCGAATTGGCGGTCTGCAAGGTCTGGCAGGAGCCGATCCCCGACCCCCTTAAGGGGTTCGACGCCCTGCTGATTCTGGGGGGCGGAGCCAATGTCGACCAGGAGGAGCAGTACCCCTTTCTCCGGGAAGAGAAGGCGATGATCCGCCGGGCGGTGGCCGCCGATCTGCCCTGCCTGGGGATCTGCCTGGGCCACCAGCTGCTGGCCGAGGCCCTGGGGGCCCGGATTGGCCGCAATTTCCGCACCAGTATCGGCTTCATCCCCGGCCATCTCACCCATGCCGGCCGGGAGCACCCGGTGTTCGCCGACGACTGCAAGCAGCCGATCCCCCTCTACAAATGGCACGGCTACACGGTACTGGAACCCCTGCCCCGCAACCTTACCCTTCTGCTGACCTCGGACCACTGCCAGGTGGAGGCGATCTCGGTGATCGACCGCCCCCATCTGCTGGGGCTGCAGTCGGACAACCATGCCGCCGATCCCCGCGACGTGGCGCTCTGGCTGGAACAGGACCGGGAGTGGCTGAGCGCCATCCGCGACCAGCAGATCAAGCCCGCCGAGATCCTGGCCGCAGCCCGGGAGCAGGCCAAAAAAATCGGCCGTGACTTTCAGCGGCTGCTGAGCAACTACCTGTTGTTAATCAAATAAAATTCCATCCCCCTACTCCCCCAGCAGATGCAGCAGCACCCGGCGCCGGTGGGGGTTGGCGCGATGCTCCCAGAGGTAGATCCCCTGCCAGGTCCCCAGCGCCAGCCGGCCCTCGACCAAGGGGATGCCGATGGAGGTCTGGGTCAGGGCGCAACGGATATGGGCCGACATATCATCGGGACCCTCGCTGCAATGGCGCCAGCCGGGCTGCCCATCGGGGGAAAGTTCGGCGAAGAAGGCGTTGAGATCGTGACAAACGTCGGGATCGGCGTTCTCCTGGATCAGCAGGGAAGCGGAGGTGTGCAGACAGAACAGGGTCAACAGCCCTTGGCGCAGACCGCTGCCGGCCACAAAAGCGCGCACCTGATCGGTGAATTCAAACAGTCCCCGGCGATTACTGTTGATCTCCAGGGTGTTGCTGACAATCCTGACCATGGCGTCCTCCTCCGGATTGACAAGGGGGGGGTAAGAACAATCACCGCAGTTCAATGAACTCAAGGTAGGCCACCGCCGATTCCCCGGTGTTGTCGGCATCGCCCATGATCGCCAGCCTGGCCTCGCGGGGCGGATCTTCGCCGAAAGCCGCCCGATAATCCGCCAGGATATCGACCTCTTCCGTGAGCCAACGCCCCAACTCGTTTTCACCCCAACGAACTATGACCATCACGGCCCGGTCGGTGTAGGGATTGGCCAGGATACGCCGCTCCTGTTCCCGGTTGGCCCAAATGTAGTTCAGGCTGGCATGGGGCGGATATTCACCATACAACAGCCGGGCGATCCGGTAGGTGGCCCGCATGCCCAAACTCGCGCGCTGGGGGTCGTAGGCGAACAGCACGTAAACGCGCAGGGGGTAGTCATCCCCATCCTTACGGGTGGCATCCCCTTGGCGGTAAACATTTTCCACCCGCCAGCGCCAGCGCAGAACGTTATGAACCATGGGGTCGAATTTTTGCCGGTGCACCAGCCCCGAAGCGGATTTATCCGCCTCAACCCGCAACACCCGGCGCCCCTCCTCCAACTCAACGATACGGTAATCGCTATGACGGGGGATTTTGGGAAAGGTCAGCGGTCGCCAATCCTCCAGATCGGCAAAATCCACCCGGACCGCCACCCCTGAATCCGCCCAAACCCCTTCCGGCCAGCCTGACCCTAAAATGGCTCCGAAAAACAGAACCACCAGCCACCATTTCCCGAAAATATTGCCTTTCAAGATTCCCCGACCAGCTTGCCGGCTCACTCGGGCGGGAAGTGGACCGGGATGGTTTGGCCGACCTCCACCACTGCGTTCTGCTGCCCCACAAACTCCAGATCCTCGTCGCTGGCCGGATCATCCTGATCGGCCTGACAGGTCAGCGCCAGGGTATAATCCCCGGCGGGCAGAAAGGCGGCCCGATAGCAATAGTTGCCCTCATCTTCCTGGAAGCGAACCGGAGCAGCCACCAGGGGGCCCTGGTTTTGGTCGATGTTGATATCCTCCGGCTGGGTGTCACGGTCGGGAAAAACATAAATCGCCACCCCGATTTCAGAAGGGCAGAGTGCGGCCACGTCAACCTGGCCGGCCACCGCCCCCACCTCACTGTTGTCGATCAGGCGCAAGGTGGGCCGCAGCTTGTAGCCCTGGGCGTCCAGCACCAACGATTTGCGCAGATCGAAATCGATGGTGAAATCGGTACGCCCCCCCGCCGGAACGACAAATCCCCGGTTAAGTTTAAGGCCGGTCTGATCGCCGCTGGGCACGGTCAGCTCATGCTCCCCGGTGGCGGTCACCAGATAGGTGTCACTGACGCCGGGCTCGGCATCCACCATTAACCGGATCCACTCATACTTACCGGCGGGCAGAAGTTCCTCTTCGAGCAGCCACTCCGAGCCGCCTCCCTCCAAGGCCAGCAACTCAATCCGCTTGGGCTGCTCGCTGAAATCGAAAAACTGCCGGCCATGGGTGCTGCTCTGCAACTCAACACCGCTGAACTGCACCCAGACTTCGGTGGCATCAGCCACCGGCGCGTCGGTAACACTCAACGACAATGTACCCTGGGGCACGGCGACATCTCCGGAGCCACCGCTGCAACCCGCCAGCAGGGCGGCAGACCAGCCTGCAATCACTAACCCGTTGAGCATTTTCATCTTTTTCTCCCCTGGTGAACTCTTTCTGAAGGCGCCGGACAAAAAAAATCAACTTTGCCTACCAACTCCTCGGATTACTGATTATAACAGAGTTTCACCGCAAGGGTCAACGGGCCAATGGGGATCAAAAAAAATGGCACCTTTCAAGTCCGCAAGCGGGCCAGGGCCGCGTTCTGCCGGGAGGAAACCTCTTGGGCCCGCCGATGTTCAAGGGACTGGATCAGACCATCAAGCTCCTTTTGAATACCCTTGATCTCCTCGATCCGGCTCCCGATCCCGGCGGCGGTCTCGTTGACCGAGTCCGCCAGATCCCCCAGCGGATCCCCGGTCCGCAGCCGCACCCGCTGACCAAACTCGCCCTCCCGCAGTGTTTTTAAAGCCTGCTGAATTCGATAGACCGGTCCGGCGATCTTCTGGGGCAAAAACAGAGCCAAAACCATGCCGCTCAAAAGGCTTACCAAAGCGCCGGCGGCCATGACGGGAAGCAGCAAGTCGCTGATTCGGCGCACCTGGATGTGGGCTGAATAAAAGTTTGCCGAAATCTCCTGGCGGGCATAGAGAAACAGCACCAGGGCCGCTACCAGCGAACTGAGCAGCACCACCCCGAGGATGCGCACCAGCAGCCAGAGCTGAAATTGGCGCATTACAGCAAGGTTGAGCTTTTTCCTTTTATGATAAGTCATTGATGATCCCTTCCCGTTCATTCTTGCTGGAGTTAGCGCATATTACGGTGGCAGCCGACGCACAGTTCCCGCTGCACGGCCTTGATCAGGCGATAAGGGTTGTCGGACCCATGAAATTGATGACAGGACATGCAGGTGATCCGCCCATCGGGCAGGGTTGGATACTCAAGGGGGACAGTCATCCCCGGCGGCGGCAGCACATTCACCGGATGGGAGGCGCCCAGTTGTTTGGAGTGACAACCCAGACACACCTCCATGGAGGTTGCCAGCTTGCCGTTGAGCCCGGCGTGATGGTTCACAACCGGCCCATCCTCCCCGCCCCCCAGGACCGCCGGGAGTGCGCCACGAGCAAACTCCCGGACTCCCAGGGAGACGGTCGCCGGATCGGGCAACGACAATTGGACCAGATAGTACTCACCCAGGCGCTGAAAACGGCTTGCAAAAGCTGGCTTTGCCACGGGGGAATCCGGGCGGCCAACGGTCGGCGGCCGACTGATCGCCAAAGGCTTCTTGGTGGAAAAGCTCAGGGTTTCGGAGAGTTGAGTACGGCCAAAAAGATCGCGCGATTCGACAGCAAAGCGATAGGAGGTTCCCGGCTGCAGATCGTAAAGCACCACTCGATGGTTTTGACTGAGCCGACTGCTGGGGGGCGAAAGCTGCGTGAGATCCCCGGCACCGTAACGGACCCGGGCATCCGCCAGGGTGTCGGTACGCCAGCCGATGGTGGCCGAAAGAAAGATACCACGCCGCACTTCCAGCAATTGCACGTCGGAGATGACCGGAGGCCGACCCCGGTCTGCAACCTCAGCCAAGCCGGCCAGCGGCGGCACGGAGATGGTTTGCGGTGGAAAGTTCCCCCCAGGGCCGTGGAACTCCACCTCCAGGCTCTCCCCAACCTGTTTGGCCGGCAGGAGGAAACCATGCTCGGTATGGGGCACGGCACTTTCAACCAGCCAGTTGATCTTGCCCAGCTCAACAGATTTTCCTGCCATCCCCGGGTCACCGGTTGAACTCACTGCCGGGGCCGCGTGGCAAACCCCGCAGCGCTGCCGCGTAAACGGTTCATGCAGATAACGACTCTGAACATTCCGCTCCAGGGTCGCCCGATGACACTGATAACACGACCGGAAATCTGTTTCCCCGGCCTCTGGATGAATGGCGGCCTGCCCCCAGGAACTGGGAGTAATCAGTATAATTAGCGAAAAAAGCAGAAATGAGAACCTGTAAAGTCCAATCATGGCAGCCCGACAGAAATATAAGTTTTATTTGTTTTTTATCCATTGCCCTTCGCTTGTCAATATAATCCGCCCCCCCCCAAAGAAACTTTTGCCGAAGCAACTTGTTAAGAGATATTACTCTGTGCCCCATATGCGAAGAGAGTGAAAGGGCGCAATGGGCTGCCCAGCCTATTATGCGGCTGTTGGCCTCCGTTTTTAAAGTTGACAATCCTGGTGCCAACCACTATAGCCGATAAGATGAGTTATCAACCGCAAACCGCCCAGCAAATATCCCCCTCCAGCCCCCCGGCCCGGGCCGGCAACAGGTTTAATCTCACCCGCTATTTTTCACTGATCTCCTTCGTTCTGGTTTTGCTGGCCGGGATCGTGCTGGGGGGATATTTCCACCATCTCGCCAGGGATGCCGTGATCAGGGAGGCGGAAAGCAGCAATATCAGCCTGACCAAGATCGTGCGCAATGCCCTGTGGATCGATATCGCCGCCGCGCTGACCTCCGCCCCGGGCCGGGACCCGGCCGAGCTGCGGGCGGCCAACGCCCAGGCCGACCTGCTGACCAAAGTGGTCAACCTGACCCGAGACAGCGACGTCCTCAAGATCAAGGTTTACGATGGCCGAGGGATAGCGGTCTTCTCCTCGGAAACCGGCTAAACCGGCGAGGACGCCTCCGAAAAGCCGGGTTTTCTGGCCGCCATTGGCGGCGGGATCGCCAGCGACCTCAAGCATCGGGAGCGCTTCGTGGCCATCGACGGCGAACGAATGGCCATCGATTTCATCGCGACCTACGTCCCACTGCTCGATGAGCGGGGAAAGGTGATCGGGGTGTTTGAGATCTACCGGGATGTGACCCCGCTGCTCAAGCGGGTGCGGCTGACCTTCATCAAGGTGGCGGCGGTCACCTTCAGCGCCGCTCTGCTCCTCTACCTTCTCCAGTTACTGGTGGTTCACCGGGCCCAACGAATCCTCCGGGACCAGGCCCGGTCCCTGGAGGACAAGACGGCGAGCATCAAGGCCATCGTCGAGACGGCGGCGGACGGGATCATCACCACCGACCAGCAGGGCCGGATTCTCACCTTCAACCACGCCGCCGAAAACATTTTCGGCTACGCGGCCGCCGAAATCGTCGGCCGGAACGTCAAAGAGCTGATGCCCGAGCCCCATCAAGCCAGGCATGATCAATATATGCGCCGCCACCTGGAAGATGGCGACACCAAGATTGTGGGGGGCCGAGCCGAGGTGACGGGCCGGCGCCGGGATGGCTCCACCTTTCCGCTCTCGCTGGCCATCAGCGAGATGACCATCGGCGCCGAGAAACATTTCACCGCCATCGGTCGGGACATTTCAGACCAGAAGGAAACGGAAGCGGCCCTGATCGCCTCCCGGGAAGCCGCCGAGAAGGCCAATCGGGCCAAGGGGGATTTCCTGGCCAACATCTCCCATGAGATCCGCACCCCGATGAACGCCATCATCGGCCTCACCCACCTCTGCCTGAAAACCGAACTGACCGCCAAACAGCGGGACTTTCTGCAAAAGGTGTATGACTCGGCTCAATCGCTCCTGCGAATGCTCAACGACGTTCTCGATTTTTCCAAGATCGAGGCCGGCAAGCTGGAAGTGGAAGCCGTTCCCTTCTCTCCGGCGGAGGTACTGGGACAGCTTGGCGCCATCGTGGAGGCCAAGATCGAGGCCAGGAAGCTGCGCTTCACCATTGCAACCGCCCCCGAAGTGCCGGCTCGGGTAATCGGCGACCCCCTGCGCTTAAGCCAGGTCCTGATCAACCTGGTGAGCAACGCGGTAAAATTCACCCACCGGGGTGAAATCGCGGTGCAAACGGAAGTGGCCGAGGAGAGGGCACACGATCTCCTGCTGCGGTTCACCGTGCGCGACAGCGGCATCGGCATGACCCCGGAACAGTGCGCCCTGGTCTTCCAGCCCTTCTGCCAGGCCGACACCTCCACCACTCGCAAATATGGCGGCACCGGGCTGGGCTTGGCCATCTGCCGGGAACTGGTGGAATTGATGGGCGGCGCCATCCGGGTGGAGAGCAGCCCTGGGGTGGGTTCAACTTTTATTTTTCTGATCCAGGTGGGCAGGGTCGATCCGGAATCGGCCGATTCCCGGCCCGGTCCGGCGGCCGCTCAAGGGGAGAATCGTCTCAGGGGGTCCCGGCTGTTGCTGGCCGAAGACGATGCCGTCAACCGCCAGGTGGCCCAGGAGTTGCTGGCCGATCTGGGCATCCACCTCACCGTGGTGGAAAACGGGGCCCAGGCCCTGGCCCGCCTGAACCATGAGGAGTTCGACGGGGTGCTACTGGATCTGCAGATGCCGGTAATGGACGGGATTACCACCGCCGGCAAGATCCGCGCCCAGGCCAGATTCAAAACCCTGCCGCTCATCGCCATCACCGCCAACGCCATGGCCTGCGACCGGGAAAAGTGCCGGGCGGCCGGCATCAACGACCATATCGACAAGCCCATCAACCCGCACAAGATGCTGACCACCCTGGTCAGATGGATCGTCCCGGCCCACCGGCCCCACCAGCCGGAACCAGCTCCCACCACCGCAGGTATCGGTCGGCAATCGGCGGATTTGGGGGAGCTGCCCGAACTGCCCGGCCTCCAGGTTCGGGAAGCGCTCCGCAGGCTCAACGGCAATATCAATCTCTATTACCTGGTGTTGCGAGAGTTCAAGCGCGACCACAGCCAGATGGTCACCGATCTGCGAGCCGCCCTGACGGCGGGCGACAAGCGGCAGGCGGCCATTCTGGCCCACACCTTGAAGGGTTTGAGCGGAACCATCGGCGCCCAGGCCCTGGCGGCCATGGCCGAAAATCTGGAGCAGCGGATCAGCGGGGTCCAGAGCGACGACCTGGAATCCCTGCTCACGGCCCTGGAGCAGGGGCTGGCCGAAGTAATCCAGACCATCACCCCCATCCTGGACCGCCGGCAACATGGCGGCGCAAAGACCTGGCAGAAAACATGAACGACGAGACCTCAAAAACGATTCTGGTGGTGGACGACACCCAAATCAACATCATGATCCTGCAGGGAATTCTGGAGGAATTCTACAGGGTACAAGGAGCCACCAGCGGCCGGCAGGCCCTCAGAGCCGCCCTCTCCTCTCCCCCGCCCGACCTGATCCTGCTGGATGTGATGATGCCGGAGATGGATGGCTACGAGGTCTGCCGCCGGCTCAAGGCCGATGAAAAAACCAAGGATATCCCCATCATTTTCGTCACCTCCAGATCCGGGGAGGAGGACGAAGCCCTGGGCTTTGCCCTGGGGGCCGCCGACTATATCACCAAGCCGATCAGCGCCCCCATCGTTCTGGCCAGGGTCAAGACCCACCTGGAGATGTATGACCGCCGCCGCCACCTGGAGTCGCTGGTTCAGGACCAGACCCGGCATCTGCTGGCCAAGTCAGAGGAGCTGCAACAGACCCGCCTGGAGATCATCCGCTGCCTGGGCCGAGCCGCCGAGTATCGGGACAACGAAACGGGAATGCACGTGATCCGGATGAGCTTCTACACCGGGATGTTGGCCAGGAGGGCGGGGTTGACCGAGGCCGAGGCCGACCTGATCATGCACGCCTCCATGATGCACGATGTGGGTAAAATCGGGATCAGCGACCTGATCCTGCTCAAACCCGGCAAGCTGACCTTCGAGGAGTTTGAGGTCATCAAGAAACACCCCCAGATCGGGGCGGAGATCATCGGCGACCATGAGTTCGAACTGCTCAAGCTCTCCAAAGCCATCGCCTTGACCCATCATGAAAAATGGAACGGCCGGGGCTACCCCTACGGCCTGGCCGGCGCGGAGATCCCCCTGGCCGGCCGGATCACCTCGGTGGCCGACATTTTTGACGCCCTGACTTCGACCCGCCCCTACAAAGGCGCCTGGACGGTGGATGAGGCCCTGGCTCTGATCAGCAAAGAGGCTGGCCAGGCCCTGGATCCCCGCCTGGTCCCCCTCTTCCTCGACCTCCGGTCGGAGGTGGAAAAGATCATGGGCGCCTTCGCCGACGAAACCCCGTAGCCTCGCCGGGTCAACCCTCCCCGTCGGAATCGGAACCGACCAGGGCCCCCAGGGCCGGCAGGAGCCCTTCGACCAGGCGGCACACCCGATCAAGCTCCTCTCCGGCCATGCCGGGGCCGGACAAAGCCTGCTCCAGAGCGGCACAGGCCGCGGCGAGATCCCGGGCCCCGATGTAGGCCGCGGCGGACTTCAGGGAGTGGACCTTAATCTGCAGGGTCTCACCATCACCGGCCCGAGCCAGCCGGCGCAAGCAGTCGCCGACCTGGGCAAACTCCCGGGCGAAACTGAGCACCAGTTTGCGATAGAGGGGCCGGTTATAATCCAGATCATCCAGGGCGCCGTCAACATCCAGGGCCAACTCCCGCAGGGCCGGCAGCAGCTGATCCCCTTGCACCGCCGCCGGGGGGGGATAATCCGGTGCCGGACCTCCCCTCCAGTCTGGAAGCAGCCAGCTTTGCAGCAAAGCGTAAAGGCTCTCGGCCCTGAGCGGTTTGGTCAGGTGGGCATTCATTCCCACGGCCAGGCCTTTTAGCCGATCTTCCTCCATGGCCTGGGCGGTCAGGGCGATGATCGGCAACCCTTCGCGCTCCGGGAGCCGGCGGATCGCCGCCGTGGCGGCCAGGCCGTCCAGGCCGGGCATCCGCAGATCCATCAGCACCAGATCATAAGGGCGGCTCCGTACCCGCTCCACGGCCTGATAACCATCGGCGGCATGATCCACTTTCGCTCCGGTTTTGGCCAAGAAGGCCAGGGCCACCTGGCGGTTGACGGCATCATCCTCCGCCAGCAGCAGCCGGAAGCCGGAAAGATCAGGCACCGCCCCTCCCCGGAGCGGTGGCGCCGGCTCCGGGCACTCCCGGGGGTTGACCTTCACCGGCAAGCGCAAGACAAAGCTGAAGGTGGCTCCGTGGCCTAGCCGGCTTTCAACCTGAATCCGCCCCCCCATCAGCCCAACCAACTGGGCGCTGATCGCCAGTCCCAGCCCGGTGCCACCGAATCTACGGGCAATGGAGGCGTCCAGCTGGGAAAAGGCGTTAAACAGCTCCTCCTGTTGGGTCGCCGGAATCCCGATACCGGTATCGGCCACCGAGAACCCCAGGACCACCTCAGCGGCGGTACTCTCCAGCAGCTTGACCGCCAGCACCACCCGCCCCCGGTTGGTGAACTTAACACTGTTACCCAGCAGGTTGACCAGGACCTGCTGCAGCCGCAGAGGGTCACCGGTCAGCCAGGTGGGCAGCTCCGGAGCGGCATCCAGGATCAGCTCCAGCCCTTTGCGCCAGGCCTCGGGCTGACAGAGCGCCAAGCTGCGCCCCAGCACCTCCTCCAGCGCGAAAGGGGTTTGTTCCAGGGCCAGCCGCCCGGCTTCACTTTTGGAATAATCAAGAATATCGTTGATAAGCGCGAGCAAGGTTTCGCCCGAAGCGCGGATCTGCTCCAGATAATCCCGCTGCCGATCTTCAAGACCGCTCTCCAGCACCAGGCCGCTTAAGCCGATCACCGCGTTGAGCGGGGTGCGCAACTCATGGCTCATGTTGGCCAGAAAACGGCTTTTGGCCTCGCTGGCCGCTTCCGCCTGCTCCTTGGCCGCCGCCAGTTCGGCGGTCCGCTCCCGCACCTTGCGCTCCAGCTCCAGATTCAACTGCTCATACTGCTCATTAAGCAACTCGGCCCGCTCCATGGCCTCAACCATGCGGCTCTCCGTCTGCTTTAGATCCTTAATGTTGCGGGCCACTCCGGCGATATACTCAACCCGGCCGTCGGCCTCCACCAGGGGCACCAGCATGGTGTACCAGTAATCATCACCCAAGCCCGGCTCCTCGTAGGTCATGGGTTGCCGGGTGGCGACACAGCGAGCGTAACGGGCCTGGATGGCCGCATACATTTCCGGGGGCAGGAGCTCGTCAAAGGGGCGGCTCAGGTCCACGCCGGGGGGGAATGCCCGCCGCTGCACGGGATTGTAGGCCGCCAGCCAGTAGCGGCCCCCCCGGACCCGGACGATGAACATCGAGTCAGGTGAGTGCCGCCAAAGCAGATGCAAGCTCTGCTCCAAGGGGGGATGGGGGTTACGCTTGGCCACGGGAGCTCACCGGACAACGGTCGCCAACTTCCGAGCTGCCGGCGAGGAGCCGGCACTCCTCCAGAAAACGCAGATGGGCTTGATCGGCGGCCAGTTGGGCTTCATGGCGCCGGTCGTTGATTTCGCTGATATTTTCATGGACCAGGCCGACAAAATCCCGGTCAAGCCGGTGATACTCCACCATATCCCGCATGATTCGCTCGGTGCCGGCGGCGCTGATACCGCAACGATAAGGCCGATCCTCCATCAGGGCGGTGAAGGTATCGGCCACCGCCAGAATCCGAGCGCCCTGGGGAATCTCCTCCCCCTTCATGCGAAAGGGATAACCGCTGCCATCCAACCGTTCGTGGTGCAGCGAACCCCACTGGCCGATATCCTCGAAGCCCGGGATTGGGCGCAGAATCTCCCCGGTGTAATAGGGATGCTTATAAATAATGGCTAAATCCCCACTGGCCAGCCCCTGCCGTTTTTCCAGGATTTCGGCGGGCACCACCAGCTTGCCGATATCATGCAACCAGCCGGCAATCATGATCCGATCGGGATCAGCTGGCATAAAGCCGCTGCGAGCGGCCAGGGCCGAGGCCACGGCGGCCACCCCGCTGGAGTGGGTGGCGGTGAACCGGCTCCGGAAGTCGATCAGGCGCCGGAACATCTCCGCCAGGGCCAGCAGCTGGCCGCGGTCAAACTCCAAGGCGGCCAGGGGAAAACGCTGTTCCAGAATGGCGCCCACCCCGGGCGAGGTCAAATCAAGCCAGAAAGCTTCCCGCCCGGCCAGCTCCAGGAAGGCCTCAACCTGGTCGGGGGCGAACATCTCCCCGGACCCGGCCTTGATCCTGGCAACAATTTCCCTTTGCTGGGCCAGAATCTCCCGGGTCGGATCAATTTGTACCGCGACCCGGTCGGCCAGATGGATGATATGGCTGAGCCGGGGCACCTCCTCCCCCTCCTCCGCGCCCCCCCGGCCATGTTGCCAGTAGAGGTGATGGAAACGGACGATCCGGGCCAGCTCGGCAAAGGGCGCAAATCCCGCCAGCAGCGAAGCCCCCGGCAGGGTGTGACGCGCGGGGGTTGCCACTTCAAATTCAAAGGCCTCCAGGCGGGTACCCACCGTCAGCCCCCCGATATCGTGGACGGCGGCGGCCAGAATCAGTCGCCGCAACTCTTCCTGATTCAGACCCAGGTTACTGCCCAGGGCGGCGGCGACAAAGGCAACCCGCCGATGATGGTTGACCAGGACCGGACTCACCAGGTCGGTGGCGGCGGCGATGCCGGCGAGCAGGGGATAAAGCTCGACGCGGGTCTTGACAGCTGTTTCAGATGGCATGCTGGTTTTCCGATTTTGACCTGAAAGATGAAGATTGAACTGCCCTACCCCGCAAATCGCACCAAGGGCCATCTGCGCCCGGCTGGACGCAAATAGTGTTCATCGGGATAACCCAGGGCGATCACCGCGTGGATCCGCTCCTCGGGGGGGATTCCCCAATCCTGCTGGATGGCTCGCTCCCGCCGCATCGCCTCCACCGCGAAACCGATGAGACAGGAGCCCAACCCCACGGCATGGGCCGCCAACAGGATATTCTGGCTGGCCAGCAGCGCATCCTCGGCCGGACAGCTGGCTTCCGGCCGGCTGCCCACCAGGATGGCGGCCGGGGCCCCGTGGAAAAGCAGATCCACCCCCTCTTCCCGCCAGACCCGCAAGGCTTTGGCGGTGGTCCGGGCGTAACGGCGGTGATAACGGCCCAAAGCGTCGCCACCCAGCAGCCGGGAATAGAGCCTGGCCAGGGGATTGGCCGCCAGCCGGTTGAGCTTCCCGAAGAAAAGTCCAACCCGGTCGCCCAGGGCAATCACCTGCTCCCGCCGCTCCAGAACGGTAAAAGTCCACTGCTGGCTGTTGGTCCCCGAAGGCGCGGTAATTCCGGCCCGGACCAGATCGGTCAGCAGGGCCCTGGCCACCGGCCGCAGCCGGTAATTGCGGCAGGAGCGGCGGGAGCGCATCAGCTGCACCAACAGGGCCGGATCATACTCGCCCGGGGCCAAAGCCTTGGGCTCGACCCGCAAAGTCTCGAACCGAACGGCCTCGTCGGCCAGGGCCCGGACCTGAATGGCGCCGACGGGACAGACCGCGGCGCAATGGCCGCAAGCCAGCGAGCGGCTGCCGCTGACCACCGCCTTGCCATCCCGCAAACTGAGGGTATCGGCGGGGCAGACCCGCACGCAGAGTCCGCAGCCGGTACAGCGCTCGCCATCGATAACGGTGGTCACTTCCCGATTCATCTCTTTTCGTCCTTGCTAGCTGCCGGCATGGCACTTAAGGCAACTTTCATCGCTCCACCCGGTATGTTTCTGCGGATAAGGCACCACCCCAGCAAGGCCGTGGCAGCGGCGGCACTCCCCCATCCCCTCCATGGGATGGGGAACCGGCCTGGCCGCCCCCGCCACCGATGACTCCTGCCGCCGCAGCAGCTCCGGGGATTGCAGGAGGGCGAAGGCCACGCTGGCCAAAAGGATCAGCACCCCCACCGTAATCGCCAACTGGGTGGAATAGAACTCTCTCACGCCACCTCTCCCCCCGCTTCAGCGCCTTGAGCAAGCGACCGCTCAGACAAAGTTGAAGCTCTCCGAGTTAATTTTGTGCGCCGGCAACCCCAGCCTGGCCACGGCCCGCCGCATCCCTTGCTGCATCGGCCCGGGACCGCAGATGAAATATTCAAGATCCATCCGATTTTCAGGCAGGTGGCGCCCCATCAGCTCGGCGGTAATCAGGCCCCGCTCCCCGGTCCACTGGGATGGTGGCTCCTCCAGGACATGAACCAGTTCCAGCCGCAACCGCTGCTTGAGATCCTCCAGCTCATCGCGGAAGGTTACATCTTCCCATCTTTTGCTGCCATAGAGCAACAGCACCGGCCGCCGATCGTGCCGGTCCGCCATGGTCCGGAGAATGCTCATGATCGGGGTGATTCCCACCCCGCCGGCGATAAAGCAAAAACCGGGGGCCGAATGGCCGTCGATGGTAAAGGAACCATAGGGGCCGTCAAGATAGGCCCGGGTGCCCACGGCGGTACTTCCGATCTTGGCGGTAAAATCGCCCAGCTCCTTGATGGTCAGGCTGACCCCTCCCGACTCCATGGCGCTGGAGGCAAAGGAAAAAGGGTGTTCGCGGATGGTGAACGGGGTTTTGCCCAGGGTCAGCCAGGCGAACTGGCCCGCCTGGAAATCGATGCCGGCATGGCCCAGGGGGCGCAGGCGCAAGGTCCAGGAACGCCCCTGCTCCGGCACCACCTCCTCGACGGTGTAGGGGCGTTTGAGCAGCAGAAAGGGATTGACGACCCGGACATGGAGCAGGGCCAGCAGCCAGGCGGCGCCCATGAGCATCCAGAGGCCCCGCTTGATCGAGCTGCCGGTGTAGTAATCCACCCCCATGATATGGACCACGCCCAGAACCACGGCGGCCACCGAGAGATAGCCGTGGAGAGCCCGCCAGGCCTCATAGCTCAAGCCCAGCTTGAGGCGAAACAGCGAAGTGACGATGACCACGACAAAGGCCAGAAACCCGATCACCCCGGTGACCATCCAGGCCGGCGCCGCTGTCGGATGCAGAAGCAGGAGCAGCTCGGGGCTGGCCAGCAGCAACAACCCGACATGGAGCGCCAGGAAAACAAAGGCGATCAGCGAGATCTGGCGATGAAAATGATAGACCACGTCGATTCCGTAGGGAGCGGTGAAGCTGCGGAAGCGGCCGGTGAGGAAAAACTGCAGCCCCATCATCGACAGCCCGGCAAACCCGATACCCACCGCGAACTCCCGCCAGAAGCCCCGCCCCGGCGGCGGCGCCACCAGCATGGCCAGCAGAGGAGCGACGGCGACGATAAAATAGAGCCCGATCCAGAAACCGCTCCGAAAATGCTGCATGGTCATCGGTCCGGCCCCCTTGCCTCTTTATTTGGCCACACGGGGGTTTATTCCTCCTCTTCCCAACTGAACTCCCCGTAACCGGCGGCGGCCAGCTCCGCCCGGGGAATAAAACGCAGAGCGGCCGAGTTGATGCAGTAGCGCAGGCCGGTGGGTTGGGGGCCATCGGTGAAGAGGTGGCCCAAGTGGGAATCGGCCTGCCGACTGCGCACCTCGGTCCGCACCTGGAAAAGCCGCCGATCCTGCCGCTCCACGATATTCTCCGGCACCAAAGGCCGGCTGAAGCTGGGCCAGCCGGTACCGGAGTCGTACTTGTCCCGGGAGCTGAACAGCGGCTCCCCGGAGACGATATCAACGTAGATCCCGGCCCGCTCGTTATCCCAATATTCGTTATCAAAAGCCGGTTCGGTGCCATCCTGCCTGGTAACCCGGTACTGGAGGGGGGTCAGACGGCGACGCAACTCCTCCTCGCCTTCGGCTCGCCCATCATCCCCCCAGATTTCGGCCAGAAACCGTTCCCGCCCGGAACCGATCCGGTAGGACTGATAGTGGAGGGGATTCTTGCGATGGTAGGCCTGATGGTACTCCTCGGCCGGATAAAAAGGGCCGGCGGGGAGGATGGCGGTCACCAGGGGCAGCTCGAAGATCTGCCGGCGGGCCAGTTCCGTTTTGGACTGTTCCGCCACCTGGCGCTGCTCCTCGTCATGGTAAAAGATGGCGGTGGAATAGCCCCGGCCCCGATCGGCAAACTGGCCGCCGGGATCGGTGGGATCGATCTGCCGCCAGAAGGTCTCGAGCAACTGCCCATAGGAGATAACCTGGGGATCGTAAACAATCTCCACCGCCTCGAGATGGCCGCCGGCGGCGTAATTTTCGTAGGTCGGATTGGAACTCTCTCCCCCGGTATAACCCACGGTCACCGAGATCACCCCGGCCAGTTGGGCAAAGGGCTTTTCCAGGCACCAGAAACAGCCCCCGGCCAAAGTGGCCCGGGCCGGCGCCGATAGCGGCCGCCCCCCGGCCAGGGCCAGTAAACCTCCCAACAGCAGCGAAAACAGGCCAAAAAGAAAAAAGAGTTTCATGATCGGTCTCAACCTCAGGCCAGGGCGGCGATAATCGCCTTGAGAAAGGCGGGCAGATCGTCCGGGGTCCGGCTGGTGATGATGTTACCGTCAACCACCACCTCCCGGTCGACATAATCGGCCCCGGCGTTGACCAGATCATCCTTGATGGCAAAAAAACCGGTGACCTTCCGCCCCTTGAGCACCCCGGCGGAAACCAGCATCCAACCGGCATGGCAGATCGCCGCCACCACCTTTTCCCCCCGGACCATGTCGGCAACCAGCTTCACCATGGCGGGATGGCGCCGCATATGATCGGGGGCGTAGCCACCGGGAATGATCAGGGCGTCATAAGCGGCGGCCCGGACCTGATCGGCGGCCAGGTCCGACTTGGCCTTGATGCCCGCCGCTCCCCCATGGATGGCACCGGCCCGGGAGCTGACCACCTCCACCCGACAGCCCTCCTCCAGCAGCCGGTAGTAGGGGTACCAGAATTCACGGTCGTTGTAGAGCTCTTCCACCATGAGCAGAATCTTCTTTCCTTGCGCACCCATCTTTTTCCCTCTTTCTGTTGTTGCCCGGCGGTCGGGATTGTTAAAGCCCCATTGTAGCAAAAGGAGGCAGGCTCTGAACAGCTTTTTAGTCAGGACTCTCCGCCTGGCCAACCCCAGGGCCGCAGTCGGGGGGCAACTCAGTGGCAGATGGTGGAAACAAAGGGAATTCCCGCCAGAATCAAGTCAAAGAGCTGGAGGTGATGGTACAGATTGTAGAGCCCGATCAGCACCACCATCACCCCGGCCCCCCGCAGCATCCGGCCCCGGACCTTGGCTCCCAGCCAGGTGGCGGTCCCCCCGAAGAGCAACAGGGCCGGCACCGAGCCCAGACCAAAGGCCAGCATGGTAAGGGCGCCCCGCAACGGGTCGGCGCTCTGGCCGGCGGCGATGAACATGGCATAAAGCAGGGCGCAGGGGAGAAAACCCATCAGCAGACCGATGGGCAAGGCCCGCAGGATCGGCGGCAGAATCGCCAACCCCGCCACCAGGCGGGTGAGCAGTTGGGTGGGGCCGGGAAAGTTGAGCCGCATCAGGTTGAAGCGGGCAAAGGCCCCGGCGGTTCCCAGGCCCACGGCGATAATGAAGAGATCGGAAAAGACCAGGGCCACGGCGGTGAGCCAGTTCAAATTCTGGGTATAGGCCAGGGCCGAGCCAAACCAGCCCACCAGGGCGCCCAGGGCGGTGTAGGTGGTCAGGCGGCCGACGCTGTACAGGAGATGAAAAAGCCAACCCGCCCGCCGGCTGTTCTGACGCAGGGGTTCGCTGAGGGAGAGGGCCGCCACCAGGGGGCCGCACATCCCCAGGCAGTGGCCGGAACCCAGCAGGGCGGTGGTAAAGGCCATGACGTAGAGGGGATCGATGAGCTGACTACTCGTCATCGTCACTCATCATCCGGTATTTGGGCCCCTCGGGATCGTCGAACTCGCCCTTGCGCACCGCCCAGACAAAGGCCAGCCAGGCCCCCAGCCCCAGGGCGAGGGAGAGAATGATCAGGGCGATGGTCGAGGTAAGCATCTCTTCTATTCCCCCCGGGAGAGCCGTAAGGAGTTGGCGACCACCAGGATCGAGCTGACCGCCATGGCGGCGGCGGCGTAAACCGGGGCCAGATGGCCGCTGGCCGCCAAGGGCAAGGTTACCAGATTGTAGGAAAAAGCCCAGCAGAGATTTTCCCGGATCACCCGCAGGCAGCGACGGGCAATGGTCAGGGCGGGGGCCAGGTCGCTGAGCCGATTACGGGTCAGCACCAGATCGGCCGCCCCCACCGCGATATCGGTCCCCCCGGCCAGGGCGCAACCCAGATCGGCGGTGGCCAAAGCCGGAGCATCGTTGATTCCGTCCCCCACCATCAGCACCCGGGCTCCACCGCCCTGCAATCTTTCGATTTCGGCCTTTTTGCCGGCGGGATCGATGGCGCTGTGGAAGCGGTCGATCCCCAGAGCGGCGGCCACCCGCCGAACCACCCCGGCATGATCGCCGCTTAAAATCAGCAGTTGCAGCCGGCGGGCCCGCAATTCCCGGACCAGAGCCACCGCGTCGGGACGCAGGGCGTCATCGAGCAGAATCACCCCCAGATGGCGCCCAGCCACCGCCACATGCACCTCGGTTAGTTCCCCGGTCGCTGCCGCCGCCGGGCCGGGCCCGGCCATCGGGATCCCCTCCGCGGCCAGCAGGGCTCGGGAGCCCACCAGTACCGACCCCTCCGGAGCGGGGGCCTTCATCCCCCGCCCGGCCACAACACTTACTTGCGCGGCCGGTTCCGGCCGCAGCCCCCGGCGCCGGGCCTCCTCGACAATGGCCTGAGCCAGGGGATGGGTGGAACCGCTTTCCAACAGGGCGGCCCGGAGCAGCAGCTCCTCGGCCCCCCCGGCCGTTTGGGTAACCGGCCGCACCGCCACCACCTTGGGACGGCCCTGGGTGAGGGTGCCGGTTTTATCAAAGGCCACATGGCTGATCTTGGCGGCGGCCTCCAGCACGTCGCCACCCCGGAAGAGGATTCCCCGGTTAGCCGCCCGGCCGGAGGCCACCAGCACCGCGGTGGGGGTGGCCAATCCCAGGGCGCAGGGACAGGCCACCACCATCACCGCGATGGCGTTGAGCAGGGCCGGCCCGCTGCCGATCCCCCGCCAGAGCCAGAAAGTCAGGGTGGCCAGGCTCAAGCCCAGGACCAAAGGGACAAAGATGGTGGCGATCCGGTCGGCCAACTGCTGCACCGGGGCCTTACGGGCCTGGGCCTCCTCCACCAGATGGGCCATCCGGGCGACAAACGACTGGCCGGCGCTCCTGGCCACGGTCACAGTGAGGGCACCCTGGAGATTAAGACTGCCGCCGACCACCACCTCCCCCACCACCCGCCTTACCGGGCGCGACTCGCCGCTGACCACCGACTCATCCACTTCCGACTCGCCGGAACTGATTATGCCATCCACCGCGAACCGCTCCCCGGGCCGCACCAGCATCAACTCGCCGGGCTTGAGCTCCTGGCTGTCCACCGTCACCGCCACCCCAGCTTCCAGGCGCTGGGCGGTATCGGGGGTCAGATGGAGCAAACGGTCCACCCCGGCGGCGGCCTTGCGCCGGGCGCTGTTTTCAAACAGCCGCCCCAGCAGGATCAGGGTGACGATCATCGCCGCGGTTTCAAAATAGACCTCGCGGCCCACCACCGTGGCGTAAAGGCTGTAAAAATAGGCGGTCAGCACCCCCAGGGCGATCAACAGATCCATATTGGGCAGCCGGCTTCTCAGCCCCCGCCAGGCCCCCACCAGGAAGGGCCAGCCGGAATAGAAGACCACCGGGGTGGTCACCAGGGCGGCCAGGTACTGCATGAAGTCGCGGGCAAAATCGCTGATTCCCTGGAAGTAGCCGGCGTAAAGGGCCAGGGAGTAGCCCATCAGTTGCATGGCCAGGAAGAAGGCGGTGCCGAAACGGAGCAGCAGGTCGCGGGTCTCCCGTTCGGCGGCCCGGTGGAGATTGTCCCGGGTCAGGGGCCGGGGACGGTAGCCCAAGCGGCTGACCGCGGTAAAGAGGGCGGCGGGGGTCAGCTGGTCGGGATCATAGCAGACCAGAACCCGGTGGCTGCCGTAATTGGCCCGCACCCGCAGCACGCCGGGCAGGCCGGCGACAATCTTTTCGATCAGCCAGACACAGGAGGCGCAACGAATCCCCTCCACCAGGAAGGCCAGCTCATCCCCCTCCTCCCCCCGGCGGACATGGCGGGCCAACAGGGCGTCATCGTACCGCAGCTCGAACACCTCGCTCATGCCCCCGCCGGCGACCCAGCTCCGTTGCCGGTAAAAATCCCCCAGGCCGGCCCCGGTGATGATCAGCCAGGCCCCCTGACAGCCCCGGCAGCAGAAGCGGTACTCCTCTCCCCCGCGTTCACTGCGATAAACCTCCCCCGCCGGCAGGGGATCGCGGCAGTGGTGGCAAAGCGCCGCCGCCGGTTCACTGTTGCCGGTCATGGCCGCAAGCCGTTACAGCCTGGTCTCGGGCCAGGAGTCGCCATTGACCCGCAAACGGCGCTCCAGCAGGGCCTCACCCCGGCGAGCCACCAGCAGCAGCTCCACCGGTTCGACGGGAAAATCCACCAGCCGGGCCAGATATACGCCGGGTTCGCCCTCACTGAAGGGAACCCGCCAGTCGGCGGCCAGGGCATTGCCCATCCGGCCGTTTTTCAGCAGCACCACCCCCCCGCCCACCGGCACGCCGGCTCCGTCCAGCAGCCGGAGGCGCAGCTCTTCGCCATCCCTGGCCAACAGGGCCTGCCAACCCGCCTTGGCGGCCGCCCGCCAGGCCCGCTCAGCCAGATGATAACGCTGACCGCTGTGATAGTAGTCGGGATCGGCCACCGGACTGACCCGGCTGGTGGCCAGGGTAATCGACCAGTAGGAGAAGGTCAGGAAGGCCAGGAAAATTCCTGCCAGCAGAAGTTGCCATCGATTCTTAAGCATAGATTCACCTCGTTAAACTACCGGCGGGTAAATTCCAGACCCCGGCGGGTTTGCTCCCGACCCTGGTCATCCACCATCATAAAGAGAAGCGCCACCTTTTCACCGGTCGGGCCAGGGGGAAGAGCCAGGGCGAAATCAAGCCGCCGGCGCTGGCGGGGGGCCAGCCGAACCGGTTCGTTCCCCGGTCCCATGAGCAAAAGGGGTAAACCATCGGCCAGGCGGGCCCGCAACCGGTAGCTGCCGCCTCCGCCCGCCCGGCCGGCCACCCGGGCGGTGAAAAACAGCACCTCCTCCCCGGCGGCGGTGACCCGGCTTTCACCCACCACCACCCGGCTGACCTGCAAACTCAGCTCCTCCCGGGTGGCCAGTTGATAAGCAAAGGTTCCCCAGGCCAGCAACAGCAACAGGGAGAGCAGGAACAGCCGGGGAGAAAGCAGGGCCCGCCAGCCGCGCTCTCCGGTCCCGAAGGTGTAGCGGATCAAGCCATGGCCCCCCTGTCGGGCCATAACCCGGCGGCAGGCATCCAGGCAGGTGGCGCAGTTGACGCACTCCACCTGGGAACCCTGGCGGATATCGATTCCCATGGGACAAGCCCGCAGGCAGGCCCGGCAATCGTGACAAAGTTGGGCCGCCGCCGGGTCCAGGCCCAGGGTGAGGGTCCCGCTATCCAGCAAAATGGCCTGGAAACGCCCATAGGGGCAGAAATCCAGGCAGGCCAACCGCCTAATCCAAACCAGATCGGCGTAAAGAAGCCCGGTCAGCAGCAGGGTAGTGCCCAGGGGCCAGGGGCCCAGGGTCCCGCCCAACAGCCGTTGCCAATAGAGTTGGGGGGGCATGAAGTAGCCGACCAGGGCGGTGGCAAGGAGCAGGGCCAGCAGCAGGCAGCAGAGGTGAAAAAGCAGGCGCCGCCGGAGCGGGCCGCCCATGGCCCGGGGCGTCACCCTGAGCTGCAGGGTCCGGGCCGCCCCCTCGGCCAGTTCCGCCAGCCAGGTCTGGGGGCAGAGCCAGCCGCACCAGACCCGGCCCAGCACCAGGGTCAGGAGCAGCAGCAGGAAGAGCAAGCCCAGCAGGGCCGGGCCCAGAAGATAAAACTCCTCCAGCCCCAGGGTAAAACCGGCGAAATGGAAGAGCCCGCCGGGCAGATCGAAACGCAGCAGGCTCTCCCCGCCCAACCGCAACCAGGGGATCAGCAGGAGCAGAAGCAGCCCCAGCAGTTGCACCCGCCGCCGCCAGGGCCGCAGCAGCGCGGGCGCCGACCCCGGTCCGCAATGGGGTGGGTTCACGCCGGCGGCCATGACCCGCGTCCATCAATCACCGCTCCTGCACACGCTCCTGGTGGGCCTCCATCTTGCGCTCAAACTCGGCCCCGGAACTCCAGCCGCTGAAGAGATAGTAGCCGGCGAACACCACCGCCCAGGCCACCAGCCCAAAATAAAGCACCTTGAAATAGATGGGCAGGCCGGCATGACCTTCCCGGATACCGTCGCTGTGGGGGCCGGCCTGGGGTTCTTTGCTTTTACTCATCTCCATCATCCTCCAGCATTCTGTGTTTGGGCGACTCCAGCCGCTCCTTGCGCTTACCGGCCAAAACCCAGACCACGATGGCGGCAAAGATGGCAAAGAGACCGAAGGTGACCAGCAGATACAAAATCGCCGAAGCACTCATCAGGGCACCTGTTCGCTGTTGATGTAGGTCACGATCTTCCAGAGCCGCTCCTGACCAAGGGCCGCGAAACCGGGCATCCCCCCGGCCGGAATCCCGTCGTGAATCAGGGTATACAGCTTCTGATCGGAATAGTTGAGGCCGGCGAGGCCGGGGGCAAAGCCGCCGGTCAGGCCCCTCCCGTGACAGGCCGCGCAGCTGCTGTTGTAAAATTCCCGCCCCTCGGCAATGGCCCCGGCCTGACCGGCAAAGGGGTTGGCCAGCTCCCCGGTCACCGTGGTTTTGGCCTGCTCCCGCCAGGGGATATCGCTGCCCAGCTTCTGCATATAGGCCACGATGGCATCCATGTCGGTTTTACCCTCCAAGGCCGCGATCTCCTCCTCACTGTAGGGGAACCCCAGAACCGCCATCTTGCGGCGGGTCAGCTGGGGATCGACCAGGCGATTGTCGAGGAAATCATAAGGGGGCATATTGCTGCCGGCAGCCATGGAGGCCGGGTCACGCATGTGCTGATAGTGCCACTGATCCGGGTACTTTCCGCCCACCCGGGCCAGATCGGGCCCGGTCCGCCGGGAACCCCAGAGGTGGGGCCGGTCATGGACGAACTCACCGGACTTGGAGTAATCGCCGTAGCGCACCACCTCGGCCACCAGGGGGCGCACCGTCTGGGTGTGACAGTTGTTGCACCCCTCTTTTACATAAACGTCACGCCCGGCCAGCTCCAGGGCCGTGTAGGGAACCACCGAATCGATGGCGTCCCGTTCGGTATTGACATAGGCAAAAGGAACCACCATGGTGACAACGGTGCCCACCATGATCACGGCGGTGGCCAACAGCAAAAAAATTAGCGGATTTCTTTCCCACATGGCGGACCTCCCTAAACCCGCGCGCCGGCCGGCAGGGCCTTGCTTCCCCGCGCCGTCATCACGATGTTATAGATGAAAACCAGAACCCCAAGCAGGTAAACCACCCCGCCCCCACCCCGCACCCACCAGTAGGGGTACATGGCCAGCACGCTCTCCATGAAGGTGTAAGTCAGACTGCCGTCGGGGTTGAGACTGTGCCACATGGAGCCCTGCACCACCCCGGCGATCCACATGCTCACCGAGTAGATCATTTGACCGACCAGTACCAGCCAGAAGTGGAGGTTGGCCAGGCCGACGCTGTAGATCTCCCGGCCGTAAAGCCTGGGCGCCAGGTAGTAGATCGCCCCGAAGAGCACCAGGCTGATCCAGCCCATGGTGCCCATGTGGACATGGCCGGGCACCCACTCGGTGTAGTGGATAAAGCCGGAGAAGGTCCGCACCGCCTGCATCGGGCCCTGCAGGGTCTGGAGGCCGTAAAAGGTGATGGCCAGGATGAAAAACTTGACCAGGTAATTTTCCCGCATCTGGTGCCACTGGCCGTTCATCGAGAGATAACCGTTGATCACCGAGCCCCAGGAGGGGGCGATCAGCATGATGGAAAAGGCCATGGCCAGGGTCTGGACCCAGTCGGGGATGGGAGTCCAGAGCAGGTGGTGGGCGCCGGTCCAGAGGTACATGAAGATCAGCGACCAGAAGGAGATGATCCCCAGCCGGTGGCTGAAGATCGGCACGCCGGTGGATTTGGGCAGAAAATAGTAGAAGACCGCCAGGGGGGGGACGGTGAGCACCATGGCCACCGCATTGTGGCCGAACCACCACTGGACGTTGGCGTCGTTGGTGCCGGCGAAGGCGGAGTAGGACTTAAAGAGCGAAACCGGCACCGAAATGCCGTTGACCACAAAAAGTACCGCCACCCCGATCAAAGCCGCCATCATAAACCAGAGGGAGATATACATCTGCTCCTCTTTCCGTTTGAAGATGGTCATCACGATGTTGATCGAAAAGGCCACCCAGAGGACCACGATCAGCAGGTCGATGGGCCACTCCATCTCGTGATACTCCTTGCTCTGGGAAAAGCCCAGCAGCAGGGTCACCGCCGACAGGGCAATGACGATATTGAAGAGCCAGAGCTGGAAGCGGGCCAGGCCGGAACTCCAGAGCGGCACCCGGCAAAGGCGCTGGACCATGTAATAGAAAAGCCCGAAGAAGCAGCCCACCGCGAAACCGTAAATCCCGGCATTGGTGTGCAGGGGGCGCAACCGCCCATAACTTAAGTACTCCCCGAAATTCAACTGGGGCATCACCAGTTGAAAGGAGATCACCACCCCCACCAGCACCGCCACCACTCCCCAGAGGATGCTCCAGTGGAGGAAGTGCTTGACGATCGCGTAGTTGTATGCCGGTTTCTCCATAATTCCTCCTTAAAGATTATTGGCCTGGCTTGTCAGCAATGAACTCGGAGAACTTACGGGCCTTGAGCAACGCCTCCACCTCGCGGCGCAGGGAGATCCAGACCGGATGGATGGCGCAGTGGTCGCCGCGCCCGCATTTGCGGGCGTCGGTGGTACAGGTATTCATCAACGGGGGCCCCTCGATGATCTCGATCACGTCATAAAGGCTGATCTCCGCCGCCGGCCGGCGCAGGGTGTAACCACCCCCCGCCCCCCGATGGGATTCAACCAGGCCCGCCCGGGTCAGCTTCTGGATGATTTTAGCCAGAAAGCTTTTGGGCACCTCGCTCTCGGCGGCGATTTTGTCCACCATGCACACCTCGCCGGGCCGTTGGGCCAGATACTGGACAGCGCGCAGGGCATAGTCGGTTTCACGGGTAATCTGCATAGTGGACTTGTTCTATCCTCTATATTCCCCCTTTGTCCATAATTATTTTTTTCCTCGCGCCCCCCACGCTTGTCGGCACCTCCAAAATTGAGTAAATGGGAGGAAACAGGCCGACAAAAAACAACAAAAACGTGACCCCCCCGGCCAGTTTCTTACAATTTTGCAACAAAAAACAGGGGGCCGCAGCCGGGAGGATGGCAGGCTTTTTGTTACGCTAAAACGAGATGATGTCACCGACCCTGCCCCCGACCTTTTCCCTGGCACGGGTTTTGCTGAGACTATTGGGCCGTAACGGTGCGGCAACAAAAAACGGTGCCGCCGCCCCCCGGTCACTACAACTTTTCTATCGAGGAGGAATTTGGAATGTCCGCATCACATTGCTGCCCAAAAGGTAAAAACCGCGGCGGTTGCTGCGCCCACCCCCACCGCCATGACCATGGCCGGAAAGCCATCGGGGCCAGCGTGCCGGAGCTGTTTGGCGCCAACGTCTTCAACGACCAGGTCATGCGGGAAAGGCTGCCCAAGGAAACCTACCGGGCCCTGCAGAACACGATCCACACCGGCGCCTCCCTGCAACCGGAAGTGGCGGCGGTGGTGGCCAACGCCATGAAGGACTGGGCCATCGAGCGGGGAGCCACCCATTACACCCACTGGTTCCAGCCCTTAACCGGCGCCACCGCCGAAAAACACGACTCCTTCATCGCCCCGGCCATGGACGGCTCGGTGATCATGGAGTTTTCCGGCAAGCAGTTGATCCAGGGCGAGCCCGATGCCTCCTCCTTCCCCAGCGGCGGCCTGCGGGTCACCTTCGAGGCCCGGGGCTACACCGCCTGGGACTGCACCTCGCCGGCCTTTCTGAAGGAGGATGGGGGCGGCAACGTTACCCTCTGTATCCCCACCGCCTTCTGCTCCTACAAGGGGGAGGCCCTGGACAAGAAAACCCCGTTGCTGCGCTCGATGAACGCGGTCTCCAAACAGGCCCTGCGGGTGCTCAAGGCCCTGGGCAACACCACCTCGACCAAGGTGATCCCCACGGTGGGCGCCGAGCAGGAATACTTCCTGCTGGACCGGGAGTTCTTCAACAAGCGGCTGGACCTGATGAGCTGCGGCCGCACCCTCTTCGGGGCCCCGGCCCCCAAGGGCCAGGAACTGGAAGACCAATACTTCGGAGCAATTAAGGACCGGGTGGCGGCCTACATGCACGACCTGGACATCGAATTGTGGAAGATGGGGGTTACCTCCAAAACCAAGCACAACGAAGTGGCGCCCTCCCAGTACGAGATGGCTCCGGTTTTCACCTCCACCAACATGGCCGCCGATCACAACCAATTGGTGATGGAGACCATGAAGAAGGTGGCCCTGCGCCACAACATGGTCTGCCTGCTCCACGAGAAGCCCTACGCCGGGGTCAACGGTTCGGGCAAGCACAACAACTGGTCACTGGCCACCGATGACGGCATCAACCTGCTGGAGCCGGGCCAGACCCCCGAGGACAACGCCCAGTTCCTGGTCTTCCTGGCCGCCCTGGTCACGGCGGTGGATCGCCACGCCGACATCATGCGGGCCACCTGCGGCAGCTCGGGCAACGATCACCGTCTGGGAGCCAATGAGGCGCCGCCGGCCATCATCTCCATCTTCCTGGGCCAGGAGTTGACCGATATCCTGGAGAAGCTGGCCAAGGGCGAAAAAGTCTGTTCGGCAAGCGGCTGTCAGTTTCTTAAGATCGGGGTGGACTCCCTGCCCGACCTGCCCCGGGACAACACCGACCGCAACCGGACCTCGCCCTTTGCCTTCACCGGCAACAAGTTCGAGTTCCGGATGGTGGGCTCCTCCCAGTCGATCTCCGGTCATAACGTGGCCTTGAACACCATCGCCGCCGAAGCCCTGGACGAGATCGCTACCCGGCTGGAGAAGGCCAAGGATGTCAACAAGGAGATCCAACTGCTGATCAAGGAGACCGTGGCCCAGCACAGCCGGATCATCTTCAACGGCAACAACTATTCCGAACAGTGGGTCAAGGAGGCGGAAAAACGCGGCCTGCCCAACGTCGGTAACACCGTCGACGCCCTCAAGGCCATCGCCTCGCCCAAGGCGATCAAACTCTTCGGCAAGTACAGTGTGCTGAGCAAGGATGAGCTCCACTCCCGCTACGAGATCTACGTGGAGCAGTATGCCAAGCACATCAACATCGAGGCCCGGGCCGCCCTGCAGATGACCCGGCGCCAGTATATTCCGGCGGCCATCCGCTATCTCGGGGTGCTGGGCTCCTCGGCGGCGGCCAAGAGCGGGGTGGCCAAGAAACTGCAGGAGCAGGTAGCCACTCTGCTTGATTCGATCCACGCCAAGGCCGACAAGCTGGAGAAGGAAGCCGACAAGGCCGGTGCCATCGCGTCCACCGAAAAGCAGGCTGCCGCTTTCCGCGACAAGGTGATGGCCGCCGCCCTTAGCCTGCGCCTGGATGTGGACCAGTTGGAGGAACTGGTACCGGCGGATCTCTGGCCGGTGCCCACCTACAACGACCTGCTGTTCAGGCTGTAACATGCACTGCCAGGCGTGCGGACTGGAAATACCGGCCCAATCCCGCTTCTGCATGCACTGTGGGCAGGCCCAGCCAACCCCGCCGGAGGCCTTGGCCGCCAGCGGCCTGCTGACCGAGCCGGTTACCGGAATGGAATTGCTTCCGGTAACCGGCGGCAGCTTCCGGATGGGCAATATCTGGGAGGATGGGGGACTGGACGAGAAACCGACCCATCTGGTGGAGGTGGCCCCTTTCCACCTGGGTCGCACCCCGGTTACCCAGGGCCAGTGGCGACAGGTGATGGGGAACAACCCCGCGGCCGACTCCGGCGAACTCTTTGTCGGAGATGCCAAACCGGTGGTCAACGTGAGCTGGGACGAGGGCCGGGAGTTTATCCGGCGACTCAACGAACTCAGCCGGGAACATTACCGGCTGCCTTCCGAGGCGGAGTGGGAGTATGCCGCCCGCTCCGGCGGTCTGGAACAGAAGTGGGCCGGGACCAGCAGCGACAAAATCGTGGACGATTTTGTCTGGCACAGCGGCAACAGTGAAGGCCGCCTGCAACCGGTGGGCAGGAAAAAGCCCAACGACCTGGGCCTGCACGACATGAGCGGCAATATCTGGGAGTGGTGCGAGGATATCTGGCACCCCAACTACGAAAACGCCCCCCGGGACGCCGGCCCCTGGCTGGAGCAGGCTGGCGGCAAATTCCCCCCCCGGCGGCGGGTGCTGCGGGGCGGCTCCTGGAACTTTAACATCAGGAACGCCCGCACCACCTATCGCGACTGGAACAACAGCGATTATCGCTTCTTCGTCATCGGCCTGCGCCTGGCCCGCTGAACAGACCAATGAACAAGAACAAAAACATTTTCGCCTTGCTGGATCAAGAGGGGCCTTTTCGGGTGGAGGCCGAACCCGACGGTCCCCGGCTCTTCAGCCCCCGCTCCCGGCAATGGCTGCGGGATTTGCAGGCCGCCGGCCTGGTGGCCAAGTACCGAGTGACCCGCAACCAGCTTTTCGAACTGCTGGGAATCCGCGGTTTCGATGAAATCAGCGCCCTGCTGGCCGACCCGGAGCGGCGGGCGGTGGTGGAACAGCGGGCCTACACCCTGCTGGGCAACATGTTCGGCCTGGCCGGCAACCAGCGGGAGATCATCGCCCGGATCAACTCCTATTCCCGGATCGCCGACGGGGTGATCAACTATCTCCGGGCCAAGGTACTGGCCAACTACGCCTCCTACATTGAGATGACCAACGAGATCGACTCCACCCGCAGTCCCATCGATCTGCTGCTGATCATTTTCGACCCCCGCTACCACCGCAAGGCCCGCTTCGAGGCCAAGCGCAAGCTGATTCTGATGAACCTGGCCGGAACCATCGACCAGCGGGAACGGGAGACCGCCGTGGAGCAGAAATTTCTCCGCTTCCTGGGCTTCCTCAACGACCAGGTCTGGAGCCGCAAGGCCAAAATCGGCGAGTTGGAGATCGTTTATCTGCTCAGCCGCCACCACCCGGAGAGTTTCGCCTGTCTGGAGGTGGAGGTGAAGGGGCGGGAGCAGTTGCCGGCCACAACCGGCCCCAACCAGAAGATCACCATGATCAAGCGCCGCTTCTTCCCCTGGCGCGGCCGCGAAATTCCGGTTTATGTCAGTATCCGCAAGAAACCGCCCGAGGCCAAGGTGCTGAAACTGCTGCGCAAGGGGGAAGAGAACCCGGCGGTGGCGGTGGACGACGAGCTGGGCCTGATGGCGGTGGTGGACTCCACCCTGGAGGTCAAGATCTTCCAGCAGCACCTCACCGAAAGCGCCGGCCGGGCCGGCTCCCTGCTGACCCTGGAGGATCTGAGCGATACCCTGGGGGGCGGCGACCACCAGAGCGCCAGCCCCGGCAGCTCGCCCCAAACCGAGATGTGCAAATTTTTTGCCCGGATGGGCGGCATGCGGGTGGAGTTCATCGTCCACACCAACCGCTCCTTCCTCAACTACATCTACCAGCGCGGGGTCTCCCACGACGAGTACGAGGTGAAGCGGATCTTCGACTCCGGAGTCGCCAGGCTGCTCTTCCCCAGCGATATCTACGAGATCGACATCAGCGAAAAGCGGGAGGCGCTGCTGCGCTGGTTCCGCTGCCGGATCGAGGAGATCTAACCCCCGCTCAAAAAGATATTTTTTCGCTTTCCGCCGCCAGAAAGGCGGTGAACGCCGCATGGAATTTTTTGAATTCACTGATGGCCGCCACCCCGCTCCCGGTGAGGCGGGCGCCGCCGCCGCCCTTGCCGCCCCGGCAAGAAACCACCAAGGGTTCGGCGGCGTGGCGGTTCATGGCGTTGACCAGGTCCCAGGCGTGCTTGTAGGACATCTTCATGGCGGCGGCGGCCTGGTTGATGGAGCCCAGTTCCCGGATCTTTTCCAGCAGCACCACCCGGCCGAAACCGATAAAGGTCTCGCCGTTGTGCTCGATCCAGATCCGGCCCCGGCAGTGGTAACCGGGCCGAGCCTCTTTTCGGGGACCGCCGGCATGACCTTTCTTCATCCTGCCCCCTCCCCGGGCATCACTGTTTACCCCCACCATCGTTGATCCCGGCAAACTGGCCGCCGGCCGGCCTGAAACCGTGCCGGGCCAAAATCGCCCCTCCCCGCTCCGAGCGCGTCAGCTCGACAAAGCGCCAAGCCAACTCCGGCTGGCGGCTCCTGGCCAGGGGGGCAATGAGGTAAACCGGTTCCTCGGCAAGGGGCAAGGCCTCCACCACTCGAACCGCCGCCCCGGCTTTGACCGCGTCGGTGGCGTAGACAAAACCGGCATCCACCTCCCCCCGCCTGAGATAATCGAGAACCTGGCGCACGTTTTCCGCGAAAATCATTTTGCCGCTCAACTCTTGCCAGAGGCCGGCCGCCGCCAGAGCCTCCTTGGCATAACGCCCAGCCGGAACCGTCTCCGGAGTGCCGATCCCCAGCCTGGTCACGGCCGGGGACTTGAGGTCGGCCAAACCGGAGATGGTCACCCGGCCGGCAACCGGCACCGCCAGGACCAATTCGTTGGTAACGAATTGATGTGACTTTTCCCGCTGCACCAATCCCCGCCCGATGGCCTCTTCCATCCAGCTGGGATTGGCCGAGGCGAAAACATCCGCCGGCGCCCCTTGCGCAAGCTGGCGATAGAGTACTCCGGAGGCGGCAAAGTTGCCGATCACCCTCACTCCCGGATTCTCCTGCTCAAACAGGGAGGCCAACTCCACAAAGGCGTCGTGCAGAGAGGCCGCCGCGGAAACCAGCAATTCGGCGGCCGGGGCTGAAGGGGTCGGCAGCAGAGCTCCCCACAAAAACAAAACCATCACCAGTTTTTTCATGCTGCTCACCACCTGGGTTTTAATAATTTGCCGGAGGTCCAGAGAATCGCCACGCAGACTGCCGACAGCAGCAACACCAGGCTGTGGGCCAGGGCGTCATCACCCCGTTGCACGGCGCTGTAGATGGCCAGGGGCATGGTCTGGGTCCGGCCGGGCAGATTACCGGCCACCATCAGGGTGGCGCCGAATTCCCCCATGGCCCGGGCGCAGGCCAGCATGGTACCGGCCAGGATGCCGCGGCCGGCCAGGGGCAAGGATATGCGCCAGAACACCTGCCAGGGGTTGCAGCCCAGGGAGCGGGCCGCATTTTCAAAATTGCCGCTCACATTTTCAAAGGCGGTGCGGGACGCCTTGAAAACCAGGGGGAAAGCCACCACCGTGGCCGCCACCACCGCCCCCTGCCAGGTAAAAATCAGAGTGATGCCGAAACTTTCCTCCAGCCAGCGCCCCAGCCAGCTGTTGCGGCCCAGGGCCACCAGCAGATAATAACCCAGCACCGTGGGGGGCAGGACCAGGGGCAGGGAAAAAAGGGCATCCAGCAGATCCCGCCCCGGGAAACGGTAACGGTGCAGCAGCCAGGCGGCCGTAACGCCAAACACCAAAGCCAGCAGGGTGGCCAGGCCGGCCACCCGCAAGGTTAGCTGTAACGGAAAAAGAAAGGAGGCCTCAAGCATCTCCCATCACCTAAAAGCATGGTTGGCATTCATCTCGGGACAGGAACACCGATACCGTTATATTTAAAATAATATAACGCATAAGGCAATAATTTAATCACCATCTGCCGCGGCAAAGCTCAGACCTGTCCCAGAAAAACCCCTTGCAGCTCTTCACAGGTCAGGGGGCGCCGCAGCTCCCGGGCCGCTTGCCGGACTCTGGCCACCAGACCCGCCGGGGCGACTTCCTCCGGCAACCGCGAGCGATCGGCGCAAAGCCGCTCCGGCTCGACACCCTGGCAGGTCCGCCAGCGCCGCCACTGGCGGTCGATGGCCCGCCGCCCCACTTTAATTCCATACAACAAGTTCCGTTTACCACCCACCAACTCCGGGGCAAACGGCTCATAACTGGCGGGATCCACGGCCAGGGCCGCCAGGTGCAAGCCGGTCTCACAGGCAAAAATCTCACTTCCCACCACCGGGCTGTGGGGAGCAACCCCGCGACCGATCTCCCGGGCCAGGCCGGCGCAAAGCTGGGGCAGGCCGGTCAGGCGATAGGGTCTTTGCCGCCGCAGGGCCAGAAAACCCGCCACCTCTTCCAGCCGGGCCAGGCCGGCCCGCTCCCCCAGCCCCAGCAGGGAGACATCGGCCCAATCCGCCCCCGCCTCCAGGGCGGCAATGGCGTTGGCGGCGGCCATCCCGAAATCGTTGTGGGTATGGACCCCGATGGCGATTCGGCTCCCAGCCTGGCGACGCACCCGCCCGACCAGTTCAACCAGTTCCGCCGGGGTGGCCACCCCCACCGTATCGGCCAGCCGAATCCGGTCTACCCCCTGCCGCCGAGCCAGTTCAACCAGCTCGGCAAGAAACCGGGGCTCGGCCCGGGTGGCGTCCTCCAGCCCCAGGGCCAGGCAGCTCACCCGGCCCCGAGCCCGGGCCAGGGCGGCGGCCACCAGCTCCTCGACCTGCCGCTGGTTCCGCTGCAGTTTGGTTCGCAGCAGCACCGGCGAAACCGGCATGGAGAGGGCCAGCACCTCGGGCGCCAGGGCCAGGGCCTGATCGATATCCTCGGCCCGGCAGCGGCACCAGATGGCCAACCGGCTGGCGCCGGCCTGGCGCCGGCAGCCGGCAACCAGGCGGGCCAACTCATCATCGCCAGCCCTGACCGGCCCCAATTCGATCTCCTCGACCCCCATGGCGACCAAAGCGGCGGCCAGCTCCACCCGGCGCTTAAGGCTCAAATCCACCCCCACCGCTTGCATCCCTTCCCGCAATGTGCTGTCAATCAAGCCTTGCATCTTCACACCTCTCCACTCAAGATCAACCGCAACCAGCCCCCGAGCCCTGACAGCCTCCGGCGGAACAGGACTTGACCTTGCGGGTTTTATAGAGGGCCGGGTTGCCCCCTTCATAGATCGCCTTCAATCCTTCATTGATAAAGCCGTTCATCTCCACGGTGCGCAAACCCGCTTCCCGGAGAATCTCCCGGGGGGTCTCCCCCGCCCCGCTGACCAGCACCGCCCGGCAATCGTTCAAGATCCGAGCCAGCGAGATCCAGCGGCGGACTCCCCCGCCCCGGGGCGGGGCCGGTCGTTGCTCCAGCAAGCGGTACTGCCCATCCTGCCGCGCGAAAATCTGAAAATGTTCCGCCTCGCCCAGGTGCTGATTGACCAGAATCCCCTCCATGCTGGCCACCGCCACATAGGGGCGGTCGGCGGGGGCCGGCGGCGGCAGGGTGGCGCAGGCCGACAGACAGCCGCGAAACTGTTCGGTGCGGTCCTGATCGAGCAGGCCCACCGCGTCGGCCCGGCAACGGGTGCAGTGCCGCATCTGGGGCAGAAACTCCTCGGCCTTGCTCCGCATGGCGGCAATTTCCTGCTTGCTCGGTTCGCTGATCCCGGCAAAGGGGGTGCCGGCATTGGGAAACAGGGCCATGCAGTTGAAGAGGTCGGCCCCCAGATCCCGCATCGCCTCCGCCACGGTGGTAATATGGTGGTCGTTGATCCCGGGAACCATGATGCAGTTGATCTTGACCGTGATTCCGGCCAGCTTCAGTTTACTGATTGCCGCCAGTTGCCGGCTCAGCAACAGTTCAGCGGCCTGCCGGCCTCGGTAGAGGACCTTACCGTCCCGCACCCAGCTGTATATTTGGGCCCCGATCTCCGGATCCACCGCGTTGACGGTGATGGTCACGTGGGAAACGTTGAGGGCGGCCAGTTCGGCGATATGGGGCCCGATATTCATCCCGTTGCTGGCCAGACAGAGCAGCATTTGCGGATATTTTTCGCTGATCAGGCGCAGGGTCTCCATGGTTTCATCGGCGTTGGCAAAGGGATCGCCGGGTCCGGCGATCCCCACCACTTTTATCCGGGGCTCCTGCTCCAGGACCCGGTCCAGATAGACCAGGGCCTGTTCGGGAGAAAGCACCGTGGAGGTCACCCCGGGGCGGGACTCATTGACGCAATCGTATTTACGGTTGCAGTAGTTACACTTGATGTTGCAGTTGGGGGCCACCGGCAGGTGGACCCGCCCGAACTGGCCTTTCACCGCCGGGTTGAAACAGGGATGCTGGGATCGGTCCGCCGTCATCTTCATCTTTAACTCCTCTCTATAGTCATTAATATTTACATATAGCTGTAGCCGATGGGGGAATCGTCCTGCTTGCGGGCGATCAGGGCATTGACCAACCGGTCGAAAAGCTGCTGGCCCCCCTGGTAGCCCAGGTGGAGAAGGCGCTGGCCGCCCAGGCGGTCGTGGATGGGGAACCCCACCCGAATCAGGGGAACCCCCAATTCCCGGGCCAGGTGATAACCCTTGCTGTGGCCGATCAGCAGATCGGGCTTGAGCTCCCGGGCCCGGGCGGCGATATCGAAAAAATCGCAATCTTCATAAACCTCCGGCGGCTCGCTCCCCGCCGGCAGCAGCTCGGAGAGCACCTCATCAAGGGCTGCCGCCAGCCGGCCGCTTTTACCGCCCGAGGCGCAAAGTACCGGTCGGACCCCGATCTCGGCCAGCAGCGAGCTAAGGCCCACCACCAGATCCTCCTCGCCGTAAACCACCGCCCTTTGGCCCGAGAGATACTTGTGGCCATCCACCATGGCGTCCAGCAGCCGGCCCCGGGCGGCGGCCTGCTCCGGCGCCATCTCTCCGCTCGCGGCCAGCTCGGCCAGCAGACTGAGAAATCGGTCGGTTTCCCGCAAGCCCACGGGCAGCCCCAGCCGCCGGCGGGGCACCCCGTGCCGCTCCTCCAGCCAACCGGCGGCGGAGAGCCGATCGGGCAGGGTCCGGCCGAATTCGATACTGAGGGGGGCTGAGCCCATGCGGGCAATGGCGGCGATGGCGGTGCCGCCCGCCGGAATCAGGGGGTAGTCGTCCAGGGCCGGCCCGTCCAGGGTCTCGGAAAAATCGGGCAGGATGGTGGCCGGCAGGCTGAATTGGGCCAGGATCTCCTTGAGCAGCCGCAGATCGGCCGGCGAGACCAGGCCCGGCAGCAGATTCAGCGGAGCTTTTTCATCACCCCCCCCCGGAGATTCCGGGGCGGCAAGCTGCTCCACCAGGGCTAAAACCGCCCCGTGGAAACCCTCCATGTGGCTGCCGGCGTAACTGGGGGTGGAGACCCGCACCAGCAGCGGGGAGGAGTCATCTGGGGCCATGAACTCCCGGCGATATTCGCTCAGCAGCAGGTTGAGATCATCGCCGATGGTCTCGGTCAGACAAGTGGTGGCGATCCCGATCAGGGCTGGGCAATACTTGGCGGTGACGTTCTTCAGACCCTGCTTAAGATTGGCGCCACCGCCGTAAATCGCGTTCTTCTCCCCCAGAGAGGAGGAGGCGATATCGATGGGTTCATTGAAATGGCTGATGATATAACGCCGCATGTAGGTGGCGCAGCCCTGGGAACCATGCAGGTAGGGTACCGCCCCCGCCACCCCGCGAAAGGCCAAAACCGCCCCCAGGGGCCGGCACAACTTGCAGGCGTTGGTGGTGGAAACAAAATCCGGTGTTTTCTTGCCCATGACATTCTCCCGTACTTGACCGTGATTGATCAACTTGCAACGGGACAAGAGCAATGGGCATGCCAAGGCGGGGCGGAGCCGAAAAAAGCAACGGGTAACAGCGAAGGAAGGCCAACAATAAAGCTCGACAAAAGAGGTGGTTAAAAAGAAATAAAAAGAGAACCGCTACCGACGATCCGCCCGGAGCCGGCTTCTAAACGGCAGCGGAGATGGGGTCGCCATGGGTCTGGCTTACGACAAAATGGAAGCACTACCGACATTCAGGTGGCCCGCCCATCCGGGCCGGAATCAGGCTTTTCGCGGTTCGCTGCCGCCGGGCGGCAAGAGGTTACCGTTTTGTGAGGCCACCCAGACAAAGCGGGAGCGCGCTTTGCCGCCCTTGTGGGCCGGCACCCGGTAGCGCCGGACCTGGAAGCCGCAACTCAGCAGAAGTCGCTCGAAATCCTTGCTCGGAGCGGCTGACCAGATCGCCAGGCAGCCATCTTGGCGCAAGGCCCGGCGGCAGGCCCGCATCCCCTCATAACCGTAAAGCCGGCTGTTGCCGGTCCAGGTCATGGGGTCGGGGCCGTTGTCGATATCGAGCAGGATGGCGTCGAATTTGGCCTTGGTGCCGGCGATCAACTTGCTGACATCGCCGGTTTTCAGCTCCACCCGCGGATCCGCCAAGGGGTGATCGTTAAGCACGCCGAGGAATAGGCGGTTCCATTCGACCACCGTGGTCATCAGTTCGCCCACCACTACCGCAGCCCGGGAGGGGAGCAGGTCGAGGGCCTGGCGCAGGGTATAGCCCATGCCCAGGCCGCCGATCAGGACGGCGGGGGCCGGGCGGCCGCTCAGGTGGGCGCAGCCCAGGCGGGCCAGCTCCAGTTCCGACTCATGGTGGCGGCTGTTCATCAGGTCCTGGCCGTTGACCTCGATGAAAAAATCGCGGTCGTGCTGGTAAAGCGCCAGTTCGCCGCCGTCCGGGGTGCGGGTGGCAGCCAGTTTCAGTCTGGGTTTCATGGGGAGACCCCGGAATCCGGACGGCGCCTACAGATCTTTGGCCGAGCTTTTGGCGTCTTTTTTGGATTTTTTGGCGGCCTTCTTTTCCTTGGGGCTCATGGCCGGTTTCTTCTTCTCGGCCTTGACGTTTTTGTGTTCCTTGCTCATGGTCGTCGTCCCTCGATGGTGGTTGGTTGATCCGGAGATGCCTGTTGGAATCATTTAATACCGATCCACGACCGGTAGTCAAGGAGGACGATGCAGAAGACCGGCGCCAGGCGGCACAGGCGGAGCAAGGCCTAGGCCACCCGGCGGGGCAGCAGGCGCCAGATTGGGCTGGTTACCGAGGCGTGGACCTCGCGGGCGAAATTGAGCATCCCGGTAAAGCCGGCCAGGATCTCCTTGCGTTCGTGGTTGTGGTCGCAGAAGGCCACCCCCAGCTTGTAGGCAATGGGCCTTTCCTTGACCCCGCCGACGAAGATGTCCACCTCCTTCTCCTTGAGGAAGCTGGCCAGCTCCAAGGGGTTGGAGTCGTCGACGATGATGGTGCCGGGATCGGTGATTTCGGCCAGCTCCCGGTAATCTTCGGCGGTGCCGGTCTGGGAGCCCACCATCACCACCTCCATGCCGACGGTGCGGAAGGCTTTGACCAACGAAAAGGCCTTGAAGGCCCCGCCCACGTAAATGGCCGCCTTTTTGCCGGACAAGGCCTTACGGTACTGCTCCAATTCCGGCAACAGCACCGACAGCTCCTCCCGCACCAACTCCCGGGTCCGGGCCATGATCGCCGGCTCCCGCTTAAAAAAATCGGCCACCGCGTACAGGGCCGCCGCCATATCCTCGACCCCGAAGTAGGAAACCCGGATGGCGGGAATGCCGTAATCGGCCTCCATCATCTTGGCCAGCTCCATGGTGGCCCCGGAACACTGGACCACGTTGAGGGCCGCCCCATGGGCCCTTTGGATGTCGGCGATCCGGCCATCGCCGGTGATGTTGGCCACCACCTCCACCCCCATTTTGGCAAAATAGTCGCGGATCAACCACAACTCGCCGGCCAGGTTGAAATCGCCGAGGATGTTGATGCTATAAGGAGAGATCCCTTTGGTGTCCCCGGTGCCCACCAGCCGGCGCATGGCGTTGCAGGCCGCCTGGTAACCGGCCCGCTTGTTGCCCTTGAACCCCTCCGACTGCACCGGCAGCACCGGAATCCCCTTCTCGGCGGCCACCTTACGGCAGACCGCCTCCAGATCATCGCCGATGATCCCGACAATGCAGGTGGAGTAAACAAAGGCCGCCGCCGGGGCGTGGCGGTCGATCAACTCCACCAGGGCTCGGTACAGTTTTTCCTCGCCGCCGAAGATCACGTCCCGCTCCTGCATGTCGGTGGAAAAACTGAGCCGGTGCAGCTCCGGCCCCGAAGAGAGGGCCCCGCGGATATCCCAGGTATAGACGGCGCAGCCGATGGGGCCATGCACCAGATGCAGGGCATCGGCAATGGGATAGAGCACCACCCGGGAGCCGCAGAACACGCAGGCCCGCTGACTAACCGCCCCGGCCAAACTATCCTTGTCGCACTCCAAATCGAAAGGTTCGCTGCCCTTGCGCCCCACCTGGCCCTGCCGCTCCAGCAATACCGCCGCTTCCATGGTTACCCCCTTTGCCGTGTCTACATCAAGGTTGCGCTTCTCTGCCTGATTCCAAGTACAGAGCAAGGTTTATGCCAGGGGGCGGCTTTGACGGCAAGGCGGGCTCCTGGGCGGATTGCGGGCCGTAACCCGCCCAAGCGGCAAATGAACGGGGGGGGGGCAGAGGCGACCAAATCGTAGCCCAACCAACCTTTTGGTAGGCTCTGGCCGAAGATCAGCGCTTAATCACCATGGTGGCTTCCAGGAGGGCGGGGCGACCGAGCCGCTCTTCAATGGCGGCCTTAATCGCGTCAAGGCCCTGTTCGTCGATGGGGCCGGCGGAAACCAGGCGCACCGAGAGCTTAAGGGGCTCGCGGCTGCCGACGCTCACCCCCTGCACCGCCACCTCCGCCACCTCCAGGCCCTCGACGGCCAGCAGGATCTTATGCTCTTCGGTCATCCGCATAAAGCCAATCCCCAAGGGAATGCCCACCAGCAGCATCACGACCATGGTGATCAGCAGGCCCCGACGGGCCAAGTGAAAAGGCGCGTAACCCATCAGCAGAAAGGTGAGGCTGGCGGCCAGCACAATCCCCACCAGGTTGGTAAAAAAGAGCAGGTGCGCCCCCCAGACCACTTCCCAGTCGCCCCAGCCGAGACCGATACCGGTCACCGCCAGCGGCGGCACCAGGGCCACGGCAATGGCCACCCCGGCCAGGCTGCGGGCCACCTCCTCGCGGGCGTGGGCATAAGCCCCGGCAATGCCGGCCACCACCGCCACCCCCAGATCGAGCAACGTGGGGCTGAGCCGGGCGCTGATTTCGGGAGTTATCACCTTCAGCGGCATCAGCCAGCCCATGGCGGCGGAAAAAGCCAGCCCCAGCAATATGCCCAAGCCCAAAGTTTTCAGGCTACCGCCCATCAGGGCCATATCCTGGCGCACCACCGCCATGGCCAGGGAGACCAGGGGGGCCATCATCGGAGCCAGGATCATGGCCCCGATGATCACCGGGGTCGAATTGGCAAAAAGGCCGATGGCCGCCAGCAGAACCGCCAGGATCATCAAGACCAGATAGGAGGTGGTGGGACGGGCGTTTTTCTCCCGCAGGGTGACGTAGAGATCCCGAAAATCCTCGGTGGCGGCGTGGCGCAGCCAGGGCAAAGGTTTGGCGGCCAAGGCGTGGCAGGCTTCCCCCACCGGCAGGGCCTGGACCCGAAAACTCTCCCGGCCCGCCGTTCCCTCGTCGATGCTCAGATGGCGACCAGGCAACAGCCGCAAGCCCCGGGGCACCACCTCCAGGGCGACCTCCCGGCTGGAGAGCCAGCGCCCGTCCTGGAGATAATCGATGGCCTGCGGGCTGGTTACCGTCAGGGTTTCAGCCCGGATGTGGCCGATGAAGTCGGGCAGCCTCCCACCCTCCCGGTTGGGCGCGAACAGGGCGACCAGCAGCAGCCACAACATCTCGAGCAGGCAGCGCGGGGCCAGGACCAGGGCCTGGAGCATGCCGTCATTGATATTGGTGTCCGGCAGCACCGTCCGGGCCAGCAGGGAGTTGCGGGTATGCTCCACCACCACCATGCCCAGGGCGACGGTGCTGACGGTTTTGCCCCGCCCGGTCCGGAGGGTGTAGCGTTGGGGTTTGACCCTGCCAATGGCTCGAAGCCGCTGCCAGAAGGTGGCCAGGCGGATCCGCCAGCCTTCCAGGTGGTAGGCGGGACGCAAGTGCAGGGCCTCGCCAACGATGATGGTGTTGAAAACCGGTTGCCCGTTACAAAAAAAGAGGTCCACCCGGCGATCACGGCCCGCCGCCAGAATATCCTCCACCGCCTCAGCGAGGCGGGCGGCGATCCCGTATCCCTGGCGGGCTTGAACCATATTGGGATGGGGCAACAGGGCCAGCCGCCAGCCCAGTCTGGCCGCTTGGGGAACCAGGGTGGCCAGAGCGGCGTCATCCAGGTAGGTGATTACCGTGGTGCCCTCCTCCCAATACGGCAGGTCGCCGGGCTGAAAATCCACCGGCTCGACCCTCATTTTTCCGAACAGGGGTAGGATTTCCCGGCCTACTTCCTGCTCAAACGCGGGATCAAACAGCAGTTTAGCCTCCAGATCCATTCCGTCACCCCCGCCTGCCGTGGTTCTTTTCGTCAATGATAGCGCCAGCCCAATAAACCCTTGGCCTTGCCACTTGTCAATGATTAGCGCGCCTTACTGTAACACCTGATAAAAACGGATAAAATCCAGAAAATGGCGGAGCCGATTTTTTTCCATTGACTTCTGCGGGCACCGGGCCTCACAATATTTTGCACCCGACACTTCCCCGGTTTAGCAGGTTAGGAGCAGAGGACCGCCGGTAAGTGCCCAACGCGAGACCCTTGCCACCCTGGGGGGAGGAGTGCGGCATGGCGACAGAAGAGCGTAAAATTAGTGAACTGCACCAGGTTAGGCAGCAAGAGCTGAAGATAATCGAGGCCCGCCGCCGCCGCATCTGTCAACGGACGGGCTACCCGGAAAAAGGTGGGGCACCCGCCGGCCGCACCTTGATCGGCCTGGCCTTTTCCGGCGGCGGAATTCGCTCGGCCGCCACCAATCTCGGGGTCCTCCAAGGGCTGGCCAAACGGGGTCTGCTCCCCTTTGTCGACTACCTTAGTACCGTTTCCGGCGGCGGCTACATCGGGGCCTGCTTCGCCTCCCTGCTGAGCAATCGCCGCCAGCCGACCGGAGAAAAGGACCAACCCTATCAATTTTCCGACTCTGAATCAAGCGGCTCCGGTGCCGCCACCCCGCCGCCGGAAGAGGCCCTCTTCACCACCTCCTGGGAATCCTTCCCGTTCCGGGACGATCACCTGGCCCGGCCGGCCAGACCGGAAGAGTTGACCAGCCAGGAGCAGATGGAGCATATCCGCACCCGGGCCAGCTACCTCACCCCCCGGCCCCGCTACCTGAGCGACTCGCTGATGCGGGCGGTGGGGGCGGTGACTTTCACCACCCTGATCCCCCTGCTCTGGTTTCTGCTGCTGGTGACCGTGGCCACCTCCCTATATATGGCCGTTGTCTCCGGGCTGGCGCCGGCCATGCCACCAGCCGCCGAGGCCGCCACCAAAGTGAAAAGCTGCCCGGAGGCTTGGGCAATCATCAAGGAGTTCAGCCGCCAGCCATTTGTCGATTTCGCCAACCTGCTGGAATTGGAGCGGGGCAGCCAACTGGTGGTCACCGTTATCCTGAGCGGACTGACCCTGGGACTTTTGCTTCCATCGTACCATTTTGTCTCCCCCGCCCCGCAAGGTCTGGCCGGAGTGAGCCCCAGCCGCCGCGAAGCCAAGGACAATCGCCGAAGATTTAACCGGATCTGCTGGACGATCACTTGGGCTCTTATCGGGGTGATGGTTTTGGCCTGGCTGCTGGTCCGGCTGGAACCGGCGGCCGGGGGCGGCGCCCTGCTTTTGCTCCCCAGCCTGTTGCTGGCCGCCGCCTTTAGCGGCAGCAGCCTCTCCTATGTGATCGACAGCAGCAGTTTAGGCAGTGAAGATCCGGCCTGCTGGAACAAGAAGAACCGGGCCACCACCAACCTGGTGCAGGGCTTAACGCTGCTGCTGCTGATCTTTACCCTAACCCTGGCCCTGCTGCCCGGCTTGATCCGGGCCGGGAATGCGGTCTATATCCTGATGGTGCAAGCCCCCCTGCTGCTGCTCCTCAAGGCCTGGCTCTCCGGCGATCGGCCGGCGGGCTTAAGCGGTAAGGTTCCTAAAATCGCCGCCAAGTTCAAAAACTGGCTGCTGGGCCTGCTGGTCCCGCTGCTGGTGCTGCTGACCGTGATCCTGGTCGCCAACCTGCTGCTTGGCGCCTTGGGTTTCCTGGCCAAATGGCCGGCAACTGTTGAAGACACCTCGCCGACATCCTGGCTGCTGCTGATTGCCGTTCCCGCCCTGCTGCTGGCGCTTTTCAGCTGGGGGGTGGATATCAACAAAGTCTCCCCCCACTTTTTCTACCGGGACCGGCTGGCCGAGGCCTTCCTGCGCACCTTCGGCCGATGGCGCGACAATCCCGACGACGAACACGTGCTCAAGCGGGACAATCCCGGCGCCGAACTGACCGCACTCAAGCGGGACAACAGCGAGATGAAGCTGACCGAGCTACATGGCATCGATAAGGACGGGAACTGCGCCGGCCTGGGCCCCTACCTGCTGATCAACGCCACCCTCAATCTCACCGCCGCCCAAGACCTGAAGGGGTTCAACCGCAAGGCGGAGGTCTTCACCTTCTCCCGTCTTTTCGTGGGCTCCCGCCGGACCGGTTATACCTCGACCGCCAACTATCCCGGGCAAAGTGAAAAAGGAAAACTGAAGGTAGCCCGGGCGATGACCATCAGCGGGGCCGCCGCCAGCTCGGTGATGGGGGCCATCTCCTCACCCCTGCTCTCCTTTCTCTGCACCATCCTCGGGGTCCGCCTCGGATACTGGTTGGAAAATATCCGCCCCTGCCACTGGCGGCCGCTCTGGCGCCGCCTTTATAAACTCTTGCCCACCAGCGGCCGCCTGCTCCAGGAACTGAGCAGCCATACCGACGACCGCGGCCCCGAGATCTACCTCAGCGACGGCGGCCACAGCGGCGACAACCTCGGCATTCTGCCCCTGCTGCAACGAAGGGCCAAAATCATCATCGCCGCGGACGCCGAATGCGACCCCAGCCACTCCTTTGATTCCTTCAACAGCTCCCTGCGCCAGGCCTACGTCGATGAGGGGATCAAGATTCGCGTCGCCCTCAACGATATCTACCGGCGGGAGGACGGCTATTCACGCAAACACTACGTGGTGGGCAGGATCCTCTATCCCGATCGCCCCTGGCAGCGAAGCTGGCTGATCATCCTGAAAAACACCATGACCAAGGATGAGATCGCGCCCCTGCTCAACTACAAGCACAAACACCCGGAGTTTCCCCATGAAACCACGGCCGATCAATTTTTCACCGAGGAGCAGTTCGAATCCTACCGGACCTTGGGCCGCAATGCGGCGGATTCCTTCTGCGGAGATCTTTTCTCCTGGCTCGGCCCCCCGGATAAAAGGTCCGCCAAAAGGGATCCCTGGGCGGAGCTGGCCAAAAGTTGTGCAATGGTCGCCCCCCACGAAACCTGGGACGATTTACTGCAGGCCATGTGGGACGCCGAGCTGGCCGGTTTTGCCGACCCCAAGAGCTTCCAGGCCACGCTGAAAGAGCAGTTTAATGACCTGGTCAACCTCAGCGAACTGAATGAGGACAAATCCAACTGGGACAGAAAGCGAACCGACCAGGAGTTGAACAAATTCTGCGACAAGAAACAGCCAAACCTGGATGGAATGGAGCGGGATCTGCAGGAAGCTTACTGCCGGACACGAGAAACATGGCCGCAGGGGGCAGCCATCCCCAAATCGATGCAGGAGTTGAAATTCCGTTTTCGGCAACAGGAGTATAAGTTCAAAGGGTGAGATCATGATCATCAACAGGTATGCTCTGCTAATTTTCGGCGCCCTGGCTCTGCTGCTGCCTTCGGGATGTGTTTCAACGGCAGCGGTAAAGGACTAAGCCGCCCACTCGCGCACGACCCTCGCCAGTACCAAACCGGTGGCCGATGATTTCTACCACTCCTGCCTGCGGGCCAACAGCTATAAGCCTTTGGCGGAACGATCTATCTTGCCGCCACCACCGGCGACGTTAAAACCATGATCGCGGCGGCGGCAAGTTTGGTTCAGGAGATAAGTCGTCAGGGGTAGAGATCCTACTCCCTATCTTCCTGTTATAACTTTAGTTAGCGGAGAGAAGAAATGTTTGCCTGGCTCGATGGCATCCCCCTGGCTTTACTGGTCATCGCCGCCCTGCTGGTGGGGTTGGCTCCCTTCTACCCCGAACCCCATCTGGTGGAAAAACTGCGGCTGCTCGCCCAGGGCGAGTTAAAGCGGCCACTGGATATTTTCGATCTGCTGATGCACGCCGCCCCGGCGGTACTGCTCTTGATCCGCCTGGCCCGCATGGGCCTGCAACGATTGAGCTAGCAACAGCTTTCCGCCCCCTTGCCCTGGGCCGCGCCCAAGATGGCCTGGGCGCACCCCACTCCGATCTCCACCTGAATGGCCCCGGTGGGACAGTTATGCCGGCAGGCCCCGCACTCCATGCAGGCGTCGCGATCTCGCAGGGTAACCTTGCCCCCCCGGGTCGGCGATGGACTGAAAACCGCGTGGGGGCACACCTCCAGGCAGGTGCCGCAACCGATACAGCGCTCGGGGAGGAACTCCAGGGTGTTGACGCCGGCCAGGTATCTAAATTCGCTCATGCCAATAACTCCCAGGGGGTGGAATCAGGCCATAAACCAGCCGCCCAGCAAAAGCAGCAGGCCGCAAAGACCGCAACCGATCTGCCAGGGCAGGGCCAGCTTCAACTCTTTTTTCACCCCGGAGAGCGAGGTGTAGGTGGAAGCCCCGGTGAATTGCAGGGCCAGAAAGGAGGCCAGACTGGCGATCAGCAAAGGCCAGGCCAGTAGTTCCAGGCCCAAAGGCGGCCCATTGCCGGCGGCCTGAGCGGCGGGATAGCGCCCTACCAAAAAGATGGCGGCGCCCCCCACCCCGGCGCTCAAGCCCTTGAGGGCAAAGGCCCGGCCCGGCAGCCAAGGCAGCAAAAGTGGGGTTAAAAGCTGGCCGGCCAGGGTGCCGCCGACCAAAGCGGCCAGCAACCAGGGGGCCAGTTGCGCCGCCCCGCCCCCGCCGTACAAGGTCAAAAGCAGCAACAAGGCGGCCAGCGGCAGCAACCACTTGAGACTCAAGACCAGTTCCACCGGCACCAGCACCGCCCGTTCGGCCAGGGGAAACCTTTTACGCCGCATGGCTGCCGTGGCCTGGTTGCCGGCGGCCAGATAGGCGGGAAGATCGGCGGCCAGCACCGGCCCAAAAAGGACTTTAAAGCCGGAGCTTTGCTCCACCAACCGGGCGTTGATTCCCGGCGCTCCCAGTTGCGGCACGATCAGCCGGCGCCGGCTGACATACCGCTCCAGGCCGCTCTCATGAATGCGTCGCACCAGTTCGGCGCTGCCGAAGCTGCCCTTGCCTGCGGCGCACCAGACATTGATCCCCTCGGTATCCAGCACCAGCAGCCAGGCGTTAAGCCCGGCCAGTTGCCGCCGCAGATGGTCAAAACTGAGCTTGTAGTTGGCACTCACCAGGACCGGCGAGGCGGGATCGGGGTTATGCAAGGCGTACAACCCCGGTTCCACCAGATAGGCCATCCGCCGCACCCCACAGCGCACCAGCAGGGTACCCAGCCAGTCCCGCCAGGAGAGCCGAGCGCTGACTTGGGGTAGATCACCGGCCGGGGTTTGCACCCGGCCGGTGACAAAAGGCTGCTCAAAGGGGGAACGGTCCGCCCGGGGCCGGGTTTTAGGCCCTCAACAGGCCTGCTGCCCCGGGTTTTGACTTAACTCCGCCATGGGCGGTGGGGGTATGGGCGTCACCATGGGCACTGCCTCCCCTGAGGAACGTTTAATGCTTGAACGAACGCTGACCGGTGAACTTCATCGCCACCTGGGGCTTGGCTTCGTTGCAGGCAACAATGGTTTCAAAGTCCCGGGCCGAACCACCGGCCTGGAGGATGGCGGTTACCCCCTGCCGGATTCCGACATCGGCCCCATCCCGGAAGGGGAAGAAGGCGTCGGAGATCATCACCGAACCGGGCAAACCGGCCTTGTCGGCCTGGGTTTTGGCGTCGATCGCCTCCTTGTCGGCCCGCTCGCGCTTGCCCTGCTCGATCTCCAGAACCAGATCGGCGTAGGGAATGCCATGGGTGTCGAAGCAGAGAATATCGGCGTACTTGATGTAGGCCTTGTGGACGGCGATCTCGGCCACCCCCACCCGATCCTGCTCGCCGGTCCCGATCCCGGTGGTGCAGCCATCCTTGACGTAGATCACCGAGTTGGAGGTGACGCCATGCTCCACCGCCCAGCCGAAGATCATATCATCGATCTCCTGGGCCGTGGGCTCACGCTCCACCCTGTACTCCTGGCCCTTGTAGGTGGCCGCCGCCGGCTTGAGATCGGCGGCGCTGCGAATGGAGTTGACCGCCGACTGCTGAACGATCAGGCCGCCATCGATCAGGCTCTTGAAATCGACAAAGCGGAATTTTTCAAACTCGGCCAGGCGATCGATCCGATTAATCCGCACCACCCGCAGGTTTTTACGTTTACTTAAAATCTCCAGAGTCCCGGCTTCAAACTCGGGGGCGCAAACCACCTCCAGGTAGTTACCGCTGAGCAGTTCGGCGGTGGCCAGGTCGCAGGGGCGATTCAGGACCACGGCCCCGCCGAAAGCGGCGATCCGGTCGGCCCGGTTGGCCCGGTTGAAGGCGTCGGCCAGATCCTTCCCATGGGCGGCCCCGCAGGGGTTGTTGTGCTTCAGAATCACCGCCGCGGGCCGATCCATCAGATATTTGATGATATTGAGACCGTTGTCGAGATCGGTGAGATTGATCTTGCCGGGATGCTTACCCACCTGGAGCATATCCTCGGCCCTGATCCCGCTGACCAGCCCGTGGCCCGGTTCAATAAAACGGCAGTCCCCCAAGGTGAGATTCCCGTTGACTAACTCATAAAGAGCGGCCTCCTGGTCGGGATTCTCGCCGTAGCGGATCCCCCGCTCCTCGACACTGCCGTCATCCTGGGTCAGTTTCCAGGTGCGTTTACGGAACCGCAGGGTCTGGTCGCCGAAGGTGATGGTCATCTCCATGGGGAAATGGTCACCCAGGATGGTGGTGTACATTTTCTTCAAGTCAGCCATGCTATCTGCCCTCCTGATTTGGTTTTAAAATGCAGCGCTGGCCAGCATAATGGATTTCTGCGCTCAGTGCTGTTGAAATATTGCGTCCCAATCCTTGCGCACCGGGTCATGGCCCTTGGCCCTGATCGCCGCCGCCACCTCCGCCAGCTCTCGATGGTCGCCGATGGCAAACTGCTCACCGGCGACGGCACTGTCGCCATACCCTCCTGGAACGGTGCAGGAACCGGCGGAGTAACGGGTGGGGCCAAGCCCGATCATCCCGTCACGATAGCGCTGCTCCTCGCGGGTGGAAAGGATCAGGCCCACATCGGGGTCAAACAGGCGCAGGGCAAAAAGGAGCTGGCTGAGGTTCTTTTCCCCCACCACCACCCGGGGGGTGAAGCTGCCCGAGGCCGGACGCAACCTGGGAAAGGAGACGGTGAGCCCGGTCCGCCAGGCCAGCTTACGCAACCAGGCCAGGTGCAGCCCCAGGGCCAATCCTTCCGCCCGCCAGTCGGCCAGGCCCAGCAGGGCGCCAAGCCCTACTTCCCGCATTCCGGCTCGGGCCGCCCGGGCGGGGATTTCCAGCCGCCGGTGGTAATCGGCTTTAGGTCCGCCCAGATGCACCTCCTCGTAGGTACGGCGATCATAGGTTTCCTGGTAGATCGCCACCGCGGTGATCCCGGCGGCGAAAAGGCGGGCGTACTCCGCCTCTTTCAAGGGCTGCACCTCAATGGAGATGGCGGCAAAATCATCGCGCAGGCGACGGGCCAGCTCTTCCAGGTAATCAACCCCCAGTTTGGCCGGGGCCTCGCCGGAAACCAGCAGGATATGCTCAAAGCCGCGCCGGCTTAAAATTTTGGCTTCCCGTTCAGCCTCTGCCAGGGAGAGAACCCGGCGAGGAATTGCATTATCCATCGAAAAGCCGCAATAAAGGCAGCGATTGAAACAGTAACTGGAGAGATAGAGCGGGGCGTAGAGCTGGATCACCCGGCCAAAACGTTGACGGGTAACCAGCGCCGCCTGCCGGGCCAGGTCGGGCAACATGGCTTCGGCCGCCGGCGAGAGCAAGGCGGCCAGGTCGGCGGCGGTGCGTCGTTCTCGGCCAAGAGCGGCCACGACCTCCCGGGACCCGCACTCCCTGATCTGCCGACCCAGGGTGGCGAAATCGGGCAGCCGGAACACCGGGGCAGCGCTAGTGGGCAAAGTAACAGCGGGAGAGGTCATGGCAGCAACCGGGGTTGGCACGGTTGATCAACCGTGGAGGAAATCAAGGCCCACCTCGGGAGAGGAGGCTTCGGCGGTGGTCCCTCGCCGGCCCAGACCGGCTTCGTAGGCCTCCCGGCCGGCGCGGACGGCGGCGGCAAAGGCCCGGGCCATGCGGACCGGATCCCCCGCCACCGCGATGGCGGTATTGACCAGGACGGCATCGGCCCCCATCTCCATCGCCTCGACGGCATGGGAAGGAGCGCCAAGGCCGGCGTCCACCACCACCGGCACCCTGGCCTGCTCGATGATGATCGCCACCTGAAACCGGGTCAGCAACCCCTGGTTGGTGCCGATGGGGGAGCCGAGGGGCATCACCGCCGCCGCGCCAACATCCTGCAAGCGCAAGGCTAGAATGGGATCGGCATTAATATAGGGCAGCACCACAAACCCTTCCCGAACCAGCTCTTCAGTGGCCTTAAGGGTTTCCACCGGATCGGGCAGCAGGGTGCGGGGGTCGGGGGTAACTTCCAGTTTGAGCCAGTTGGTCCGGCCCACCGACCGGGCCAGATGAGCCAGCCGCACCGCCTCGGCGGCATCGCGGGCCCCCGAGGTATTGGGCAGGAAAAAAAAGTGGTCGCGGTCCAGATTACTCATGATATCGTCGGCCGGATCGTGGAGATCCACCCGGCGCAAAGCAACGGTGACCATTTCGCTGTCCGAAGCGGTCAGCGCCGCCTTCATCACCGCCGCGGAGGCAAACTTGCCGGTTCCGGTGAAGAGTCGAGAGCGAAATTTGCGTCCGGCAATCTCCAACATATCAACCGCCTCCCACAAAACGGATCAATTCCACCCGCGCGCCGGCGGCCAGAAAAGTACTATCATAGGTCGTCCGCTCCAGCACCCGACCGTCCAACTCAACCGCCATCATATCGGGGTTGAGCTCCAGGGTGGCGATAAAAGCGGCCACCGTCAGGCCGGGGGCAATCAGCCGTTCCTGGCCGTTGCAGATAATGACGATCCGGTCGGTTGCGCTATCAGGCTCAGTTTTGTTACTTGCAGACATGGCAGTTTCCCTAAGCAGCAACGACAAAAGCCGGCAACTGGTGCCGGCTTTTGTCGTTGCTGCTTATTATCTTACCCAGGGCCCAGCCTGGCGCTCAGCGGCCTAAAAGCCGACCGCAGCTATTCCGCCGCCGGAGCTGCCACCGCGGCCTCGGCAGCGGCCTCAGCTTTACCCTCCTGGTAATTAACCAGTTCGAGAATGGCCATGCTGGCGGCATCGCCCAGGCGATTGCCGGTCCGGATAATCCTGGTGTAACCACCCTGACGCTCCATATACTCTTTCACCAGGCTGTCAAACAGTTTGGCCACCACCTGCTTGTCACGAACCACCGACAGGGCCTGGCGACGGGCGTGAAGATCGCCCCGCTTGGCCAGGGTGATCATCTTATCGGCCACCTTGCGCACTTCCTTGGCCTTGGCGGTGGTGGTCACAATCCGCTCGTGCTGGAGCAGGGAGGTAACCATGTTACGAACCATCGCCTGGCGATGGGGGGTGGTACGGGACAGACGATTGCCGGCTTTACCATGTCGCATGACTCAATCCTCTCGGGAGGTTAATTCTTTTTAGTCTACTCTTCCACTTCCGGTTCGACGGGGGGAGGAACCCAGCCGTCGATCTTCATCCCCAGGTATAGATCCATCTCGGAGAGAAGCTGCTTGATCTCGTTCAAAGATTTGCGACCGAAGTTCTTGGTCTTGAGCATCTCCGCCTCGCTCTTCTGCACCAACTCGCCGATGTGCCTGATCTCGGCATTACGCAAGCAGTTAGCGGAGCGGACCGACAGCTCCAGGTCCTCAACACTGCGGTAAAGATTTTCATTGAGCTTGGGCTTCTCTCCGCTGGCGCTGTCGCTGGGCAACGGCACCACCGCCTCCTCATCGAAATTAATGAAGACCCGCATCTGCTCCTTGAGGATCTTGGCCGAATAGGCCAGGGCATCCTCGGGGCGAATGCCGCCGTCGGTGGTGACCTCCAGGGTCAGCTTATCGTAGTCGGTCTGCTGACCAACCCGGGCCTGACTGGTGATCACCTTGACGTTGCGGATGGGGGTGAAGATGGCATCGATGGGAATCACCCCGATCGACTGCTCCTCGCTCTTATTCTTCTCGGCGGGGGCATAACCCTTGCCCCAGCGCACCTCCAGTTCGGCCACAAACTTGCCGTCACCGGTAATGGTGCAGATATGCTGGTCCGGATTCATCACCTCAACCGTATGGTCGCCGACGATGTCCGCGGCGGTAACCATTCCCTTCTTGCTCTTCTCGATCCGCACGGTGCGGCCCTCGGGAGTGTTGAGCCGCAGCCGCACTTCCTTGAGGTTGAGGATGATCTCGGTGGCATCCTCTTTAACCCCTGGGATGGTGGAGAGCTCATGGAGAACCCCGTCGATCTTGACCGAAGTGATGGCCGCCCCTTGAATCGAGGAGAGCAGAATCCGCCGCAGGGAGTTGCCAATGGTGGTGGCAAATCCCCGCTCCAGAGGCTGGCAGGTAAACTCGGCAAAGGTGGCGCTATGGGTATCCTGATCGATCTCCAGGCGCTCCGGGGCAATCAAGTCATGCCAGTTACGGTAAAAGGTGTCGCTTTTCTCTTTCGTCATTGTATCCTGATCTTCCCTGGGCTGAGATTGGATCGGCCAGCCGGGGCGGAGCCCCGGCGGCAGTGACCGGGTTACTTGGAGTAAAGCTCGACAATCAACTGCTCCTGAATCGGCATGGTCAGTTCCTGACGATCCGGAGCGGTCTTGATGGTACCGGCAAAAGACTCCTGATTCAACTCCAGCCAAGAAGGAACACCCCGGCGAGCCATGGCCGCCAGACTCTCCTTGATCACCTCAACCTCCCGGGACTTCTCCCGTACGGTAATCACGTCCCCCACTTTAACCTGCAGGGAGGGGATGTTCGCCTTGCGCCCGTTGAGCAGAAAATGGTTGTGACGAACCAGATGGCGGGCCTGATTACGGGAGCCGGCAAAACCCAGGCGATAAACCACGTTATCGAAACGGGACTCCAGCAATCTCAGCAGATTCTCGCCGGTAACCCCCCGCATCCGCTCGGCCTCGACGAAATAACGGTGAAATTGACCCTCCAGCATGCCGTAGATCCGGCGAACCTTCTGCTTCTCACGCAGCTGCAACGCGTAATCGGAAACCTTCCGCATCCGGGCCTGGCCATGCTGGCCGGGAGCGTAGGAACGACGCTCAAAAGAACATTTATCGGAATAGCAGCGGTCACCCTTCAAAAAGAGCTTCAGCTTTTCCCGCCGACACTGTCGGCAAACCGCACCTGTATATCTGGCCACTTGGATTCTCCTTGACTGCTGATGGTCTTACTAATAGTACCCAATTAGACGCGACGGCGCTTGGGGGGCTTGCAACCGTTGTGGGGCAAGGGGGTCATATCCCGGATAAAGTTAACCTCCAGGCCAGCCACCTGCAACGCCCGAATGGCCGACTCGCGTCCCGGCCCCGGACCGTTTACCCGCACCTCGACCTTGCGCAAACCATGTTCCTGGGCCTTCTTGACCGCCGTTTCCACCGCGTTCTGGGCGGCAAAGGGGGTGCTCTTCCGCGAACCCTTAAAGCCGAGACAGCCGGAACTGCACCAGGAAAGAACGTTTCCCCGGAGGTCGGCAAAGGTAACAATGGTATTGTTGAAGGTGGATTTGATAAAACAGATCCCCTCGGGAACGTTTTTCTTGTCCTTTTTACGAGGACGTACGGTCTTAGCCTTAGCCATTGCTTCTCCTGAATAGTTCCTGTTTATTTCTTGGACTTAACGGCCGCCCGACGCGGGCCCTTGCGGGTCCGGGCGTTGGTATGAGTACGCTGGCCGCGGCAGGGCAACCCCTTGCGATGCCGCAAACCCCGGTAGCAACCAAGGTCCATCAAGCGTTTAATATCCATGCCCACTTCCCGGCGCCGGTCACCCTCGACCACAAACTGCTCTTCAATAACCTTACGAATATCGGCGATCTCGTTTTCGGTCACATCGTCGCTGTTCCGGTCATGGGGCATCTTGGCCAGATCGAGAATCCTGCGGGCGGAAGAGCGGCCAATCCCGTGAATATAGGTCAGAGCCACTTCCATATGCTTGTTTTTGGGAATATCAACACCAGCTAAACGTGCCAAGGTTCTCCTCCATCAGCCTGTCTGTCAATCATCGGCAGCATTGCCGATAACAAAAATTTATCCCTGACGCTGCTTGTGTTTCTTGTTTTTACAAGAAACACGAATCACGCCTTTGCGTTTAAAGACGCGGCAATCACTGCAAATTTTCTTTACCGAAGCCTGTACTTTCATTTCGACACCTCGTGTTAGCGGCCAGTCCTAACGTTTATTTTTGGACCGGAATGTCACTCGGCCACGGGTAAGGTCATAGGGAGAAAGCTCCACTGTGACCCGATCACCGGGCAGAATTTTAATAAAATGCATCCGCATCTTGCCGGAGATATGGGCCAGCACCCGGTGGCCATTATCCAACTCAACCCGAAACATCGCGTTGGGCAACGGCTCGATGATGGTTCCTTCTACGGTAATCGGTTCTTCTTTCGCCATAAGCTGCTGTCTTCACCCGGCGGCATCTGGTGCCGCAAATGGAAAATTCGTTATTATAACGTAAAAAAAAAATTTGCCGACAACTTTTTAAGCCCGCTTCGGCAAATTGCTAAATAAACTTCAGATCCGGATCAAATCAGCATCGCCGCTGAGTACCAGGGGACCGTTTTCCGTAACCGCCACCGAATGCTCGAAGTGGGCCGAGGGTAAACGATCCTTGGTTATCACCGTCCAGCCATCCGCCAAAACCTTAACCTCATGGGTTCCGATATTGACCATGGGTTCGATGGCCAAAACCATGCCGGCCACCAGCCGTACCGAACCACTGCTCCGCACATAATTGGGAATCTCGGGAGCCTCGTGAAGGCTCCTGCCGATCCCATGGCCCACAAACTGGCGAACCACTGAAAAACCCCGGCGCTCCACGTGCTCCTGAACCGCCTGGGCAATATCGTTAATCCGATTTCCCACTCGAACCTGGGCAATACCCTGTTGCAGCGACTCTCTGGTCACCTGCAACAGTTTCGCGGTTTGGGCGGGAATTTTCCCCACCGGCAGGGTAACGGCGGCATCTCCGTAAAATTCCCGCCACTTCACCCCGAAGTCGATACTGACGATATCCCCCTCGCGGACCACCACCTTTTTGGAGGGAATCCCGTGCACCACCTGCTCGTTCAGAGATACACACAGGCTACCCGGAAACCCCCGATAACCCTTGAAGGCTGGTATTCCTCCCCTCTCGCGAACAAACTCTTCCGCCCAGGTGTCGAGTTGAGCGGTACTTACTCCGGGACGAATCCTGGCGCTGAGCATGGTCAGGGTGGCGGCCACCAGTTGGTTGGCCTCCCGCATTATCTCCAGCTCTTCCGCCGATTTGAGGATTATTGACCCGGCCCCCATGAAATCGACCCGCTACCTCCGGCCCTTGAAGCGTCCCTGTTTCAGAAAGCCATCATAGTTACGCATCATGGTGTGAGACTCGATCTGGCCGATGGTATCGATTGAAACCGCCACCACGATCAACAGGGCGGTGCCGCCAAAATAGAAGGGCACGTTGAATTCACTAATCAACACGGTGGGCAACACGCAGATGGCGCTCATGTAGATGGCACCCACCACGGTGAGCCGGGTGATAACCTTGTCCAGAAAATCGGCGGTCTTTTTACCGGGACGAACCCCCGGAATAAAACCGCCGTTGCGTTTAAGGTTTTCCGATACATCCACCGGATTGAAGGTAACCGCCACGTAAAAGAAGCAGAAGAAAACCAAAAAAGCCACAAAAACAATCGTGTGGGGCAAGCTGCCCCAGGCCATCATGGCGCTGGCTCGCTGCACCCAATCGATCTGGATAAAGTTGCCCACCGTTTCGGGAAACATCATGATCGAAGAGGCAAAAATAGCGGGAATTACCCCGGCCATATTCACCTTAAGCGGCAGATGAGACTGCTGGCCGCCATACATCCGCCGCCCCACCATCCGTTTGGCGTACTGAACCGGAACCCGGCGTTGAGCGGTCTCGACAAACACGATGAAGCCAGTAACCCCCAAAACCATGATCAGCAGCAGGGGCAGGAAAACCAGGGCCAGCTCGCCGGTCCCGGCCATCCGGAAGGTATTGACCAGGGCTGAAGGCATACTGGCGACAATACCGGCGTAGATAATCAGGGAGATCCCATTGCCAATCCCACGTTCGGTGATCTGCTCCCCCAGCCACATCAGAAAGGCGGTGCCGCAGGTCAGGGTGAGCATGGTCATCAGACGAAAGCCCCAGCCCGGATCGATCACCACCGGCACACCCCCGGGAGCACTCATCCCCTCCAGGCCGATACTGATAAACATCCCCTGGACCAAGGCCAGTCCGATGGTGGCGTAGCGGGTGTACTGGGTTATCTTCTGGCGGCCCGATTCGCCCTCTTTCTTGAGGGCCTCAAGATAGGGGACCACCACGGTAAGCAACTGAAAAATAATCGAGGCACTGATGTAGGGCATGATCCCCAGGGCAAAAATGGAAAAATTCTCCAAGGCCCCGCCGGTGAACATGTTAAACATGTCGAAGAGACCACCCACCTGCTCGAAAAAAGCGGAGATTGCCTCGCCGTCGATCCCCGGTGTCGGCACCTGGACACCAGCCCGGTAAACCGCCAGCATGGCCAGAACGAAAAAAATCCTCCGGCGCAGCTCGGGAATCCTGGCGGCACTGCCTACCCCTGCCTGCATAAATTACCCTTGGGCCTCAGCGCTAACGGTTCCACCGGCCGCTTCAATCTTGCCGCGGGCCGACTCGCTAACCTTGTCCACGGTCACGGTCAGGGCGACGGTCAATTCGCCATCACCCAGCACTTTAATCAGCTGCTCCTTGGCGGAGATCAAGCCGGCGGCCTGCAGGGTGGCCCGGTCAACCACGCTGCCGGCCTCAAAATCGTTGAGGTCACGCAGGTTAACCACCGCATACTGTTTGCGGAAGGGGTTCCGGAAGCCACGCTTGGGCAGACGGCGCTGCAGAGGCATTTGGCCACCCTCAAATCCGGGCTTGATACCGCTGCCGGAGCGGGCCTTGAAACCCTTATGGCCACGACCGGCAGTTTTACCCAGGCCGGAACCGGGGCCACGCCCCAGTCTTTTCCTCTGTTTGCGGGAACCGGGATGCGGTGAAAGATTACTCAGATTCAACATTGAATTTCCTCCACGTCCACCAGGTGACGGACCTTGGCGACCATGCCCCGCAGTTCCGGGGTATCCTTGCGGACGATGGTCTTGTTGGTTCTGGTCAGGCCGAGACCGGTCAGGGTCTGACGAATTTTAGCAGTGCTGCCGATGGCGCTCTTGCGCAGGGTCAGCTTAAGGTCGGTGGTAGCCATGATATACCTCGGCGTAAAACAAGTTAACTGGTTATTTCTTCAACTTTCTTGCCCCGCATGGCGGCGATCCGGCGAGGACTGCGGAGACGGCGCAGACCGTCCAGGGTCGCCTTTACCATGTTGTGGGGGTTATGCGAACCAATACATTTGGTCAGAATATTATGAATTCCGGCGGCTTCCAACACCGCCCGCACCGGGCCGCCGGCAATAACGCCGGTACCGGCGGCGGCGGGCTTCAGCAGGACCTGACCGGCGCCAAACTTACCCATGATCTCGTGGGGGATACTGACATCGCTTACCGAAACCAGCTGCATATCCTTGCGAGCCCTTTCCACGCCCTTGCGGATCGCTTCCGGGACCTGATTGGCCTTGCCCAGTCCGTAACCAACCCGGCCCTGACCGTCACCAACCACCACGATGGCACTGAAATTGAACCGCCGACCACCCTTGACCACTTTGGCCGTACGGTTGATGAAGACAATTTTTTCGATCAGCTGATCGTCGCTATTGCCGCTTTTGTATTCCGCCAAGGTACACCCCCAAGCAATATAAGTTTAAATGTTGTTAGAAATCGAGGCCGCCTTCGCGGGCGCCATCGGACAAGGCCTTGACCCGGCCGTGATAGATGTAACCACCACGGTCGAAAACCACCTTCTCCACGCCCCGGGTCTTGGCCAGTTCCGCCAAGCGGAGTCCGACCTCCTTGGCCAGGGCGGTTTTACCCTTGGCTTCGGTGGAGGGGGCAAAATCCTTGCTGGCCGTGGAGAGCGCCGCAATGGTATGCCCGGCCGTGTCATCAATAAGCTGCCCGTAAATATGGCGGGCGCTTTTGAAAACCCGCAGACGCGGACGTTCGGCCGTACCGGTGATTTTTTTTCTGATCCGCTTAATGCGCTTGTCACGGGCCATCGCCCTGCCATTCATCTTTGCCATTTCTTCGCCTATACCACCAAGGTTGAAACCATATCCGGCCAATACCGTAATTGTTTAATCACCATCAATTACTTGGACTTAGTTTTGCCGGCCTTCCTTGCAATGTACTCATTCTCGTAGCGGATCCCCTTCCCTTTGTATGGTTCGGGCTTACGCACCTCACGGATCCGGGCCGCGGTTTGACCAAGCAGCTCTTTGTCGATGGACTCCAGAGTTACGGCGTTCTTCTCCACCGCGGCGGAAACGCCGTCGGGCAGAGCAAAGGAAACCACGTTGGAGTAGCCCACACTGAGGTTGAGGGTGTTACCCTTGGCCTCAACCCGATAGCCAACCCCCTCCACCAGCAGTTTCTTCTGAAAACCCTTCTCCACCCCGATCACCATGTTGTTGATCAGGGTACGGGTCAAGCCGGTGAATGCCCTGGTCCGCTGGGAGTTATCGCGGGCCTTGACCTGAATCCGGCCATCGGTCTGCTCCAGGGCGATCTCCGGCCGAATTTCACGGTTAAGCTTGCCCTTGGGACCGGTCACACTGACCTGGGATCCCTTGATATCTACCTTGACTGCGCCGGGAACATCAATCGGCTGATTGCCTATTCTGGACATTGTATCACTCCTTAATCAAACAGGTACCGGTCGGGGTAACTGTCATCGCTGTTCCTGGATAGCAGGACTACCAAACCTCGCAAAGCAGCTCACCACCAACCTGCTGCTCCCGGGCCTGCCTGTCACTCATGATCCCCTTGGAGGTGGAAATAATCGCCACCCCCAACCCACTCATAACCTTGGGAATCTGATCATGCTTGACGTAAAGTCGACGGCCCGGTTTGCTGCGGCGGCGAATACCGGTGATGACCTGCTGGTTGCGTTCATCGTAACGCAGCTGGATTTTGATCACCCCCTGCTTGTTGTCTTCGATGATCTGGTAATCGCCGATGAAACCTTCCTGTTTAAGAATCGAGGCCAGACCGTATTTAACCTTGGACATCGGCACATCGACACTCTCGTGGCCGACCATCCCGGCATTGCGTATCCTGGTCAGCATGTCGGCCAGCGGATCACTCATCGCCATTGCTACAGACTCCCGTTACCTGTTAGTAATAAAAAAAGCCGGAGATGCGGTTTGCGCCCGGCGCATTTTTCGTTGTCAACCCGTAGGGATATCCCCCGGCGTTACCAACTTGACTTGGTTACCCCGGCAATCTCGCCCTTGGAAGCCAGGGAGCGCAGACAGATTCGGCACACCCCAAACTTCCGGTAGAAAGCCCGGGGACGGCCACACAGGCCGCAACGATTATAATCCCGAACCTTGAACTTAGGTTTCCGATTACACTTAGCGATCATCGATTTCTTTGCCAACTGAAGCCTCCCGACCTTGCGTTGCTTTAGCTATTACTTTCTGAACGGCATGCCCAGCGCCCTGAGGAGAAAACGGCCTTCTTTGTCGGTCTTGGCCGTAGTCGTAATGGCGATGTTCAAGCCCTTGATCTTGTCGATCTTGTCATAGTCAATTTCGGGGAAAATAATGTGTTCCTTAATTCCCACCGAGTAATTGCCCCGGCCGTCGAAGGCCTTGAAGGAAACGCCGCGAAAGTCGCGCACCCGAGGCATCGCCACATGGACCAACTTGGCCAGGAAGTCATACATCCGATCCCCGCGCAGGGTAACCCGGCAACCAATCGGCATCCCCTCCCGCAGCTTGAAGGTAGCGATCGACTTCTTGGCCTTGGTGACCACCGCCTTCTGCCCGGCGATCATGGTCAGCTCCTGGCTGGCGCTTTCAACGATCTTGGGGTTCTGCACCGCTTCACCCAAACCCATATTGAGGGTAATCTTCTCCAGTTTGGGCACTTCCATGATGTTGCCGTAGCCGAACTCCTGCATCAGTTGCGGCACACACTCATCGGTGTAATACTGTTTCATTCCAGCCATGCTCTAACGCCTCCAGCGCGGAGTGGTAATTATATCAACTGACAAAATCGGTCGGTTATGCCTTGGCCTCAACCGACTCGTTACACTTTTTGCAGATTCTGACCTTGGTGCCGTCCTCGAGGATCTTGCGACCAATCCTGGAGGTCTGGGCGCATTTGGGACAGATCAGCTTCAGGTTGGAGATCGCCACCGGGGCTTCCTTTTCGATGATTCCGCCCTGCTGATTAAGCTGGCTGGGCTTGGTGTGGCGCTTGATCATGTTGATCTTTTCCACCACCGCCCGGCCCTGGCTGCGATCAACCTTGATCACTTTGCCGACTCGCCCCTTATCCCGACCGGTGATCACTTCCACCCGGTCATTTACCTTTAAATGCGTTTTCGCGTTATGCATCTTCATTCGCCTCAAATTTGAAATGCGGCGGGGCCCAGTGCCTAGCCTGGCAGGTCCCAACCGTCAAAATCGTTCTAGAGAACCTCGGGGGCCAGGGAAACAATCTTCATGAACCCCTTGGGCCGCAACTCTCTGGCCACCGGCCCAAAAATACGGGTACCGATGGGATCGCCGGCGTTATTAACCAGCACAGCGGAGTTCTCGTCGAAACGAACGGCGGTGTCATCAAGCCGGCGAATCTCCTTCTTGGTGCGAACCACCACCGCCTTGACCACGTCACCCTTCTTAACCTTGGCGTTGGGGATAGCCTCCTTGACGGAAACCACCACCACGTCACCGATACTGGCATAACGACGGCCCGTGCCGCCGAGTACCCGAATGCACATCACCTTCTTGGCTCCGGAGTTGTCGGCCACGTTTAATACACTTTGTGTCTGAATCATGATCTCACCTGCTTATCCGGCAGTCAGTTAAATGCCAGCCCTCTGCCCCGGGCACGGCACACCCCAAGTTTCTTCGCGCAATGGGCCCCTAAACCGCCTTCTCAAGAATGGCCCGTAACCGCCACCGCTTTTTGCGGCTCAGGGGACGACACTCTTCGACCAGCACCCGATCACCGACATTGCAGGCATTTTCCGGATCGTCGGCCAGATACTTAACGTGGCGACGCATAAATTTGCCATAGAGTTTATGGGGGGTAAGGCGGGTGGTCTGGATTACGATGCTCTTATCCATTTTGTTGCTGACCACCAAACCGACCTGGGTCTTCTTGGTTCCTTGTCCTGCGCTCATTTATCAAATCCCGAATGATATTTTTTCCGGCACTGCTGCCGACCATGGGCAATCGGCTTTGTGCCGACGAATTATAATTCGAGGCGGCGGCTCAGCGGCTCGCCGTCTCCTGGAGCACGGTTTTAATCCGGCTGATCGCCTTGCGGGTCTGCTGGATCTTGGCGGTATTCTCCAGGGGGCGAATACCATGCTGAAACTTGAGCCGGCAGAGTTCTTCCGAAAGCTCACGCACCTTGGCGCCCATCTCATCAGCGCTCATGAGTCGAATATCTTTAATCTTCATAGCGTGCTATCCATATCGATAATCTTGGTGGGAAAGGGCAGCTTGTTGGCCGCCAGCCGCAGGGCCTCCCGGGCCAGTTCACCGTCAACGCCGGCCAGTTCGTAGAGAATCCGACCGGGTTTGATGATGGCCACCCAGCCTTCCGGGCTGCCCTTACCTTTACCCATCCGGGTTTCGGCTGGCTTCCTGGTGAAGGGCTTGTCGGGAAAGATCCGGATCCACATCTTGCCACCGCGCTTGACTTTACGGTTGATGGCAATACGGGCGGCCTCGATCTGCTGAGAGGTCATCCGGCCACAGCCCACCGCCTTCAAGGCATACTCGCCATAGGCAATGGAAGAACCTCGGTGGGCGGCACCGGTCATCCGGCCCTTGAACACCTTTCTATGTTTAACCTTTTTGGGACTGAGCATCTCTTTATCCTAAGCTGTTGTGCTGTTGAATAATCCGGCAAAAACCGTGACCGGTCTCCGTTCCGAGGCTATGCCTGCTCCTCGAGCTGACGCTGGTCATCATCGGCCAGGACTTCACCCTTGAAAATCCATACCTTGACCCCGATAATTCCGTAGGTGGTCTTGGCTTCGGCCAAACCGTAATCAATGTCGGCCCGGAGGGTGTGCAGGGGGACCCGCCCCTCCCGATACCATTCGCGGCGGGACATCTCGGCGCCACCCAGACGACCGGAACAGGCAATCCTAATCCCTTTGGCGCCAAACTTCAAGGCCATATTTACCGCCTTCTTCATCGCCCGCCGAAAAGCCACTCGACGCTCCATCTGCTGGGCAACATTTTCGGCGATCAATTGGGCGTCGGCCTCGGGGCGGCGAACCTCCTGGATATCAAGGGCGCACTCACGACCGGTGCGGCGCTCAAGGTCGCCCTTGAGAACATCGATCTCGGCTCCCTTCTTGCCGATCACCACGCCGGGGCGTGAAGTGTGCAGCTTGATCCGAATCTTCTCGCCGGTCCTGGAGATCTGAATCCGGGAGATGCCGGCATGATACAAACGCTTTTTGAGATACTTCCTGAGGCTCTGGTCCTCAAGAAAATTCCTGGCATAATCCCGGTCGGCATACCAAATGGAGTCCCAGGTACGCACGATATTCAGCCGTAAACCGATTGGATTGACTTTCTGGCCCAAAATTTTCCTCCGTTGACAAGGTGGCGATATTGAACGCCGTTACAATAAACCCGCCGCAGCTTATACTTTTGATGATCGTTTACTGCTCGTCGAGCACTACCGTGATGTGGCTGCTCCGCTTGATAATCCGGCCGGCCCGGCCCATGGGCATGGGCCGGATCCGCTTCAGCGAGGGACCACCATCGATATAAACGGTCTTGACGTAAAGGTTATCAACATCAATGGCCTCGTTCTGACTGGCATTGGCCACCGCCGCCTCGATCACCTTACGGAGAATACGGGCCCCCTTCTTGGGCAGGAATCTCAAGGTATTCAACGCGGTCTCTACCTGTTTGCCTCTCACCATATCGGCAACCAGCCGGGCCTTTTGGGGAGAAATCCGGATGTTCCGGGCCAGCGCTTTAGCTTCCATCGCCATTCACTCCTCTTATCTTGCCTGGGGCAAGTTTATCTCTTTTTCTTGTCCGCCGTGTGACCGTAATAGGTCCTGGTCGGGGAAAACTCGCCGAGCTTATGGCCGACCATGTTTTCGGTTACAAACACCGGAATGAATTTTTTCCCGTTATGGACGGCAAAGGTTAACCCGATCATCTCCGGGATAATGTCGGAACGGCGGGACCAGGTTTGAATAACCTTGCGCGATCCCTCATCCCTGGCCTTCTCCACCTTCCGCAAAAGATGGTCATCGACAAACGGTCCTTTCTTAATCGAGCGTGCCACTTCAGCTCCCCCTTATCTTAGGATCTCTTCTTGACAATATCCTTGTCACTGCTCTTACGGCCCCGGGTCTTGTAACCCTTGGTCGGCATGCCCCACGGTGTAGTGGGATGACGACCACCGGAGCTCTTGCCCTCACCACCACCCATGGGATGATCAACGGGGTTCATCGCCACGCCACGAACCTTGGGCCGCCGACCCAGCCAGCGATTACGACCGGCCTTGCCCAGCTTGCGGCTTTCATGCTCGATATTGCCAACCTGGCCGATGCTGGCCCGACAGGCCCGATGAAAGCGGCGGACCTCACCCGAAGGCAACTTGACCAGGACATGGTCGCCCTCTTTGGCCATCAACTGGGCCGAGCCGCCGGCGCTGCGCACCAACTGGCCGCCCTTGCCGATTTTCATCTCAATATTGTGAATGGTGCTGCCCAGGGGCATGTTGCCCATGGGCAGACAGTTACCGGGTTTAATATCCACATTGTCGCCGGCTTCGATCAAATCGCCGACCTTAACCCCGTTGGGAGAGAGGATGTAACGCTTCTCACCGTCCACATAGTGGAGCAGGGCGATATTGGCGGTCCGGTTGGGATCATACTCAATGCCGGCAACTTTGGCCGGAATCCCAACCTTGTCACGCTTGAAATCGATCATCCGGTATTTGCGCTTATGGCCGCCACCCTGGTGGCGGGAGGTAATCCGTCCATAATTGTTGCGGCCACCATTTTTATTCAGGGTTTTAACCAGCCCCTTGACCGGACGGTCGCTGCTAAGCTCATCCCTGACCACGGTGACCAGGGTCCGCCGTCCCGGTGATGTCGGTTTATATGTCTTCAGTGCCATGTGAAACTCCGATTTGTTGTTTCAATAAAGCCTTTTTTGACCTTACAACTCTTCCAGGAAGTCGAGCTTGCTCTCGCTGCTCAAGGTCACAAAGGCCTTCTTCCTGTCGCTGGTGGTGCCCACATATTTACCCATTCGCTTGCGCCGGCCGGGCATACTGGCAGTTCTTACCTTCTCCACCTTCACACTGAAGAGACTCTCAACCGCCTTTTTGATCTCGTCCTTGTTGGCCCGGCGATCAACCTGCAGCACGATCTGATTGTGGGCTTCCTGCAATCCCATGCTTTTTTCCGTCAGCCGGGGACGCTTGACCACCTCAAAGATATTTTTCATGACAGCAACCTCTCTTCCAGCTGACCGATACAGGGCTGCAACAGAACAATGTGCTTATGCAGCAAAATATCATAGACATTGAGCCCTTCCGGCGGCATCACCTTGAATCCGGGGACGTTGCGGGAGGAGCGCTCCAGGGTCTCAATCCGCTCGGGAGCGATGATCAGGGCGTTCTTGATCTCGAAATTGTCCATCACTTCGATGAACTTCTTGGTCTTGATCTCATCAAGCTGAAAATCGTCCAGCACCACCAGCAGCTGGTCGCCGAAGCGTGAGCTCAAAGCCATCCGCAACCCAAGCTTACGGGCCTTGCGCGGCATCCGGTAAGAGTAGCTCCGGGGCTGGGGTCCGAAGACGGTGCCGCCCCCCCGCCAGACGGGAGACTTACGGCTGCCGGCCCGAGCCCGGCCGGTGCCCTTCTGCTTCCAGGGCTTCTTGCCGCTGCCGCTGACATCGGAACGGGTTTTGGTGCAAGCGGTACCGGCCCGCCGATTGGCGCGCTGCATCCGCACGATGTCGTGGAGCAGGTGGGGGTTGACGTCAACCTTGAAGAGCTCGTCGTTCAGTTCAAGCTCCCCAACCTTTTCCTTTTTAATATTGTATATTTCCGTTACCGCCATTATCGGTACCCCCTGGGCATTAACCTTGGTGTCGGCGCAGTCGCTCCGACCTTACGCGTTCTTATAGATCTGAACCACTCCCTGCTTGGCGCCGGGAACTCCGCCCTTGAGCACAATCACATTTTGCTCGGGCCGGATATCGATGACGGTGCAGTTCTTCTTAGTGATAAACTTGTCCCCCATCTGGCCGGGCATCTTTTTGCCCTTGATAACCCGACTGGGCCAGGCACTGCAGCCGATGGAGCCGGGGGCCCGATGGAAATTGGAGCCGTGGGTGGCCCGACCGCCCTTAAAACCATAGCGCCGAACCACGCCCTGAAAACCGCGACCCTTGCTACGGGCCCGGACATCAACCAGATCGCCAATACTGAGCAGATCGGTGATATTGATCTCCTGACCCACCTCATAGGCCTCGAGATCAGCCACCCGAAACTCCTTGACGTGGTAGAAGCCACCCTTGCCAGCCGCCTTGCAGTGGCCGGCCTCGGCCTTGTTAAGCCGGGATTCCTTGCGGGAACCAAAACCAACCTGAATGGCGCTGTAACCTTCCTTGGCGTTGGTTTTTTTCTGCAATACCACGCAGGGACCGGCTTCGATCACCGTTACTGGAACCGCGACCCCGGTCTCGGTAAAAATCCGGGTCATTCCCATTTTTCTGCCCAGCAAACCCATGTTCTTAGACATTGTTACACCTGTCCGGTAAATAAGCGTTGAGGCTTCTTAAAGCTTGATCTCGACATCCACACCCGCGGAAAGCTCCAGCTTCATCAGGGCGTCAATGGTCTGCTGGGTCGGCTCCAGAATATCCAGAAGCCGCTTATGGGTCCGCATCTCAAACTGCTCACGGGACTTTTTGTCCACATGGGGCCCCCGCAGAACACAGAACTTGTTGATCGTGGTCGGCAGGGGAATGGGGCCGGCCACCGCCGCCCCCGTCCGCTTGGCGGTCTCCACAATCTCACTGGTGGATTGGTCGATCAGCTTGTGGTCGTATCCTTTAAGACGGATCCGAATCTTTTGTGTATTGATCATGTTATTTATTCCCAATCTCTATAA
>NZ_JBIPKH010000008.1:0-115361 GCF_044068625.1 Desulfurivibrio modestus
AAAAAAATCTTGATAAGGCATAAAGATACTGCTAACTAATTCCAGACAACAAAAATCAAAATAGATTAACACCTGGCGACAGGACTGGATTAAAACAGCTCCGCTTTCGGGCACTCGATCGGGGGAGATCAAGGATGAAAATTGACATCGGGCCGGTAACCAGAATTGAAGGCCATCTCAACGTGCAAACCACCGTCGAGAACGGGGTGGTCACCGATGCCCGCTGCGAAGGAGAAATGTTCCGAGGTTTCGAGATTTTCCTCCGCGGCCGCGACCCCCTGGACTCCCAGCAGATTACCCAGCGGATCTGTGGGGTTTGCCCCTATGCCCACGCCATCGCTTCATCCTACGCCCAGGAAAATGCCTATCAACTTACCGTCCCGCCAAACGGTCGGATTCTCCACAACCTGATCCAGGGCGCCAACCATCTTTACGACTATCTGCTCCACTTTTATCAGCTCTGCGCCCTGGACTACGTCGATATCACCGCCGTGCTGCAGTACACCGGCCGGGACCCCGAGCTGAACAGGGTGCGCGACTGGGTCAAGGCCGAGGTCGACTCCGGCAAGCGCTACCCCGCCGCGCCCTTTCTGCCCCGCCTTTCGGGTAAATATCTCAACGATCCCGAGGCCAACTTCGGGGCGATCAAAAACTATCTCGAAGCGATGAGCATGGAGAAAAAGGCCAACCAGGCCGCCGCCATCTTCGGCGGCAAATTCCCCCACGCCACCGCGATCTTCCCCGGCGGCTGCACCCAGGAAGCCCGCATCGACCTGATTGTCGCCTACCAGTCGCTGATCCGGGAGGTCCGTGACTTTATTCACCATAAATACATTCCCGATGTGCTGGCGGTGGCCGGCGCCTTCCCCGAATACTGGGAGATCGGCCGCAGCAAGGGGGGCTTCCTCTCCTACGGTCACCTGCCCTTGGGGCCGGAGCTCGACAGCCGACGGCTGCTGGCCGGCGGAGTGATGTTCGACGGTCGGGTTTCGGCGGTGGATTTCGGTAAAATTCGCCAGGATGTGGGCCACGCCAAATACTCCTCTCCCAGCAACCTCACGGTCCGGGAGGCGGCCATCGTCCCCCAGCCCGGCAAAAACGGGGCCTACTCCTGGATCATGGCCCCCCGTTACGACGGCCGGATGGTGGAGGTGGGTCCCGCGGCCCGGGTCATGGTGGATTACGCCCAGGGCCACAACCCGGCCATCAAGGCTTTGGTGGAAAAGTTCGCCGGCCAGGCCAACATCAGAGCCGAGCAGCTCAACTCGGTACTGGGCCGCCACCTGAGCCGGGCGATCCTGGCGGCGGTGACCGCCGATTTCCTGCTGGCGGAGAGCGAACGGCTCACCCCCGGGGCCCCCACCATGGCCGAACTCAATCCGCCCTCCTCGGGCGAAGGCTACGGGGCCACCGAATCCTCACGCGGGGCTCTGCTCCACTACATCCGGATCGAAAACTACAAGATCGCCAAGTATGAATGCGTGGTACCAACCACCTGGAACGCTTCCCCCCGGGATGACCAGGGTAACCCGGGCGCCATGGAATCGGCCCTGATCGGCACCAGAGTGCAAACGCCGGCAGAGCAGATCGAGTCGAAAAGGATCGTCCGCTCCTTCGACCCCTGCCTGGCCTGCGCCGTCCACTAAGAGGAGTGCTTATGCTTGATCGTCGCGACTTTTTGAAACTTGCCGCCGCCCTGACCGCCGCCTTCGGCGCCAAAGGCATTCCCCAACCGGTGGCCGCGGCCCTGCAAGAGGTCGATCCCCGCTCCGTCCCCAAACTGCTTTACCTGCAGGGACTATCCTGCACCGGTTGCTCCATCTCCCTGCTCCAGGCCGATTCCCCCTCGCCGCTGGCGATGATCACCGATTATTCCCAATTGGTCTTCCACACCGACCTCTCCTCGGTATCGGGCAAGATGGCGATGGAGCTGATCGAATCGTTCATCGACGGTCGGGCCGGAGAGTACATTCTGGCCATTGAGGGGGCAATTCCGGCGGAGATGCCCGAGGCCTGCATCATCGCCCACAAACCGTTTGCCGACTACCTGGAACGGGCGGCCAAAACCATGACCGCGGCGGTGGCCATCGGTTCCTGCGCCTGCGACGGCGGCATTCCCGCCGCGGAAGGCAATCCCACCGGGGCCATCGGCCTTAGAGAGTTTTACCGCCGCCGCAACGTTGACAAGCTGGTGATCGACATCCGCGGCTGTCCGGTCCATCCCGACTGGGTCTGGCACACCATCAGCCATCTGGTCAAGGTCGGGGTTCCGGAGCTGGTTGACGGCGCCCCCAAACTCTTTTTCGAACGCCGCCTCCATGAACAGTGCCCCCGCTATTACGATTTCCAGGAGGAGATCTTTGCCGCCAAACTGGGAGAGAGGGGGTGTCTGTTCAAGTTGGGCTGCCTGGGGCCGATCACCTTTGCCGACTGCCCCACCCGCTGGTGGAACGGCGGCCGCACCTGGTGCATCGACACCAACGCCCCCTGCATCGGCTGTGCCTCCCCCAGTTTCGCCCGCCACAAAGCGCTGCCTTTCTACCGCCTCAGCGAAGGCAAAGTCAAGTGAGGGCAGAGGCCGTCACCAATACCAGACCAACGCTTAACGGAGATCTGCAATGTCAGGCAACGCCTCCAGCAAACATTCACTGATCGCTAGGGTTCTAACCGTGGTCCTGGTGGTTTTGGCCGGGGCCCTGGTCGGCGGCACCATCTTTCTCCACTCCTTCGTCAAACAGCGGCTGACCGGCAACTACCTGGACTCGGTCCACATCCTCTTCGACTCTTTCGAAGAGGGGGTGAAGGGTTCCCTGGAGCGGGGCCAGATGAAGACCTTCCTGCAACTGCTCCACCAGCAGAACGAGATTGCCGGGGTGCTGGACGCCTCCCTCTATGACGCCGGCGGCAAACTGGATATGTCATCCAGCAAAGGCGAACGTTCGGAAGAACGATTGTCCCCCGCCACCATGCAAAAGCTGGAGGCGATGACCATGGTGGCCGAGCAGCGGGGCGATCATGTCCGGCTCTACAGCCCCCAGCCGGTGGTGCCCGATTGCGTCCGCTGCCATATCGACTGGCGGGTGGGGGAGAGCGGCGGCACCCTGGCCTTGAGCTACGACCTGAGCCGGCTCAATGAAACGGTTCGTAATCTTGGTCTTTTTCTGATTTTTGGTTGCATCACCTTGCTGGTCCTGGTCAGTGTCTCCATCGCCCTGGTGCTGAACCGGATGGTCAGCCGCCCGGTTATTGCCGTGATCGACGAGCTCTCGGCCAGCGCCGGCCAGGTTTCCTCCAGCTCCCGCAGGGCGTCTGATTCCAGCCTGGCGGTGGCCGACCGCGCCTCCCAGCAGGCGGCCTCCTTGGAGCAGACCAGCGCCTCCATCGAGGAACTCTCCTCGATGACCAACAAAAACGCCGACAGCGCCGACGCAGCCAACAATCTGATGACCGAAGCCAACCAGGTGATGACCGAGGCCAACCTGGCCATGGGCCAGCTCACCGAGGCCATGGGCAAGATCACCAGCGCCAACGAAGAGACCAGCAAAATTATCAAAACCATCGACGAAATCGCCTTCCAGACCAATCTCCTGGCCTTGAACGCGGCGGTGGAGGCGGCCCGGGCCGGTGAGGCCGGGGCCGGGTTCGCGGTGGTGGCCGACGAGGTGAGAAATCTGGCGATGCGGGCGGCCGAGGCGGCCCGGCAAACCACCGCCCTGCTGGAAACCACCAACGACCGGATCGAGCGGGGGGCCCAATTGGTGGGCAGCACCGACGAGGCCTTCAAAAACGCGGCGGACAAAGCCAAGAAAACCGCCGATATCCTGGCCGAAATCGCCTCCGCCTCCAAGGAGCAGACCCAGGGGATTCAGCAGATCACCAAGGCGATCCACGAACTGGACGAAGCCACCCAGCACAATGCCGCCGAGGCCGACCAGCAGTCGCAATTGGCCCAGGAGATGGAGCAGCAGGCCGAACAGCTCAGCCATTGCGTCACCACCCTGATCCACCTGATCAAAGGACTGGAGGGACAACGGCAGGAGGACAAAGAGGGCCCCAGGCTCATCCAGGGCTGATCATTCCGGCGGTGAACGCCGTCGGTCGGCCTGCGTCTTGCGCCAGAGCCGCAGCAGATTGGCGCGGGCCTGCGGGTCATCGATGACCTCGATCATCCGGGCAAACTCCGCTTCCCGTTGCGGATCCGGCGGCGGCTCCGGATCCGCCTCCCGACCCTCCTGAGCCAGCAGCTGCCGCGCTTCCATCTCTTGGGCCAGCGCTCCATCCAGCCGGAAACGGAGGTCTTCGATCTTCTCCCGGGAGCGCAAGCGCCGGTTGATCTCCCGCAACAGGGAGCTTTTCTGAAACACCAGCTGCTGACGCCAAACCGGGTCCACCACCCGCAGCCAGAGGACCCGCTCCCGGATCACCTCCGGCTGAACGACGGCGGCCAACTCCTCCCCAACCATTTCCGGCCAGGAGAGGAAAATGGCGTGCATATCCAGGCGCTCACGCCACCGTTTTTCGCCGGCCAGATCCCCCAGCAGGGCACCAATCCGGCTGATATTCCGCTCTCGTCCCATCTTCTCTTCCCCGGCCACTGGTCATGGGCAATTCACCCCGGTCACCCCGCAAGTTAAACAAGCCTTGCCGCTTTGCCAAGAAAACATTATCATGCCGGGTTGCAAAAGCAGCCATACCATCAAGAGCCTACCCTAATTAATCACCAAGGATATCAGCATGGGATTTCGTTGCGGAATCGTCGGCCTGCCCAATGTCGGCAAATCCACCATTTTCAACGCCCTGACCGCGGCCGGAATCGAATCGGCCAACTACCCCTTCTGCACCATCGAACCCAATGTGGGGATGGTGGCGGTCCCCGATGAACGGCTGGACAAGCTGGCGGCCATGGCCAAGACCAGAAACAAGGTCAACGCCCAGATGGAGTTTGTCGATATCGCCGGCCTGGTCAGCGGGGCCAGCCAGGGCGAGGGCCTGGGCAACCAGTTTTTGGGCCATATCCGCCAGGTGGATGCCATTGCCCATGTGGTCCGATGTTTCGCCGATGACAATATCGTCCATGTCAGCGGCAAGATCGACCCTCTCCAGGATCGGGAGATCATCAACACCGAGCTGATCCTGGCCGACCTGGAAACCGTGCGCCGCCGTCAGCAGAAAACCGCCTCCCAGGCCAAATCCGGCGACAAGGTCTTCAAGGAGCAGTTGGCGGTGCTGGATGCCATGGAAAAGCACCTGGATCAAGGGCTGCCGGCCCGAACCCTGGAGCTTGACGACAGCGGCCAGACCCTGCTGCGGGAGATGTTTCTGCTCAGCGCCAAGCCGGTACTTTATGTGGCCAATGTCCCCGAGGAGCAGATCAATACCGGCAACCCCTGGGTCGAGGAGCTGACCAGGGCCGCCGCCGCCGAGCAGGCCTCGGTGGTGATGATCTCCGGGGCGATCGAAGAGGAGCTCAGCGGCCTGGATCCTGAAGAGCGCCAGGCCTTCCTGGCCGACATGGGCTTGAGCGAACCGGGACTAAACCGCCTGATCCGGACCGGCTACCAACTGCTGGGGCTGATCACCTATTTCACCGTGGGAGAGAAGGAGACCCGGGCCTGGACCATTCCCCAGAGGACCAAGGCTCCCCAGGCCGCCGGAGTTATCCATTCCGATTTTGAACGGGGCTTTATCCGGGCCGAAGTAATCTCCTGCGCTGACCTGCTGGCCTGTGGCAGCGAGGCCAAGGCCAAAGAGAAGGGGCTGTTGCGCCTGGAAGGCAAGGAGTATGTGGTGCGGGACGGTGACTGTATCAATTTCCGCTTCAATGTCTAACAAGTTGATGGTGAGGAGATCAAATGCTCAAAACCAACCGGGAACAACTGGTTTGTCAGTCGGTGATCGGCGAGATCACCTCCCCCCTGGGCGGCATCAATCCCTACCGGATCGATCCCCAGGGCCAATCCGACATCTACCCCGGAGTCGGGGGGATCACCTACAACCTGCGGGTCGGGGACAGGGCCTGCGGCCTTTTTGCCGACCACGTTGAACCCGGGGTCTCGATCAGCAATTTCACCAAGTTCCAGGGCCAGCCCGGCCCCAATCGGGCCCTCAATCTCTTCTCCTGCGCCGGCAACCTGGCCACCGTGGTATCCGGCGATGCCAAGGGCAAAAAGGGGCGGGTCACCGGTAAACACGGCGGCATCGAGCATGTCCTGCTCGACTTCCCGGCCAAGGTGCTGGAGCAGCTGGTGATCGGCGACAAGATCCAGATCCGGGCCTTCGGCTGCGGCCTTAAGCTGCTGGAGTTCCCGACGATCAAGGTGATGAACCTGGACCCGGACCTGCTGGCTCAACTGCCGCTCAAGGCGCTGAAAAACCGCCGACTGCAGGTGCCGGTAACCCACCTGGTGCCGGCGGCGATCATGGGTTCCGGCCTGGGCTCTCCCCACAGCCAGAGCGGCGATTACGATATTCAGCTGTTCGATCAACCCACGGTGGAGAAGCACGGTCTGGCTGACCTGCGCCTGGGGGATTTCGTGGCCATCACCGACGCCGATGCCACCTTTGGCAGAATCTATCGCAGCGGCGGGGTGGTGATCGGGATCGTGGTCCACTCGGACTGCGTGCTGGCCGGCCATGGCCCCGGCGTCATGGTGGTAATGTCGTCGGCCACCGGGGAGATCGAACCGGTGATCGACCCCAAGGCCAATCTGGAGCGCCACCTGCCCAAACTGAAATAACCCGCTGCCGGGGTTATATTTTTTGCATTATTCCCCCCAGTGGGGTTATAATTCTCTGATTGGCTGTTTTGGAAAGGGGCGTTCAGGGGTGCTAAGCGGATGAGCAAAACCATTCTAATAGTTGACGATTCAACGATGATCCGGCGGATTGTCAGTCAACTGGTCCAGCAGTTGGGCTATCGACCCGCCGTCGCGGAAAACGGCAGAAAAGGCTGGGAGATGGCCCTCGAACTCACCCCCGACATGGTGATCATGGACATCGAAATGCCGGAGATGGACGGCATCGAGGCCACCCGCATGATCAAAGCCGACGCCCGCACCGCTGCCATTCCGGTGGTTTTCTTCACCGCCCTGGGCGGAGAGGACAATATCCGCCAGGCCAAGGCGGCCGGCGGCAATGGTTTTCTCAACAAGCCGATCTGCAAGGAGGAGCTGGGCAAGGCCATCGACCATATCTTAGGCCTTACCACGGCCCAGCCATGAGTTCCATTCAGGATCACCTCTTCGACAGCGAATTCCTTGATCTTTCGCTCCACTACCTGAGCGAGACCCTCCAGCTCAAAATCACGGTCCTGGACAGTGACCAGCGCCCGATCATCGAAAAGGGGGAGATCGGCGGCGCGGCCGCCCGCTACTACCCCTTTAATTTTCCCCAGAATATCGGGGGCCTCTCCTGCGCCGCCCCCAACCCGGAAGCGCTGGAACGGGCCGAACCCCACATCAACTACTGCCTGGCCTCCCTCAACAGCCAACTGCTGCGGGAGATTGAACTGCGGGAGACCAGCGAGGAGATGTTGCAACTCTCCAGCCAGCTAAGCTTCCTGAGCCGGGTGGCCCTTAAGATCATCGGGGTGGAAGAGCTGGAGCAGTGCTACCGGATCACCCTGCGGGAGATCGCCGGGGCGATCAAGGCTGAACAGGCCTTTCTTAAAACCCGCGGCCGCTGGGATGAAGAGATCAGCCTGGCCCTCGCTGTTGGCCAGGACGAGAGTGTCACACTCCGGGAGAGCGAATGCCTCAAGGAGCGAGGGGGTTGCGAGCACACCATGATTTGCGCCGCCGCCGACGGCTCCTCCCTGCTCTGCTCCCCGATCCGGGAAAAGGACAACAAGATCAGGGGCCAGATGATCTTCCTGCGCCTTCCCAATCAGCGCCCGTTCTCCTCCTACGAAAAAAAACTGGTCGGCATCATCGAAAACATCATCTCGCCAACCTTCGAGACTCTGCGCCTCTACGATAGCCTCCAGGACCTCTACCTCAACACGGTCAAGGCCCTGGCCGCCGCCATCGACGCCAAGGATGAATACACCCACGGCCACTCCTTCCGGGTGGCCAAGTACGCGGTGGCCATCGGTCGCCAGCTGAAACTGGAGAGCAAGGAGATCAGCGACCTGGAGATCGCCGCCTACATGCACGACCTGGGCAAGATCGGCGTTTCCGAACAGATCCTGGGTAAGCCGGGCAAACTGACCAGCGATGAGTTCGGCCAGATCAAGCAACACCCGGTGTTCACCGACCGGATCCTCCAGCCCATCCATCTGGCTGGCCATATTCTCCAGGGGGCCATCCAGCACCACGAGCGGCTGGATGGCAGCGGCTATCCCCTGGGGCTACGGGGGCAGGAGATCTCCCTCTTTGGCCGGATCATCGCGGTGGCCGACGTCTTTGACGCCATGACCTCCAAACGGCCATATCGCGAGGCCATGGCGGTGGAAACCGCCCTTAAAACGCTCTGCCAGGATGTGGATAGCCAGTTCGACCGCAACGCGGTCCTCTCCCTGATCCAGGCCCTGCAGGCCAATATACCCAACGGCGAGCTGGGGGAACTCCATACCACCCTGCGCTTTGATGCCCTGCATAACCTCAAGCAGTTTCTGCTGGAACTGGCCGAGATTGTGGCCACGATGCCGGCCCGCTGACCGACAACGATTCGCCCCCACATTTCCACCGGTAAACCAAACAAAAGGACCAGATTCAATGGACGACAGGCAACGACTGAAAGAGATTATCCGCGAAAAATCTTACCGACAGGGCACCTTCAAGCTCTCTTCCGGCAAGGAATCCGACTTCTACATCGACGGCAAGCAGACCACCCTCTCCGCCGAAGGAGGGTGGCTCTGCGGCAAGCTGCTCTTCGAGATGATCCGCGACAACCCGAAAAAGATCGAGGCGGTGGGCGGCATGACTCTGGGGGCCGACCCCATTGTCACCGCGGTCTCCCTGGTCAGTTTTGTGGAAAAGGCCCCGATTCCGGCCTTTATTGTGCGCAAGGAGTCGAAAAAGCACGGCACCGAGGCCTATCTGGAGGGACAGAGCAACCTGCCCGAAGGGGCCACGGTGGCCCTGGTGGAGGATGTGGTAACCACCGGCGGCACCCTGCTGAAGGTGATTGAACGGGTGGAGGCCCAAGGCTACAAGGTGGGCCTGGTGGCGACCATCGTCGATCGCCAGGAAGGTGGGGCCGAAGCCCTGGCGGCCAAAGGTTACGAATTGCGGGCGATCTTCAACCGCCAAACCCTCCTGGCGGATTAAGACCCATGCTCGGCACCTCGATCCCCACCACCATGACCTGCCCCGCCTGCGAGGGACCGCTTGACATCCTGCGCTCCTGCCGGCGGGTGCGCATGGCCTGCACCAGCTGTCAACGGCAGTATCAGATCCATGAGGTGGCGGACCGGCTGGATGAACGGGCCGAAGAGGTCCTCTCCCGCTGGACCGCCATTATCTACGACTGAAACCGGGCGGTGCCCCGACCTACCATTCCACCCGCAGAATCCCCTCCAGGGGATCGACCCGGGCAATCTTGATCGGAACAATCTCGCCCGGCTGGATGTTGAGACCCCGACCCGGGGGCAGATCAGCCTCCAGCAGACAATCGGTAAGCACCACCGTCACCCGCCTGGGCCCGCCGGCCACCACCAGGGCGTCCACCCGGCTGCCCTCCTTTCCGGCCAGGTATTTAAGCAGCCAGTAGCGCTGGCGGTCCCGCCGCACCTGATTAACCCGGGGCTGACTGGTGGCCATGGCGGCGATGAAATCCAGCATGTCCGGCTCCGCGAAACGGGCCCCCTTGCCGGCCCGCAGGGCGTAAACCTGATGCTGCATCACCAGATCCAGCAGCCGCCGAATCGGCGAGGTGATGGTGGTATAGCTGGCCGCCCCCACCCCGCTGTGACGTTTGGGCCGGGTTAGCAGCTGACCGGGCTTGAGCTGCTTGCGTTGGCGCCAGATCGTGAAAATATCCTGATCATACCCCTGCACCAACCGCTGATGGGGATCGTCCTGGGCCCGGAAGAGGCCGGGGACCTGCTGCTGGGCCACATATTCCGCCGCCACCATATTGGCCAGCACCATCATCTCCGAAACCAGCAACCGGGCCGGGATATCCACATCCTCCAGCGTTACCCGGGGGTTACCCTGTCGGTCGAGACGGATGTTAACATCGGGAATGGGAAGCAACAGGGCGCCGGCCTCCAGACGGCGGCGGCGCAGGGCCCGGCTCAAGGCCAGCAGCTCCTGTAAGTCAGGATCGTCGGCCAGCAGCTCCTCCACCTGATCGTAATCCAGCCGGCGCTTTACCTCCACCACCCCGGCCACGATCCGGGAATCAACGATATCCCCGGCCGGGGTGAGGGTCACCAGAAAGCTCATGGTCGGCCGAACCTTGCCGGCCACCAGGCTGCAAAGGTCCTCGGAGAGCCGGGGGGGCAGCATCGGCACCTGGCCCTCGGGGAAGTAGAGGGAGGTCACCCGTTTCACGGCCGCGGCGAAAAGGGCCGAGCCGGGCTTGACGAAATGGGCCACGTCGGCGATATGGATGCCGACCCGAAAGTTCTCCCCCTGGCGCTCGAGATGGAGGGCGTCGTCGAGATCGCGGGTGGAAGCGCCATCAATGGTCAGCACCGACAACTCCCGCAGATCCAGCCGGCCCGCCGCCAGCAACTCCTCGCCGCTGGGCTCCCGGCAGGCCTCGGCCTCGGCCAGCTCCTCGGCGGAAAACTCCACCGGCAGCCGGGCCCGCAACAGAGGCACATTTTCATCGGGCCGCCAGTGCCCGGTTTTGACCAGCAGGCTGTAAACATCGTGGGGCCGGGTCAGGCCGGACCGTTTGAGCAGCTCCCGGGCCAGTTCCCCCTCTTCGGCTTCATTGGCATAAAGGTAGTAGTCCCGGAGCAGGGCCAGGCAAGGTTCCAGTTCCGGCCAGTCGCCCACGGCCTCCCCGGCAAAAATATTCTTGAGCTTTTCCGCTCCGACAACCAGCAGCTCTTCCCGCTGCCGCTCCTTCTCCTGGCGGGCCAGCAACTGCTCCACCACCTCGACGGGATGGGCCATCACCCGGCCATCCTTATATTTAAAGTAGAGACGATCGGTGAATACCGCCCGCAGGAAGGCGGCCACCTGGTCATCATCGGCATGGCCGCCGAAATTGAGCTCGGCCAGAAACAGGGGGTTGAAAAGCTGGTTTTTTTCGCCGGCGGCCAACTGCCAGACCATCTCAGTCTCCACCTGGGCCGTCAATTCCCGGCGACGCTGGTCGGTCTCCTGGAGGCGGCGGCGCTGCTCGTCGCGGGAGAGCCCGGCCAAGGTGGGCGAACTGGAGCTGTGGACCACCCGGGCCCCGGGCAGGTTGAGTTCCCGGCCGTTCTGGTTGAAAACTTTCAAGCGGGAAGAGGTGGCATCCAACACCACTCCGCAAATAAATTTGCCCTGTTCAACATATTCAACAATATTACCGGAAGAGGTCATGGAATAGCAGCTGGTCCGTGGAGGTGGTCGGAAAGGGGAAAGGGGGCTTTCTCCCGCGGATAGCCCGGAGGCCGAAGGGTACCCATCTACCATAAATTAACCCCCCAGTCACTTAAAACAGGGGCGAAAGAGAGCAAGATTACGGACAAAATAACCAAAAGCTGCTAAGATGGCGGCTTACCTTTATCCCGTAACCCGGAGACAACAACCATGCATAACGACCCGGCTCAAGAGATCGCCTGCGGCTTTGTGGCCCTGGTGGGCCCCCCCAACGCCGGCAAATCAACCCTGCTCAACCGCCTGCTGGGGCAGAAAATTTCCATTGTCACCCCCAAGCCCCAAACCACCCGTAACCGGATCCTGGGGGTGGTCAACGGCCCCGGCTACCAGCTGATCCTGCTGGATACCCCCGGGCTGCACCGGGCCCGCACCCCCCTTAACAGCGAAATGGTCAAAATAGCGCGCAATACGGTTAAGGAGGTGGACGCGGTGGCCTATATGATCGACGCTGGTTTACCCGATAGCGAACATCAGCGGGAGGCGGCGGAACTGCTGCGGGGGGCCGGCAAACCGGCCCTGCTGCTTTGCAACAAGATCGACCGGATCGGCAAAGAGCGGCTGTTGCCGCTGATCTCCGCCTGGCAGGAGGTTTACCCCTTCCAGGCCATCATTCCCGTCTCGGCCATGAACGGTGAGGGCTGCGAAATATTTCTCGACCAGGCCAGCCGCCTGTTGCCCACGGGACCAAGGCTGTTCCCCGATGATCTGCCCACCGATGCCAGTGAACGTTTTATCTGCGGTGAGATCATCCGGGAAAAGATCATGCTGCTGACCAAAGATGAACTGCCCTACTCGGTGGCGGTGGTGATCGAAGGTTTTTCCGAGGAGCCGGAGCGCAACCTGACCACCATCCACGCCACCATCATGGTGGAGAAGGATTCCCAGAAGGGGATTATCATCGGCAACAAGGGTTCGATGCTGCAACGGATCGGCCAGACCTCCCGGCGGGAGATCGAGGCCCTGCTGGGGGTCAAGGTGCTGCTTAAACTATGGGTGAAGGTGCAGAAAAACTGGACCGCCAACCGGCGGGTCTTGCAGGAGCTGGGATTCTAGCCGGCTCCGGCGACCAGGCGGGCGGCGGCCCAGGTCAGGACGGCCTTACTTAGACTGTTAGATCGATGCTGGAGTAACGCTGGGGCTCCTGTTGCACCCGGCGGGCCTGCTCCTCGCGGTTGGCCTGGGCCACCCCCCGATCCTCGCGTTCCATCCGGTCGGCACTCCGTTCCGGATCGGCTTGCTGCTCCGCCTCCCGGACCGGACGGGCCAGCTCCATGGCCGCGGCGGAAAAATTGGTCACCACCGCCGGGCCGATATCACTGCTCCGCCCGACTTCGCTCCGCTCGGGCTGGGCCCGGTTGGCGTCGTTGGGAACCGGGCTGCTCTCCGGACGCTCGGGCCGGGTCAACGATTGCCCCACTCCACTACTGGCATCGAGTAACATAACTGGCACCTCCAACAATTATTACCTCGTGCTAGACATCATACAACGATCGGAGAACAAAATCAAATCCCGGCCCCAAAACAAAAGCATGACCACCCTCCCCCGACTCAACCGCAGTCGTTCATTGAATATTTGAGCAAAAAGGACTATAAACAGCTGGAAATATCACCCCCTTATTTTCCCTGTTCAAGGAGATTACCGGCATGAGTGAAGTACGTGTACGCTTTCCCCCCAGCCCCACCGGCTATCTGCATATCGGCGGGGCTCGCACCGCCATCTACAACTGGCTTTTCGCCCGCAAACACGGGGGCAAGCTGGTGCTGCGCATCGAAGATACCGACGCCGAACGCTCCACCGAGGAATCGATCAAGGGGATTATCGAGGGGCTGGAGTGGCTGGGGGTGGATTGGGATGAAGGCCCCTACTTCCAATCCGCCTTTGCCGCCGAACATGTGGCGGCGGCGGAGAAGCTGCTGGCTGCGGGCCATGCCTACAAATGTTTCTGCACCAAGGAGGAGCTGGAGGCCCGGCGGGAGGCGGCGGCCGCCGCCAAGGCCGACTACCGTTACAACGGCGCCTGCCGCGAGCTGAGCCCGGAAGAGGTGGCGGCCAAGGAGGCGGCTGGCCTGCCGGCGGTGATTCGTTTCAAGGTGCCCCAGGGCGAAGGGGGAGTGGCCTTCAACGACGTGGTTTACGGCGGCGTCGAGCGCAACTATCGCGATATTGAAGATTTCGTGATCGTGCGTTCCAACGGTCTGCCCCTCTACCTGCTCTGTAACGTGGTGGATGATATCCGCGACCGGATCAGCCATGTGATCCGCGGCCAGGACGGCCTGGTCAATACCCCCCGCCAGATTCTGCTCTACCGGGCCCTGGGGACCACTCCCCCGACCTTTGCCCATATGCCGCTGACCCTGGACTTGAAAAAGGCCAAAATCTCCAAGCGCAGCCACGGCGAGATTGTGGCGGTCCAGTTCTACCGGGACCACGGCTTTCTGCCCTGGGCCCTGGTCAACTTCCTGGTCCTGCTGGGCTGGTCCGCCGGTGATGACCGGGAGATCTTTTCCAAGGAGGAGCTGATCGAAGCCTTTACCCTTGAGGGGGTCAACCGGGCCAACTCGATCTTCAACTACAGGAAGGATGACCCCAAATTCTTCACCGACCCCAAGGCGATCAACATCAACGCCCACTATCTGCGAACCATTCCGGTGGCGGAACTGGCCCAACGGGTCAGGCCGGTGCTGGAGAAGGAGGGACTCTGGGATCCCGCCTATGAAGGGGAGAAACAGGAATGGTTTCACAAAACCCTGGAGATGAGCCGGGAGCGGTTCCACACCCTCACCGACTTCGCCACCCTCGGCCGGGCCTGGTTCGCCGATGATTTCTCCATGGATGAGACCGCCCTGCAGAAAAACCTGCTCAAACACCCGCAGATGAAGGAGTGGCTGCCCCAACTGGCCCAACGTTTTGCCGCCCTGCCCGAGATCACCCATGACGAGGCGGAGCGGGTGGCCCGGGAATTCGCCGAGGAACACGGGGTCAAACCGGGAGTTCCGATCAACGCCGCCCGGGCGGTGATCACCGGCCAGAACAAGGGCCCCAGCATGTTCGAGGTGTTCGCTCACCTTGACAGGGAGAAGGTGGTGCAACGCCTGCGGGAAGCGGGAAAATATTTCGAGGGACAAAGCTGATGAGTCAAACAGAGCTTGGAGGTCCGGCCGATTTTATCCGGGCGATCATCGCCGAGGACCTGGCCCGGGGTAAACATGAGCAGATCGTCACCCGCTTTCCGCCGGAGCCCAACGGTTATCTCCATATCGGCCACGCCAAATCGATCTGCCTCAACTTCGGAATCGCCAAGGAGAATACCCCGGCCCGCTGCCATCTCCGTTTCGATGACACCAATCCGACCAAAGAGGAGCAGGAGTATGTGGAGTCGATCAAGGAGGATGTGCGCTGGCTGGGTTTCGACTGGGGCGAGCACCTCTATTTCGCCTCCGACTATTTCGCCCAGCTGTACGACTATGCCGAACAGTTGATCAGCCAGGGTAAGGCCTACGTCTGTGATCTGCCCGCCGATCAGATCCGAGCCACCCGCGGCACCCTCACCGAACCGGGCCAAAACAGCCCCTACCGGGAGCGGAGCGTGGCGGAAAACCTCGATCTTTTCCGGCGGATGCGGGCCGGGGAGTTTGCCGACGGCAGCCGGGTCCTCAGGGCCAAGATCGACATGGCCTCGGGCAACCTCAACCTGCGCGATCCCGTGCTCTACCGGATCATGCATACCAGCCACCATCGCAGCGGCGACCAGTGGTGCATCTACCCCATGTACGACTTCACCCATCCCATCTCCGACGCCCTGGAGGGGGTCACCCACTCCCTCTGCACCCTGGAGTTCGCCGACCACCGCCCCCTTTACGACTGGTTCCTGGCCAACCTGCCGGTGCCGGCCCAACCCCGCCAGATCGAATTCGCCCGCCTCAACCTGGGCTACACCGTGGTCAGCAAGCGCAAACTGCTGCAACTGGTCAACGAGGGCCATGTGGCGGGCTGGGACGATCCCCGGATGCCCACCATCTCGGGAATCCGCCGCCGGGGTTATCCCCCCGAGGCGATCCGCGGCTTCTGTGACAGGATCGGGGTGGCCAAGAAGGAGAGCCTGGTTGACGTGGCCCTGCTGGAGCACTGCGTGCGGGAGGAGCTGAATCAACGGGCCCTGCGGGTGATGGGGGTGCTCAACCCCCTAAAGGTGGTGATCAGCAACTACCCGGAGGGGCAAAGCGAAGAGCTTACCGCCCAGAACCACCCCCAGCAGCCGGAACTGGGGCAGCGCCAAATCCCTTTCAGCCGGGAGATCTTCATCGAACGGGACGATTTCATGGAGGAGCCGGCCAAAAAATTCTTCCGCCTGGCCCCGGGCCGGGAGGTCCGGCTGCGTTACGCCTATTTCATCAAATGTGACGAGGTGATCAAGGATGCCAGCGGCGAGATTGTCGAGCTACGCTGCACCTATGATCCCCAAACCCTGGGCGGTTCCGCCCCCGACGGTCGCAAGGTAAAGGGCACCATCCACTGGGTTGACGCCGCCCGGTCGATTGAGGCCGAAGTCCGCCTCTATGACCGGCTCTTCACCGAGGAGAGCCCGGAAAAGGGGGGCCGCGATCTCACCAGCTCCCTTAACCCCGACTCCCTGACGGTTCTCTCCGACTGCCGTCTGGAACCAGGTTTGGCCGAGGCGACAACCGGTCAGCATTTCCAGTTTGAGCGCCAGGGTTACTTCTGCCTCGACCCCAAGGATTCGCGGCCCGGCCGGCCGGTTTTCAACCGCAGCGCCACCCTGCGCGACACCTGGGAAAAAGTGAAGGGCAGCTGAGGCGACCATGCGCTGCCCCAGATGTGGAGAGCGGATCGAAAGCCGCCGCAACCCGGTGCCCACCGTCGATATCATCATTGAGGCGGGGACGGGCATTGTCCTGATTGAGCGCCGCAATCCGCCGCCGGGCTGGGCCCTGCCCGGCGGCTTTGTCGATTACGGCGAAAGCCTGGAAGCGGCGGCCATCCGCGAGGCCCGGGAAGAAACCGGGCTTAAGGTGGAGCTTATCGGCCAGTTCCACACCTACTCCGATCCGGCCCGCGACACCCGGCTGCACACGATCAGCACGGTCTTTATCGCCAGGGCCCAGGGGGAGCCACAAGCCGGCGACGACGCCGCCGCGGCGGCCATCTTCACCGCGGACAACCTGCCGCCCCTGGCCTTCGATCATGCCAAAATTCTGGCCGACTATTTCCGCCACAAGGCAGTTGACTAACCGGGCCGGGCATGGTTTAAGGGAAACCGACAAGGGGCTGTAGCTCAGCTGGGAGAGCGATGCGTTCGCAATGCATAGGTCAGGGGTTCGAGCCCCCTCAGCTCCACCAAAAGATCAAGGGCGACTCCGCCAATCGGAGTCGCCTTTTTTTATAAATTCTCCGCCTCCCGGGCGCAGGCGAGGCAGACCAGGGAGCTGGGGTCCACCCGCAACCGCCCTTCGGCGATCTCGTCGTCGCACTGCATGCAGTAGCCGTAATCGCCCCGTTTGATCCGGCCCAGGGCGGCTTCGATCCGCTGGCGCTCCTGGCCGGCCAGCCGGGCCCCGGCCCGGGAGATCGCCTGTTGCTGCATGGCGTCCATCCGGGAGAGCCGGCCCACACACTCCTGATCAAGCTCCCGGGGGGCGCTTTCCCCCCGGGCGGCTTCCTGTTCGGCCTTAATGACCGCCAACCGATCCTCGAGACGCTGCTTGAAATATTCCAGATCGAGATCCCGACCCATATTTTTTCTCCTCTGCTCATCAGATGTATTGCCTGGTCTTGCCCCCCACTATACCCGATCACCAACCCGCTCTGCCAGGACTGTTCCCAAGCCCTCAATTCTCAAGCCAAAAGCCATTGGCGATAGCGGGGAGCCAGGGTGGGCCAGTCGTAGGGGGCGGTAAGCGCCACCGCCTGCTCCCGGGCCAAGCGGCCGGCCCGGCAGGCGGCCTTAAGGGCCGGCAGCAGCTCTTCATCATCGGCATAAAGATATGGAGCGGGAAACAGTTCCGGATAGGCCAGGCGGGCCGGCAACAAAGGCCGGCAACCGGCTCGCACCGCTTCCAGCACCGCCAGGCCGAAAAACTCGTGGGCGGCGGTGGAAACCACCAGGTCGGCCTGGCCGAGCAACCGGTAGTAGGCGATTCGATCGGCCACAAAACCGCAGTGGAGCAGGTGCTCCGGCAGGTCTTGCCTAATTCGGGCAAATACTTCACCCCCCCGGACAAACTCCTGGCCGGCAATAATCAAGCGGAAGGGGAAATTATCGGCCGCCAGCCGGCGGATGGCGGCGCCGAAGAGTTCCGGCTGCTTATCATGTTCCCAGCGATGGTTCCAGAGGATCACCGGCGGACCGGGGGGGCGATGAGTTGGCCCAACGGCATCAATGGCCGCCAGATCGAGACCCGGCGGCAGGACTACGCTCTGCCGGGCGATCCGTTCCACGCTGTCTAAAAGGGGCATATCCGGGGCCTTGGCCAGCACCTCCCGGCAGCCGGCCAGGAAGGTGGCCAGGTTGTAGGCGGAGTTGAAGGCGAGCCGATCAGCGGCCAGGGCGGTGGTGTAGTTGGTCAGGGCAAAATGGAGATCGCGGTAATCTTCGACCCGCACCGGATAGGCAAACTGATTTTCGTGGAAGTAAGCCGTCAGCGGCACCCCCTGCCAGGTGGCGGGCAGCAGGGCCTTGAGGGCCGCCAGATCCAGCAGGGATGAGCAGAGAATCCGCGCGGGCTTCGCCAACTCGCCGGCCGCCACCCGCCGGGCGATCACTTCCGCCAGCAGGGGGGCGGCCAACCGCATCCGCCATTTCCAGCCCCGGGCCGGCAAGGTCAGCAGCTCAAAGCGGCAATCCCGGGCCAGGGCCCCCTGCAAGCCGGTGAGAAAACGGCGGTGGGAGCCACCGAAATAGGGCTCCAGGACCAGAATAAGCGGCAGGGCCGAGTCCGAGCTCATGAAATCACCTCGATAATTCCGGCCGCCGCCGGCAACTCCAATCTCATCACTACACTACTTGAGGCGCATCAGGGTATCGAAGATCTCGTCGGCGGTGGTGATCGACTTGGAATTGGCCTGGAAGATCCGCTGGGTCATCATCAGATCGACAAATTGCCGGCCCAGATCCACATTGGAAGTTTCCAGGGAGTTGCCCATAACCTTGCCAAAACTGCCGCTGCCCGCCGCTCCCATCACCACCTCTCCCGCCTCGGCGGTGGCCCGGTAGGCGTTGCCACTGGCCAGGGTCAGCCCCCGGTAGTTGGCAAAATCGGCCAGCATCACCTGGGCCTGCTCAAACTGCTGGTTATTGGAGTAGTAGCCGACAATGGTACCGTCCGCCTTGACCGAGATATTCTGCAAAACTCCCGCCCCGAAGCCATCCTGGCCCTGGGCGATGGTGGCGGACGCCACCGCGTAATTGGTGGTGCGAATCGGACTCAGCTCAAATCCCTCGCCCTCCCTCACCTCAAAGGGCGCCCCATCCTCGCCAAAAGGTCTGGCCAGATCTGGATTTTCCGCCGGGCTGTTGCCGGCGGCGTCCCGGTAAGTGATCCCGGCAACCGTCAGTTGACTCTCCCCGGGATTAAGGTCATGGAGTTCCAACTGACCGTTTCTCACCAGAGCCGTGCAGTTGAAGGCGCTCTCCAGCCTGATCAGCAGATCCTCCACCCGCTGACCATACTCCACCACGTAGGTCAGCTCCACCTCCTGGCCCGCCCCGGTGAGGCCGCTGAAGGTCAACTGGTCCCCCTCCTGGATTCGATTACCATCCCGGTCGTATACACTCTCCCACAGGGTCATGGCCGAGATCGCCGGTCCTTCGACCCCGGTGGCGTCGGCCCTGGCCCCAGCGGGGCTGGTGGCCTGCCGGGCGGCCAGGGTGGTTCCGAAATCGATGGTTGAATTCAGGTTGGCGCCGGTGCCGCTGAGATTATAGGCAAAGGAGTAAAGACCGCTCTGGGGATCGGCCGCCAGCAGGTTGTCCTGCTCGGGAACCAGCTCACCAGCCGGCGGCACATTCCAGGCCTGGATATCCAGCATCTCCCCGTTGCTGTTGAAGAGCAACCGACCGTAAAGCAGAGCCCCGGCCCCCTGCTCCGGGCTGTCGCCATCATTGTAACGCGTTCCGTTGTCGTCGAGCAGCCGCCGATCCAGGACCGGATCGTGGGTGACCATGAACTCCCACTCGTTGGCGCTGGCGGTCCGATCGAAATAGACCACCAGGTCAAAGTTCTGCCCCTGATCGTCAAAGGCCCGGATCGTCGTCTGATAGGCGTACTGATCGGCGGCCAGGGGTGGGCTGGCTGTCCCGTCCCAGGCCGCGTAAAGGGGGGGATTGACCGCCTCGGGGACAAACGGTCTGTTTTCCAGGTTGACGGCCAGATTGACATTGGCGGTGGCCTGGGGCATCGATTGGCGGCGAATCAGAATATCTTCGATATTGCCACTGGGATTGGCCACCGAGCCCAGGTTGATCCCCTGCACATAACGGCCATCGGGGGTAACCAGGTTATAGGTTCCCTCGGGGGTGCCCGGCAACAGCTCCAGATTGAACTGCCCGTCACGGCCATAAAGGGTTTCGCCCTCCCGGGGATCACGGAGCATGAAAAAGCCCTGACCGCTAATGGCCATATCGGTACTCTTGCTGGTGGCCTCAAACTGACCCGGCAGGAAATTCTTGCTGATGGCGGCGATCTGGGAGCCGTTGCCGACCTCCCCGAAACGGGCCTGGGAAGAGGTTAACACACTCTGAAAGGTGGTCTGGGCGGCCTTGTAGGAGACGGTGTTGACGTTGGCGATATTATCACCCAACACCGCCATGTTACCGGACATGCTGTTGAGCCCGCTCATTCCATTGTACATGATGTTGTGCAGCGCCATAATCGCCTCCCGCCGGACCAAGGGTTAAAAAACTCTCACCCCTGCCCATAAGCAATTAGCGTGCCAGATTCCGGCGGTATTTTTTGCCGCCATCGCTCTCAATCCAGGCCATGCAGATAGTTGAAGTTGCTCAGGGCCACCCGCGAACGCCCCTTTTTTCCGGCCTGGCGCAGCAGGGGCAGCAGCTCCGGCCGGGATACCTGAAGATGGCGCAGGTCGATCACCCCATAGGCCAGGCCGGCGGCGGCCAGTTCGGCAACATGGGGCAGCAGGGAAAAGGGTTTGTCCGCCAGGGCCAGGGTCTGACCGGACTCCCGGGTCAACACCAGGCCCTCATTCCGGGGGGAGAGCAGTGGCGTCTGATAACGAAAATGGATGGAATCCAGCCGGGAGGTAAACAGCGGCGGCCGGCCGTGGATGGTCATCCCCAGTTGGCCGGGCCGGGCCCGGCCCAGCAGGGCCAGGGTCGAGCGATCAACCTCCACCGCCGCCTGGGCACTGGCCAGCCCCGCCTGCTTGCAGATATCCCAGGCCAGGCTGTTGAGAAGATTAAGGGGGTAATCGCCATGAATGATCAGCCCGGCCGCCCGACCCCGTTTGAGGCCCGGCCGTTTTTCATCGCTCCGGGCAAACAGGCGCACCTGGGCGAGATGCCCGATCTGCCAGGCATGGAAGCCTTTGGCCCGCAGGGCGGGGATCTGCTCCCGGTAAAAAGGGAGGTCGGCCTCGAGAATAACCGGAGGCAGGGCCCAGATAATTCGGGCGGCCAGATTGCGCAGCACCTTGCCCGCGGCCAGAAAACGGGGCAAGGTTTCGGGGGTGAGCGTCAGCACCACCCGGGCCACCTGTTCGGGCAGCCGCTGTTTTAGGAGCTGGGGATCATCCAGCTTAAGCCAGAACGGAAGGGGGGCCGTCTCACCACCGGTTCTCTTGGCCCCCCTCCTCCGCTCCGTAAGCGCCCCCGAACCGAGCAAGGCCCCGATCTCCCGCCGGGGGGGACGGGCCGCCAATCTGGCGGCCAGACGACGATGGGAGTCCCGCACCACCAGATCACGCCGGGCGGCGGCCTTGCGGCGTTCGGCCGAATCAACCTTATAGAGGCTGTCGCCGACTCGAGCGGCTTCCGGCAGCAGAATTTCCACCGCCGCCAGGGCCCCACCCCCACCGGGGGACTTGCCCCCGGACCGTCCCGGCCGCAGCTCCTTGGCGGTAAAGGCCAGCCGTTCCCCGCTCCCCTCCCGGTGCAGGCGGAGCCGATCCCCTTGCCGCAAAGGATGGCGAGGGGCCAAGGTGGCCCAGCGGTCACGCTGAGCGACAATCTTGCCCAGAAAGAGCCCGACATTGCCGGAATGGGCCGGGCTGACCAGATCCTTGGGGGGCAACTGAAAGAAACCGGCTCCGCTGCGGCGCCCCATCGCCTCCCGCAGCAACTCCCGCCCCTCGGCCAGGGCCGCCGCCGGTACCTCATCGGCGGCCCCTCCCCCTCCGGCCCGGGTCGCCGAAGCCGCCAAAGCGTCCAGCACCAAACGATAGGCCCGCACCACCCGGTCCACGTACTGGGCGCTCTTCATCCGGCCCTCGATCTTCACCGAACCCACCCCGGCCCGGGCCAGGGCCGGCAGCAGTTCCAGGGCATCCAGGTCGTTCATCGAAAAAAGGTAGCCCGATTTATCGGCCCAGCGATAGAGCCGGCGGCAAGGCTGCACGCAACGGCCCCGCAACCCGCTTTTACCCCCCAGGTAGCTGCTGAACAGACAAAGGCCGGAATAGCTGAAACACATGGCCCCATGAACAAACACCTCCAGTTCCACCCCGGTTTGGCGGTGAATGGCGGCAATCTCCGGCAAGGAGAGTTCCCGGGCCAGCACCACCCGGGCAAAACCCATCCCGGCAAACTGCTCCACCGCCAGGCTGTTGTGGGCTCCCAGCAGGGTGCTGGCATGGAGGCGGATTTGCGGAAAAAAACGGCGACAGAGGGCGTAAAGCCCCAGATCCTGGATAATCAGGGCGTCGATCTTGAGAGCGGCCAGCAGTTCGACGGTGGCGGCGGCCCCGGCCAGCTCATTCTCCTTGAGCAGGCTGTTCATCGCCGCGTAGACCTTGACTTTGCGGCCATGGGCGTATTCCAGCATGGCGGCCAGTTCCGCCGGGGTGAAATCCCGGGCCAGGGCCCGGGCATTGGCGCCCGGAGCCCCGATATAGACCGCGTCGGCGCCGGCGGCAACCGCCGCCTCGAAGGCCTCCAGGCTGCCGGCGGGGGCCAACAGTTCCATTTTCATCGCTGGTCGCCGGAGATGGGGAGAATGAAGTAGAAGTTGTTACCCATCTCGGTGGGCTCGTAACCCACCACGCCGCCATGGATCTCCACCACCTGCTTGATGAAGGCCAGACCGTGGCCGGTACCGGGTTTGGCCAAGCCGGAACGGCCGCGAAAACCGTCGGTATAGAGCGACCCTGCCTCCTTTTGGTCAAGATGCTCACCGGTGGTGAAGACGTTGAACTTGATCCCGTCCTGGCCCGGCCCGAAATAGTTGGGCAGAAATTCACGCCCGTAGGCCATCAGCTTGGTCTCATCGCCGCTCCCGGAGGGAACGGGGGCGGTGTATTTCTCGGCATTGGAAAAAAGGTTGGCATAGACCTGGGAGAGCAGGCCGACATCCACCTTCAGCGGAATCTCCTCGTCACGCATATCGCTGGGCTGGGCGATCCTGATCCCCTGCCTGATCAGGCGATTACCGTAATGATCCAGCTGGGGGTTGATGATCTCCTTTTCGATGGAGCACATCCGGGGCCGCAGCACCAGATGGCCCTTGCTGAAATGGTCGCGCCGGAAGAGGCTTTCCAGGAAGAGGCTGTAGTTGTTGTAGTGTTCCAGCATCTCCCGGTGGTTGGCGGCCAGATCGTCATAGAGGATATCCAGCCGCTCCTGAATCAGGCCGCAGGTTTTATCGTCGCAAGCGTTGACCCCGGCCTGGCGCATCCGGGAAAACTCCAGGCTGAGCTGCTCCAGTTCATTGAGCCGCTTGCGCAGCTTGTTGAAGAGATGCCGGAAGTGGATATTGGGGGTGATCACGTTGTGCTCGATATCCATCACCAGATTGTTAATAAATTTGAGGTGACGAATATTTTGCTGAGCAATCAGGCGGTTGTGAAGGTTGTACCCGATGCGGTTGGCGTATTTGCGGAGAAAAAAGCGTTGATCGCGGCTGAGCTCGGCCCCGGCGGAGATCTCCAGCATCCCCATCACCAGATCGGTGAGCGAACGGGGTTCCCCACTCTCCTGGTTCGAGGGTTTGCGCTGGATCGGCACCACCAGTGAGCGGTTCAGGCTATAGGTGTGGCAGCCCAGACGCATCCCCTGGGGGGAGGGCAAGGGGGGGCTCACCAGCCCCTTGGCGCCGTCGCAGACCAGGGAGAGGGCATCCCGCCGTTCGTTGAGCAGGTGCAGACGGCAGGAGAGCTTGAGAAAAACCACCGGCACGATGACGCAGACCCGGTAGAAATCCTCCATGGCGTCATACTCCTGGGCCAGGTCGAAAAAGGCGCGCAGGGCGGCATTCTGGCCATGGGAGAAGTTGTAGCGTTGATAGCTCTTCTCCTTCTCCCTGACCCGCGACAGCACCCTTTCCAAGGCCTGTCGCTCTATTTCGGGGGCGGACTCGCGCATGGGGGGCACCGCTGCCAATTCAGGCTTCCGTCAGCACCACCTCATCGGCGCCGTCGTGTTCCCGCAACAACACATGGACATGCTCACCGGGGCCGACCTGGACATCCAGCCCGGTATAATCGGCCTGGATGGGCAGCTCCCGACCGCCGCGATCCACCAGGGCGGCCAACTGAATGCAGCGGGGACGACCCAGGTCCATCAGGGCATCGAGGGCGGCCCGGATGGTCCGACCGGTGTAAACCACATCATCCACCAGCACCACCACCTTATCCTTGAGGGCGAAATCCAGGGTGGTTTTTTTCACCACCGGATTCTGGGCCACCAGGCTCCAGTCATCCCGATAGAGGGTGATATCCAGGCTGCCGGTGGGCAGATTGATCCCGAACTGCTCCTGGATCAAAGCCTGGATCCGCTGGGCCAGATAGACCCCACCGGTATGGATGCCGATGATCGCCAGGTTCTCCACCCCATGATTATGTTCGACGATCTGCATGGCCATCCGGGCCAGGGAACGATCAACATCATCCCCATCCATCAGGCGTGTCTTAACCTTGTGCATCCCCGCTCCTCCCTTGCCAGAAGTAATCCACCCCCTTTTGGGCCACCAGATTGATCGCCTCGGGATAGGCTTCGCACTCGGCGGCAAAAACCTTGGCGGCGATGGACTCCGGGGGTTCACCATCGGCCAGGGCCACACACTTTTGTACCACGATCGGACCTTCGTCGTAAATCTCGTTGGCAAAGTGAACCGTGCAGCCGCTCACCTTCACCCCCCGGGCATGGACCGCCCGGTGAACCCGCATGCCATACATCCCGGCCCCGCAGAAGGAGGGGATCAGCGATGGATGGATGTTGAGTACCGCCCGCCGCAAAGAGTCCGGCGGAGTATAGAGCTTGAGAAAGCCCGCCAACAGCACCAGATCCACCGGATATTGGGCGATGATCCGGTTGATCGCGGCGCTGTCCGCCGCCTGGAAGGCGGGATAGCCATAACCCCGGGCCTTTTCCAGGCCCAGGGCGTCGGCGGTATTGGCGATCACCACTGCGATCCGGCCAACCATCCGGCCATCGGCAATCCGCTGGTGAAAATTATCCAGGGTCCGGCCGGAGCCGGAGAGTAACACCGCCAGATTCATGGGCCTGTCCTTTACGCGAAATAGGGGTTACTGTCCAGATCCACCTTTTTCAGCCAGGCGGTGATGGTGGTATCGTAAGAGCCGGTGAGATCAAACACCTTGACCGCCAGCTTGAAGCGGGTCTTCAAAGTGGTATTACCGTGCTCCTTCAGTTCGGCCAGCACCTGGGGGTAGTCGGCGGGATCGACAATCACCGTCACGTCACGAAAATTCTTGGCCGAGGAGCGGAGCATGGTGGGGCCGCCGATATCGATGTTCTCGATGGCGTTGGCCAGGGTGCAGGCGGGATCGGCCACACTCTTCTCAAAGGCGTAAAGGTTGACCGCCACGATATCGATGGGCTGCAAACCATGTTCGGCCATCTGGCGCAGGTGCTCGGGGTTCTCCTTCTGGGCCAGAATCCCGCCGTGCACCTTGGGATGCAGGGTCTTGACCCGCCCATCCAGCATCTCGGGAAAACCGGTGAACTCGGCCACATCCTTAACCGGGATCCCATGCTCCCGCATCTTCTTGGCGGTGCCGCCGGTGGAGAGAATTTCAATCCCCAACCGGGCCAACTCGCCGGCAAAATTCTCGATTCCGCTCTTGTCGGTAAGACTGATCAACGCCCTTTCCGCTTTCCGCATCTTTTCCTCTCCTGCTCACTTTTGTATCTGTTAGAGATATACTATTACAACTCGTCCTTACGGATAAATTTCTTGATCAACCGCCGATCCCGCTTGCCGGGACGACCGACGGGAAGCTGGGGCCCGGCCTGGCGGAACAGCCGCCGCTCCTCGCTGGCGGCCTGCCGGGCGGCCAGGCTGGCGGGAGTCTCCTCGTAGAGTTCGGCCGCCTTGGGAGCGGAAAGTCGCTGTCGGCTGAGGCCCCGCACCAGCACGACAAATTCCAGCCCCCCCTTGTGGATCTCCAGCCGGTCGTCCGGCCCCACCAACCGGGCGGGTTTGACCCGTTCGCCGTTGAGATGGACCTTACCGCCGCTCACCGCCTGGGAGGCCAGGGCGCGGGTTTTAAAAAAGCGAGCCGCCCAGAGCCAGATATCTATTCTGATCTTCTCCACCACCCCGGTTTTAAACCATACCCGGCCCTGATTTGCAATAACCGTCGGCGGACAAGCCCCCAGCCCGGCCCAATTTATCTCCCGTCACCTTTCCCTTTCTCTCCAGCCGCGAACAGGGTATAAAATGGGCGACCACCGGTCGTGGCCCAACCAGATCAAAAACCGCCCCCGGCGGCCTAACCGTAAAAAAGCGCATGGAACTACAGAGCGTCGGCATCAAGGATATCAGGTACCCCATCACCGTGCGGGAAAAATCGGGCGGGCTGCAACAGACCGTGGCCAGCATCGACCTGCTGGCCACCCTGCCCCGCCAGTACCGGGACACCTGCGTGACCACCTTTATCGAGGTGCTCAACCAGTACCAGGAGGAGATGAGCAACCGCATCTTCCGCAAGCTGCTGGTGGAGGTTAAGGAGCGGCTGCGGGCCGATTCGGCCCATGTCGAGATGACCTTCCCCTACTTCCTGGAGAAAAAGGCGCCGGTCAGCGGCACCCCCAGCCTGATGGAGTACCGCTGCCGCTTCACCGGCGGGATCGGGGCCGACGAAGAGTTCATGCTTTCGGTCTGGGTGCCGGCCACCACCCTATGCCCCTGCTCCCGGGAGATCAGCGCCAATGGTGCCCACAACCAGCGGGCCGAGATCAACCTCAACGTCAAATACCGGGAATTTATCTGGCTGGAAGAGCTGATCGCCATGGCCGAGGCCGGCTCCTCCTGCGAGGTTTTCGCCCTGCTCAAACGACCCGATGAAAAGTATGTCACCGAACAGGCCTACCACAATCCGATGTTCGTCGAGGACGTGGTCCGCAAAGTGGCCCAATCGGCCCTGAACCACCCCGCCATTAACTGGTTTTCGGTGGGGGCCGAAAGCTTCGAGTCGATCCACAAGCACAGCGCCTACGCCTACGTCGATAGCGACGACCTGTAAAAAAACCGGGCAAAAAAGGGATCCGGTCGCCATGTTCGCCGCCATCGCAATCATTGGTCGAGATGACGATTATCAGCACGGGCCTACTGCAGATTGAATTCTCCTGAAATCAGCTCCCCAAGGCTGCTGTTATAAACGGTGGCCTTGTACGTGCCGCGAGGATTATCGCCCCAATCGTCGTAGACTGATTCGCTGACCGCATCATAGCGACTATCACAATCAACGGAGGCCCATACCGTTTTTTGATCATTACCACCTAAATAGGGCGACTCCAGATATTCATTCCAATCATCCCAACGATCTGAACCGTCCGGATACTGCAGGCGGATATAGACACCTGAAAGGGCTTCGCTCGGCGGACGATTCTGGGTTATCCAGATCCCGATGCACCCAACATCGTAGGCATTAAAGGATGACGCAAAGGTGGTCGGAACTGTCAGCGAGTCAACCCACTGGTCTTCAAAAAACTGGATGGTGAACTCCTCATCCACAGCAATTTTCACCGCCCACAGCCGAGCGGAGTAATTGCCCTTGAGGTTGAAAAGATGCGAGTGGTCGGCAAGCAACTCTCCCTCGTCGCTGCCCACCACCGCCCTGGTGACCTTGATCTCCGCGGCCAGAGACGTGTCGGTGACGCCCCGGTTCACCGCCAGCAGATAGAGCACTTCATTGCCCTGGACCGTCGTGATCTCCAGCTCGTCGCCATCGCTTAGCACCTGATCGGGAGCCAGTATCTGATTGCCCGGTCGCCGCGCCGCCGCCCCCTCGGGCCCCCGGAACACCCGCAGTTCGGCATTGGCCCCGCCCGCCACGGCCAGTTTCAGGGTGTCCCCCGAATTCAATTCCAGGCGTTCTTTCTTCTCCGCGATCTCATTCCCCACCACGACGGTACTGAAATCCGCGACAGGAAAAGACTTAAGGGGAGAGTTATCGGCAAAAACCGCCCAGGCGGCATATTCGGCATAGTAGTCCCCCAGAGTCGACGGGGAAAAATGTTGGTTTAAAACCTCCAAAGGATTGCCCTGGGCCACGGCACCAACCAGCAAGCGGAAGTTGGCATACTTGGCCTCCACCAGGAACTGGACAAAGGCGGAAGCGGCATACTCATATTCCCGCTTCCAGGTTCCCGTGTGCCCGGTTGGACTTCCCGTGCTGTTCAAAGGATGGCTCAACAGGTCCGCCCTGGTCCCGGCGTTAAGGTACACCAAGCGCTCGTTACCCCAGGCGATCCGACTGCCGGCGAACTCGGCCGTGGCCTCAAGCCACCAGAAGTTGGGGGGACGGTTGCCGGCGGTACCGGAGCGCATCCCCAGAAGAGTGTAGTACTCCGCCTGAATCCGGTGGAAAAGCTCATGGCCGATCACATGGTGGGAGCTCTTGCTGCCGGTGAAGTTTTTCAGTTCCCCGGAAGGGAAGTGCAGGCGCTGGCGAATTTTTTCATACTGGGGATCCCGGACGCCCAGGCCGGTGGTCAAGGACCAATAGGAATCGATCTTGACATTTACCGGGTTATGCCATTGGCCGTAGAGCCACCCCGGGGTGACGGTGGGATCTTTGAAGTCGCGGGCCTTGTAATTGCTCAGGGCGTCCTCGAACACCTTGCCGATATCCTGAATATAGACCGGGTAGTTCACATTGTAGGGAACAGTGACCTGGGGCCGACTCTGGCTCCAGTTATAATCATTGCCGAATAATTCATCATCATCCATGGCGCTGCGACTATAGAAAAAACGAAAATTACCCTGCGGGGTCACATAGATATCGTTGAGCAGCTGCTCGCCGGCCCTGGCGCCGGCCTCCACCAGCATCAGAAAACCGAACAAACTGAGATGGTCGGTTACCGCGTAGATCTCCCCATCATCCGCGTTCACCTCATAGGGCAAAGTCTGCCACTCCCCCTCCTGCTCATCCCAGCGCATGACCACCAGCTGTTCAGCCGCGCCGAATCCGGGATCGAGCAGATCGGGATCGTATTTCATGCCGATTACCACCTCACCGTCAAGCTGGGTCAGCCCCTCAATGCTTACATCATAGGTGACGGGGGAGGAGTAGGGAGCGAGAGCGCTGGGGGGCGGATTTTCCACCCTGGCCAGGGTGAGCTTGCGGGGGGAGTCGAGAATCCCGGGGGGAATAATGATGCCCACGGAACCGGCCGCGGTCACCACGGTATTAGTGGCCGCAGGCGCAACGGTTTCTTCGTGGAGGGAGATCAACTGGGTGGGCAGGATTACAAACGGTACCCCATTGCCTCTATCCTCCCCGGCGCCCATGCTGATCTCAGCCGACGCGGCGGCAGCGGGGATCATTAGCTCGGCGGCATTTTCGTTGACGGCGACAATGGAGGTCTCCTGCCCGGCATAGTAGGCGCGCAGGGTGGTCAAGTCACCGACATAGGGACTGGCAAACCAAACCGTGACATAAGAGCCGGAGGGGCCCTCCTGGGGATAGTACTCCTTGATCTGCGGGGCAGAACCAGCCGGCAGCGAAGGATTATCAACCGGAGCGCCAACCCCGGCATCACCGCCTCCCCCACCACAAGCCACAAGAACCCCCAGCAGCATGGCCACCAGCAGCCAAGCCGTCGTACTCGCCAGCGTACTGAAAAACCCGGCGAAAACTCCTCCGTTCCCCACTGCTTCCATTGAGTCAAGTCGGCGTTGATCAACCCGCATGTTTCCCCCTCCTTGTTTACGCACTGTTTTGTCCAAAGGATTGTTCACGCTGGGGGGGGTATGACCTACCACCCAGCCCACGGAGCATAACAGGGGCCTAAAAGGAGGGAATCACCCATATGGGTGAAACCGCAATACAGGTTGATTTTTTTTACCGCGCCAAACGGGAAAGCAACTGGGTCAGAATCTGGTTGAAGCCTGACGGGTCCTCCATCTGCAGGAAGTGACCGGCGCCGGGAATGATGGTCTCCTGAACAAAAGGGGCACAGCGGTGGCGAGCGGATTCGGGAATCAGGGCCCCATTGATGGCGTGGATGGGGATCCGCAGTTCGGCAAAGGCGGCGGCCGGGTCCCAGGAAAGCAGATCACGCCAGAGGGGCAGAGCCCAGGCCGGATCGGCTTGGGCCATTTCCCGGCTCAGCTTCCGTTTGAGCTCCGGGGGGGTGGCCGGGGTGGAGGTCTGCTCCACCAGGGCGGCAATGGCGGCGGCAAAATCGGCGGCGAAGGGGCTGAAAACCGCCTGGACGGTCTCTGGAGACAGCCCCCCATAATCAATAATGAAGGTGTCCACCAGAACCACGCCCTCGGCCACCCCCGCCAGGCGCCGGGCGGCCTCCAGGGCCACCGCCCCGCCCATGGAGTGGCCCACCAGAATCACCCGGCGGGCCCCAAGCTCTCCGACGCAGGCTTCCAGGTCGGCGGCTAAACTTTGCACCCCCCAGACCTGGCGTCGGCCCGCCCCGGAGTCACCATGCCCCGGCAGATCAACCGCCGCCACCGCCTGTTCACGCCCGAAACAGGTCAGCTGCGGCTCCCAGTAACTCCGGCGACAGGTCCAGCCATGGACAAAAAGCAGCAAAGGTTCGCCCTCGCCCCGGCGCTCACCAACCAGGGTGACCCCATCATGCCCCCGCAAATTACAAAGCACGGTTCCGGCAGCGGACAGCTTACTCATCAGCCAAATCCTCCCATATTATCTCCGACGGACCGGACCGGCCAACAACAGCTTCATCAATGCGGCCTGGCTGCTGGTACCGGTCTTGAGAAAAATCGCCTTGAGGTGGGACCTTACCGTATGCAGGCTGATATGGCAGTGTCGAGCCACCGCCGCCGGCTCGGGGGTCACCGTCATGGCCCGGGCGACCCTGATTTCCGCCTCGGACAATTCATAAAGCCGGCGCAAGCGACCGGCGTCAATCAAGGCCCCGGCGGCGGGGTCATGGAAATAGACCGCCACATGAGCTGCCGATTCACCCTGGACCGACACCTCCGGGTGAATCGGCCGGATCAGCAGTTGCATCCGCACTCCATCGGCGCCCGGAACCTCCACCAGTCCGCCAGCCCCGTTGAACCGGCGGCTGGCCGCCGCGCGCAAGCTTTGCCGCAACAACTTTTGCAGGTGATCGTCGGCGGCTGCGTCGGTCAGCCGCAGCCGGCCGTCGACGCACCCCAGGCCGCTCCAGGTGCTCCACAACTTCTCAGCCCCGGGACTGGTGTACACCGGCCGCAACTCATGGTTCAGCAGCAAAAAAGGCAGGGTTTCACGCCCCGCCGCCCGGGCCACGGCCTCGTCCCGAACCCGGGCTGCCGCAATCTGACTGGCCAGGACCAGTGACTGCCGGAGGTGAGGAACGAAGCCGTTGATAAACTCGGTTTCCGCCTCGCTGTAGTATCCTTGGTCCCGGGTGCGTTGAATCAACAGCTGTACCGAACGTTCGGTGTCCTGATAAATGGTGCCACAGACCCCGTGGTGAATGTCCTGGGGCCCGGCCCAGTCATTGAAGAATTCGGTACGGTAGAAATCGGGTTGCCGGCAACTGAAGTGAAGATAGGTGGAGTAGAGCCGGCCCGGCTTTTTACGCCGCAACTCCGGGCGCCAGGGGCAGGCATTGACATAATGTTCAACATATCGCCGATGCCAGTTGTCGTCGATATTGAGTTTGCAGCTGGAGATAACCCGATCGGCCTCGGCATTCAGCATAAGAAGGCGGGCGGAGCGTGAACGGGTAAGGTCCACCAACTCCCGCAGGAAGGTCGACCAGGCGGCGGAGTCGCTGATGGTGGCATAAATTCCGGCGATCAGCCGTTCCCGCCTCCGCCGCAAACTATCATGCTGCGCCCAACCGATCCCACTTTCCATTATCTGACCAAATGATCGTGACACCCCAGGTGCCGTCCAGAGCCCTGGCCGCCGCCAACCCCCACCAGCTCACCGGCCCCCCAAATTGCCCTTGTTGTGGTGTAGCGCCTGCCCCCCGGTTTGTCAACCAAAACACTCCCTCTCCACCCCGCCATTCCCGTGGTCACAAGGACCGCAGACCGTGGCCGTAAACGGCATAGGAAAAAACACCGGCCAAACAACAACCAGACCACGGAAAGGATTCAGCGATAAAGCCCATTTTGCTCAATGTAGGCGGCCACCGGGGCGGGAACCAGGTCGGCAAGCGACTGGCCCCGGCGAGCCCGGGCGCGAATATTGGTGGCCGATACCGGCACGGCGTTCACCGAGCAGGGGTAGACCAAGCCGCCAAGGCGATGGCGCCAGGGCCGGAGATCGGGATCAACAGCAAGGCCGGGGGATGATTCCACCGCCGGCGGGGTAAAGCCGGGCAGATCACCCAGCAGGTGGGCCAGCCGGCCGGGGGCCAGATCGGGGCGCTCCGCCACCAGAAAATCGGCGTAGCGAAACAGCTCCTGATAATTCTTCCAGGTGGTGATTTCGGCAAAGGCGTCGGAGCCGATGATAAAGAAGAGGTCGCAGGCGGCGGGCAGGTTTTGCCGCAGCTCCCGCAGGGTATCGATGCTGTAGGATGGTCCCAGCCGCTGCCGCTCCATGCGGCTGACCACCATGGCTGACTGGTCGGCCAAAGCCAGTTCCAGCATGGTCGCCCGATGGCTAAAGGAAGAGACCGGCTCCCCCTGCTTGTGGGGAGGCTGGGCGGCGGGGATGAAGACCACCAGATCCAGGGCAAAGCCGTCACGGGCCGCCGCCGCCAGCACCAGATGACCGTTATGAACCGGATCGAAGGTCCCGCCCAGAACTCCCACGCGCCTGCCCGGCTCCACCCTGAAATCCATGGGCGGCCCTAAACCCTGACCTGGCCCTCGCCATAGACGATAAACTTGCGGGTGGTCAGCTCACGCAGGCCCATGGGGCCATAGGCATGGAGCTTGGTGGTACTGATCCCGATCTCGGCCCCCAGGCCGTACTGGCCGCCGTCGCTGAAACGGGTGGAGGCATTGACCATCACCGAGGAGGCGTCCACCTCGCGGATGAAACGCTGAGCCCGGGGGTGGTTGCTGGTAACGATCACCTCGGTGTGCTGGGAGCCGTAGCGGACAATATGGGCCATGGCCTCGTCGATATCGTTCACCACCTTGACCGCCAGAATCAGATCGAGGAACTCCATCCCCCAGTCTTCCTCGGCGGCCGGCTTGGCGGTGGGAGCCAGGGCCAGAGTCTGGGGACAGCCCCGCATCTCCACCCCGGCGACCGCCAACCTGGCCCCGATGGCGGGCAGGAACTCCGCCGCCACCGCCCGATGGACCAGCAGGCACTCCAGGGCGTTGCAAACCCCGGGGCGCTGGATCTTGCCGTTGATCACGATATTGGCCGCCATCTCCAGGTCGGCGCTCTCATCGACAAAAACATGGCAGACCCCCTTGTAGTGCTTGAGTACCGGAATTCGGGAGTTTTCGGCGACAAAACGGATCAGACCCTCACCGCCCCGGGGGATGATCAGGTCGATCTCCTCCTCCAGGCGCAGCATGCAGGTCACCGCCTCGCGATCGGTTACCGGAATCACCTGGATGGCGGCCGGGGCGATCTCCTCGGCGGCCAGGCAATCCTGCAGCACCCTGGCCAGGGCCAGATTGGAATGGAGGGCTTCGGAGCCGCCCCGCAGGATCACGGCATTACCCGCCTTGAGGCAGAGGGCGGCGGCATCGACGGTGACGTTGGGGCGGGACTCGTAGATCATTCCGATCACCCCCAAAGGGATCCGCATCCGGCCCACCATGATCCCGCTGGGCCGCCGGACCATCTCGGAGATCTCCCCCACCGGATCGGGCAGGGCCGCCACCTCTTTCAGACCGGCGACCATGGAATCGAGCACCTTGTCGCTCAAGGCCAGCCGGTCCAGCATGGCGGCGGAAAGCCCCTTTTGCCGGCCGGCGGCCAGATCTTTTTCGTTTTCGGCCTGAATAAACTCCTTGCGGGCCACCAGGGCCTCGGCCATGGCCATCAGCACTCGATCCTTGACGGTGGTTGAAAGATTGGCGACCTGCCGGGAGGCCCGGCGGGTTTCCTGGGCCAGGGCCCTGATTTCCGCTTCCATGCTCATCGTCCTCTCCTTTTGGCTACTCTTGCCCGATCAGAACCAGGTTATCCCGGTGGATAACCTCATCGGCATCTTTATAACCTAAAATATCGGCAATGGCCGAGGTTTTTGCCCCCCTGATGCTGCGCAGGGCCTCGGAGTCGTAGGCCACCAGGCCGGCGGCCAGGACCTTGCCCTCCTGGTCCAGGCAGTGGACCGGATCACCCACCCCAAAGGCACCGCGCACCTCGACGATCCCCGAGGGCAACAGGCTGCGCCCACCCTGGACAATGGCCCGGCAGGCCCCGGCATCCAGGATCAGAGAACCCTTGGGCCGCAGGGTATAGGCGATCCAGTGCTTACGCCCCTTCATCTTCTGGGGTTCGGGTAGGAAAAAGCTGCCCACCTCCTCGCCGGCAAAGAGGCGGGTCAGGATCTCCGGCTCCCGGCCCGGGCCGATGAAGGAGCAGCCGCCCCGGGCGGCCACGATCCGGGCGGCCTTAAGTTTGCTCAGCATGCCGCCGGTGCCCACCCCGCTGTGGGCCGCGCCGGCCATGGCCTCGATCTTCTCGTCGATCCGAGCCACGGTGCGCAGCGGTCGGGCGGCGGGATCAAGGGCCGGATCAGCGGTATAGAGGGCGGCCACATCGGTGAGGCAGACAAAGAGATCAGCCTCGGTCAGGTTGGTGACCATGGCGGCCAGGTTGTCGTTGTCGCCGAAGCGCAACTCCTCCACCGAGACGGTGTCGTTTTCGTTGATGATCGGCACCAGCCGCCACTGCAACAGGGTGAAAAGGGTGTTGCGGGCATTGAGATAGCGATCGCGGCGGGAAAAAACGTCGTGGGTGAGCAGCACCTGGGCCACCTTGGCGCCAAGCTGCTCGAAGATCTTTTCATAGGCCCGCATCAGGCTGCTCTGGCCAATGGCCGCCACCGCCTGCTTTTCCCGCAGGAGCAGAGGCCGATTGCCCAGGCCCAGCTTGCGGCGCCCCGCCGCCACCGCTCCCGAACTGACCACCAGCACCTCCCGGCCCTCCCGGCGCAGTTGCTCGAGCTGATGGGCCAGGCTGTCCAGCACCGGATAGTTCAACCCTTCGGCGGTGGTAAGCACCGCCGAACCGATCTTGACCACCACCCGCCGGGCCCGGTCCAGCCGGCAACGCCTCTGGCGCAGTTCCTCTTCACTCATGGCTCTCTTCCTGCCCGGCGGGCTCCTCCCCGGGCGGCTCAACTTGGGGCAACTGCCGGGAGATATCACCGATCAGTTGGGGCAGCCCCTGCCCCTCCAAGGCCGAGATCGGCAGGACCTTGACACCTGCTTCGGCAAAGCGCTCCCGCAACTCCCGCAGCTGCCGTCCTTCGGCGTTGAGCAGATCGACCTTGTTGAGTACCACCAGACGGGGTCGCTGCAAGAGGTCGGCCTGGTACTGGGCCAGTTCATTCTCCAGCATCCGGTACTGCTCCAGGGGATCACCATCCCGGCCGGAGGCGTCGATCACCTGCAGCAGCAACCGGGTCCGCTCAATATGGCGCAGAAAGGTGTGACCCAACCCGGCGCCCAGGTGGGCATCCTCGATCAGGCCGGGAATGTCGGCGATGGTGCAGGGGGGACGATCGGGAAAAAAAAGCACCCCGAGCTGGGGTGAGAGGGTGGTGAAAGGGTAGTCCGCCACCTTGGGGGTGGCGGCGGTGAGCTGGGCAAGCAGGGTCGATTTACCGGCATTGGGCAGGCCGATCAGCCCCACATCGGCGATCAGCTTCAACTCGATGCGATACCAGAGCTCCTCTCCGGGTTTACCCTTGGTGGCGATCCGGGGGGCTCGATTGGTTGAGGAGGCAAAGTGGACATTGCCCCGGCCGCCCGCCCCGCCGCGGGCCACCACAAAACGCTGACCATCCCGGACCAGATCGACCAGGACCTCACCGCTTTCCACCTCCCGCAGCACCGTGCCCAGGGGCACCAGCACCAGGCAGTCTTCACCGCCCCGGCCATGCATCTTGCGCCCCTTGCCCCCGGTCCCTTTCTCCGCCAGAAAATGGGAGCGGTACTTGAAATCGAGCAGCGAGGTCAGACGAGAGGAGGCCTCGATGATCACATCGCCGCCCTTGCCCCCATCACCGCCGTCGGGGCCGCCCTTGGGGACGAACTTCTCCCGGCGAAAACTGACGCAACCATTGCCGCCATCACCGGCCTTGACAAAGAATTTTGCCTCATCGATGAATGACATAGTGTTTGCCGGCAAGTAAAGGGTGAACCCGGGGGCGACAAAGGGCCAAAGGCCGGGCCGCAAAAAGAAACGTTCACCGGCACCGCCGGGTTGTTAAACTCCGGACGGCAGCGGTGAACGCTGACCAAAAACAGGGTTCGCCGCGGGGCGGTGAACCGAAAAGCAGAGCTACTCGGCGGCCACCGCCGCGGGGGGGTAGACACTGACCCGCTTGCGATTGCGGCCGAAGGTTTCGAAGGTTACCACCCCGTCAACCTTGGCGAACAGGGTATAGTCCCGACCCAGCCCGACATTGGTGCCGGGATGAATCTTGGTGCCCAACTGACGGACCAGGATGTTGCCGGCCCTGACCACCTGGCCACCGAAACGTTTAACCCCACGCCGCTGGGAATTACTGTCGCGGCCGTTTTTCGAGCTGCCGCCCGCTTTTTTATGTGCCATGACTCAAATCCTCTCGATTACAGAATCTCTTTGATTTCCAGAGCGGTGAAGGGCTGACGATGACCGTTTTTCAGCCGGTAACCCTTGCGGCGCTTCTTCTTAAAGACCAGAATCTTCTTGGCCTTGTCCTGCTCGACGATCCGGGCCACCACCCTGGCACCCTCAACCACGGGGCGACCGATCTTGACCTCGGTTCCGTCCGCCACCAGGAGGACATCGTCCAGCTCCACCGTATCCCCGACCTCGCCCACGAGTTTTTCCACCCGCAGACGCTCACCGGGCGCCACCTGGTACTGTTTGCCACCGGTGCGAACTATTGCGTACATAGCTTCCTCCAAATCTCGACTGTCGCCGTCTGCCCGCAGCCAGACGGCCCTATAAAGTAAACCCCGATACATAGCCTCACCACCGCAAATTGTCAAGCAGAAAGTACTCCCTGCCGGCGGGGTCACGACCAGATCAGATCATATTTTTCCGGGTGATTATCCTTCAGCGGCATGATATGGATCCGCTTGCCGCACTTCTTCTCCAGGTAATCCACGGTGTCGGCCTCCTCCCGCAGGATCAGTTCCGCCACCCGGGGATGGGAGCGGACGGTGACCGCCCCTCCTTCCCGCCGGCAAGCCTCCCGCTCGATGGTGCGAAAAATTTCATAGCTCAAGGTGCGGCTGGAACGCAGGACTCCGGTGCCATGACAGCAGGCGCAGGGCTCACAGAGCAGATGCTCCAGATCCTCCCGGTTGCGCTTTCTGGTCATCTGGACCAGGCCGAATTCGGAAACCCGCAGTATATTGAGCCGGCTTTTATCCTTTTTGGCCGCCTCCCTCAGGGCGTTGAACACCGCCTCCCGGTGCGATTCATCCTCCATGTCGATGAAATCGACGATGATAATCCCGCCGATATTGCGCAAGCGCAGCTGATAGGCGATCTCCTTGGCCGCCTCCATGTTGGTCTTGAAGATGGTCTCCTCCAGCCCGCTTTTGCCGACATAGCGCCCGGTATTGACATCGACCACGGTCAGGGCTTCGGTGGGCTCGATGATGATGTAGCCCCCACAACGCAGCCAGATCTTACGATCCAGGGCGCGGTTGACCTCCAGATCGACCCCATGGGCCTCAAAGAGGGGAGTTTTACCATCGGCCAGCTTGACCCTCTCCTTGAGGTGGGGCGCGAAGGTGCCGACAAAATTCAGCACCCGCTCATAGGTCTTCTTCTCATCCACCAGCATCTGGCCCACTTCCGGGGAGAAGATATCCCGCACCACCCGCAGGGTGATATCGATATCCTCGTAAACCAGGCTGGGCACCGGGGCCTCACCGGCCCGATCCCGAATCTCGTCCCAGGTGTGGAGCAGAAACTCCATGTCCGCCTCGAGATCCTCGTTGCTGGCCAACTCCGCCACCGTCCGGACGATGAATCCGGTGCCGGCCGGGCGCAGGGCCTCGATATCGTTGCGCAGCATTCGCCGCACATCCTCATCCTCGATCTTGCGCGAGATCCCGATATGGTCGGTCATCGGCATAAAGACCAGATTACGGCAGGGCAAGGTGATATGACAGGTAAGCCGAGCCCCCTTGCTCCCCAGGGGTTCCTTGCAGATCTGCACCAGGAGGTTCTGGCCCTCGTGGAGCAGCTCCTCGATATTATGGCCGGGGGTGCGCCGGCAGAGGGTATCACTGTCTTCGCCGCAGCAGGTGGCGCTGCTTTCGCCATCGCATTGGCGGCAATTTTCAAGACGCTTTTCCACCTCGTTGGAGGTGACCAGGACGTCATCGACGTAGAGAAAACCGGTGCGCTCCAGGCCGATATCAACGAAGGCGGCCTGCATACCGGGCAGGACCCGCACCACCCGTCCCCGGTAGATATTGCCCACCAGCCCCTTTTCGGAAGGATGCTCCAGGTAAAATTCCGCCAGATTGCCATGCTCCAGCAGGGCGATCCGGATCTCGTAGGGGTTGGCATTGATCAGCAGCTTGGATGACAAACCATTACTCCTTATTGCGCGTCTTTACTCCACAATTTAAGCACCCGGGCCGCCCGCAGCCGCCCCGGCGCCAGGCCAAAGCAGGCTCCCGCCGCCTCCAGGGGCTTGACCGTGGGCCGGCTGGCCTCCTGGATCAGAACCAGTTCCAGTTCGCCGGGACCGTGGACCACGCAGTCGTGGATGGCGGGGCGAATATCCAGGGTACGATCTCTTCCTTTACGTTGAACTGTCATAACAAATTCAGCGTTGGCCAGCAAGTCGGCCGCCACTTGGGGATCAAATTTCCCCTCCCCCGCCTCCGGCAGGGTGATCCGATAGGCACTGAGCTGGCGAGCCGCCTGGGCCCGGCCTCCCGGCCGCAGGGAGACAACCTCCAGCCCTACGGGCAGTTGCCGGTTGAGGGTATGGCGGGCCGCTTCCGGATCGGCCAGGGGGAGGGTCAGCTCCAGCCAGAGAAACTCCGCCAGGCTTTCGGTCCCCAGGGGCAGGGCCGGGCCAAAAGAGACTTTGGGGGCGGGATTGAACCCCTGGCTGAAGGAGAGGGGCCAGCCGACCCGGCGAAAGGCCCGGAAAAAGATCTGCAGGATCTCCAGATGACCCAGCAGCCGGGCCTCGGCCCGCCGGGCGTAGATCAACCGGTAGCCCACCGCCAGGGGCGGCTTGCCCACCGGGTCGGCGGGAGAGACCACCTGCTTTGGGACCTGTTCCCCACCCCCCCGCCATTCCCGGAAAACCACCGGCTTCACCCGCTTGAAATCGCAGAGCCCGCATTTGGCGCAGCCATGGACCCGGCAGTCGGGGGTGTACTCCTCTCCCAGAGCTTTCCGGTATTCCTCGACCAGGAACCGACGCTCCACCCCCACATCGAGATGATCCCAGGGCAGGGGCTCATCATCCCGGCGACGACGCAGGTAGGAGTCCAGATCCAGGCCCAGCTCGGCGGCGGCGGCTTGCCAGCGCTCCAGGTTGAAATGATCGGACCAGGAATCAAAGCGGGCCCCGGCGCACCAGGCCTTTTCCAGCAGCAATCCTAAACGGCGGTCACCCCGGCAAAATACCCCCTCGAGAAAACTCTGGCGGGGATCGTGCCATTTGAGCTTGAACTTTTTGTTGCGCAGTTTCTCCTTGAGAAAATCGATCCGGGCAAACCCCTCGGCAATTCCCAGCTGGGGCTCGCGCTCGAAGGGGGTGTGGGGCTTGGGCACGAAAATGGCGCTGCTCACCGTAACCTGGCCGCGGCCGCTTCCGGCGCGCAACACCTTGCCGGCCAGCTCGGGGATCGCGGCCATATCCTCCTCGGTCTCGGTGGGCAGGCCGAACATGAAATAGAGCTTGATCAACTGCCAGCCCAGGCTGAAGGCGGAAGTGGCGGCGGCCAGCAGGTCCGCCTCGCTAATCCCCTTGTTGATCACCCGCCGGAGCCGCTCGCTGCCCGCCTCGGGAGCCAGGGTGAAACCGGTCTTGCGCACCCGGCGAATCTGCTCCATCATCTCCCGGGTCAGGGTTCCCACCCGCATCGACGGCAGCGACAGGGAGACCCGGCGGGCGGCCAGGGCATCCATCAGCCGGACCAGCAGATCGTTGATGCAGGCGTAATCGCCGGTACTCAGGGAGAGCAGGGCAACCTCATCAAAGCCGCTCTCCTCAAGCTTGCGGAGGGTATCGGCCAACACCTTTTCCGGGTCCCGTTCCCGAACCGGCCGGTAGATGATCCCGGCCTGGCAGAAGCGGCAACCCCGGGTGCAGCCCCGGGCAATCTCCACCCCCAGCCGATCATGGACAATCCTGGTGGCCGGCACCAGGGGTGGGGCCTGGGAGGCCACCGCGTCCAGGTCGGCCAGCACCCGCCGGCGGGGCAGAGGCAAGTCGGGATGGAGCTTATCAATCCCCAACAGGGAGCCTTGCCCATCGTAACGGGGCTGGAAGAACGAAGGAACATAAACCCCGGCCACCCTGGCCAGCCGCGGCAAAAGCTCCAGCCGCCGCCACCCTTCCCGCTTGGCTCGCTCAACCAGGGTCAGGATCTCCGGCAGGGCCTCTTCGCCGTCCCCCAGGAGGATGGCATCGAAAAAGTCGGCCACCGGCTCGGGATGGAATGCGCAGGGCCCTCCCCCGATTACCAGGGGGTGGCCCTCACCACGCTCCGCCGCCCGCAGGGGCAGGCCGGCCAGATCCAGAATGGTGAGAATATTGCTGTAGCACAGTTCATAGGGCAGCGTGATCCCCAAGAGATCGAAATCGGCCAGCGGCCGCCGCGATTCCAGGGAAAAAAGGGGCAATCCCGCCTGGCGCAGGGCCGCCTCCAGGTCGAGATCCGGCGCGTAGGCCCTTTCCGCCAGCCACTCCGGCCGGGCGTTGACCAGATGGTAGAGGATCTGCAAGCCCTGGTGGGACATGCCGATCTCATAGAGGTCGGGAAAGATCAGGGCCAGCCGCAGGTCGGCCCGGGCCCAATCCTTCCTGACCGCGTTAAATTCGTTACCGCAATAACGCCCTGGCCGGGCGATACCGGCAAGGAGGGCGTCCAGATCGATCTTATCCATCTTTAATAATTACCGATAATTGTTCGCTAAATTGCTAACAAAGCCCAACGACCCTATTGTACCTGCTCCAGAAGAAAACCGCGGGGAACAATCAGCTGAAAGTCGGCGGCGGGCGGGCAGTCGGCCAGCATCTCACTCAACCGGAGGGTCAAGTCCAGCCCCTGGTGGCGGCGGGCAAGCAGTTCAATCCGGTGGGGCACCGGCAAAATTTCCGCCGGATCCTCCGTTGACACCAGGCGATACTGATCAAAAACAATCTGGGTGGGGGCCCCGCCCCGCCGCTCGAAAAGCTGAATTCGCCGCACCAGGCCAGGCGAATCGGCGGTGGCCGGCAGGTAGAGCAGGCGGGCATACCGGGGCTCGGCCAGCTCCAGCCAGTAACCACCCTCCTCCCCCGGCTCCCGTTCACGGTAAACCGCGACAATCTCCGGAGCAAAGGGCAAACCACCGCTGAACCAGTCAAAAAGGGATTCGGCCAGGAGTTCCGGATCCACCCCCCCGGGCAGGTAGCGGCGAAAAGCCTCGGCCGTGAGCGGCCCCTCATAGGCCTTGGCCTCGGGCACCACCACCAGTCGAAAGTGGTCACCGGCCACCATCAGGGCCAACACCGGCCGCCCCAGGGGATCGGTGCCGAAAAAGATGAGGCGGGAGGGCCGCATCAGCCGCAGGTAACCCGGCAACATCCCGGAACGCAGCAGGGAGCGCCAGCTCACTTCCACCTCGGCGTCAAGGCAGCGCAAGCGCTGACGCCGCTGGGCCATGGCGGCCGTAAACTCCCGTTCCACCGCCAGCCGGTCCGGACCGAGCACCGGCTCCCCCACCGTTGGCGGACGGATGGCGCAGCCTCCGAGCAGCAGCAAGAGCAGCAGCCCCGGCAACGGGGCGATCAGGCCGGCTAAACCCGGCCTCACCGAGCCAGTTCCTTGCGTTTCTCTTCAATCACCAGCCACCGTTCCCGATCCTCTTCCGGATCGAGCAACTCCAGGGCCCGGTCATAGGCCGCCGCCGCCTCGGTAATCCGGCCCAACTTTCGGTAGGCGTCACCCAGATGATCATGAATCACCGGATCATCGGGCAGGATTTGCGCCGCCTGCTCCAACTCCTCCACCGCCCGCCGGTAGTCGCCGAGCCGGAAGTAAACCCAGCCCAAGCTGTCGCGAATGGCCCCATCTTCAGGTTTGATTCGGATCGCTTCCTCGATATACTCCCGGGCCTTTTCCAGATTCTCGTTGCGATCGGCCCAGGTGTAACCGACGTAGTTCAAGGCGAAGGGGTCGTGGGGATCAAGGGTGAGCACCTCCTGCATCTTGGCCAGGGCCGCATCGGAGTGCCCGATTTTTTCCAGATAGAGGGCGTATTCGAACAGCACCTTGACGGTGCGGCCCAGCTCCCGCAAAGCGCGGTCAAAAACCAGCATCCCCTGCCCGGCGTCCTGCCATTCGGCGTGGAGCAGGGCCAGGGTAACGTAAAAACTGAGATAACGATGGTCCGGATCGGCCAGGGCCCGGGTCAGCACCGCCATGGCCCCAGCGGGATCATCCTGGCCGTGATAAATGCGGGCCAGCATCAGCACCGCCTCCTCGTAGCCGGCATCCCCGGGACGGATCTCTTCCAGCAGGGCCCGGGCTTCGCCAATTCGCTCCATGCGGTAGTAGGCCAGCACCAGCAGGGAACGTACCGCGTCCAGACGGGGCTCCTCGGAGAGCAAACTCCGCAGCAGGGCCACCGCCTCCTCAAGGCGGCCCTCGTCCACCAGAATCCGGGCGATGGTCAGGTCCACATTGCCGACATCGGTGATATAGTGCCGTAATTCAGCCAGTTCGGCCAGGGCGTCATCCACCCGGTTCATCCGCAGATAGAGGTTGGCCAGCAAGCCCCGGGCCCGCTCATCGGTCGGGTCCTCGGCCACCATCTGCTGGTAGAGGCGCAAGCTCTCCTCATAACGCCCGGCCAGCTCATAGGCTCCGGCCAGCTCACGGGCCAGGGCCGGAGACCAGCTCACGGCCAAGGCCCGCTCATAGGAAGCCAGTGCCGCGTCCATCTCACCGAAATCGCGATAAAGCCGAGCCAGATAATAGTGCCCCATCATAAAGCCGGGCTGGTTGACGGTCAGCTCTTCCAGGAGTTCCCGGGCCACGCCCAAACGCTCCCCTTCCACATAGAGGGCCGCCAGCAGCAGGGTGATATTGGGGTTGCCGGGGTCCTCGGCCAGGATATCCCGGTAGATGGCCGCCGCCCGCTCGGGCTCCCCGGCGGCACTGTAAAGGTTGGCCAACAGCCCGCGGGAGGCGGTATCCTCCGGTCGCAGCTCAACCATCCGCTGGACCCAGATGAGCGCCTCGGCCCGCTTGCCCTGGCGCAGGAGCAGCATCGCCAGGCTGCGCATCACATAATCGGCCTCGCGGTCACAGAGCAGGGCCTGTTCGTAGGCGTAACGGGCCTCCTCCAGACTGCCATCCAGCTCGGCGCTCTTGCCCCAGGCAAAGTGGTAATAGGCGCAGGCCGGAGAAACCGCCTCCTCATAAGGCTCCAGTTCGGCGGCAAAACGAGGGGTTGAGGGGTCCGCCGGCTGGGCGCCCCGCCAGGCACAACCGCCGGTGGCCGCCAAAAGCAGCAGTAGAACGATGAGGGTAAGATTATATCTGGTCATGGTCGTCCGCGTTTGCCTGAATAAGGGCCGGCGAGCCGGTTGCCAACAACCCTTTCTGGGCCAAAAGCTCGCGAACCGGGGGCCAAACCTGGCGCCGGACCTCTTCGATGTCGCCCATGGCGTCAATCCGCCGCAGTCGAGAGTCGTGGAAACCAGTGAAAATCTCCGCCACCCGGCGCAGATAATCTTCCTGTTCAAAATCATTGAGACTCTCCCGCCGTAACTCCCGCACCCGCCGGACCCCCACCGCCGGCGGCGCCTCCAGCAGCAGGACCAGATCGGGCCGGGGCGCGAACGACTCATTGAGGGCCAGCAGGGCGGCAGGATCATGGCCCGCCGCTCCCTGATAGGCGACGGTGGAAAAATAGTAGCGATCGGTCAGCACCACCTTGCCCGCCGCCAGGGCCGGCGCGATCAGTTGGATCACATGTTCCCGGCGATCCTCCACAAAAAGACGCAACTCCTCATCGGGCGGCAGGGAGGCTCGCTTTAGAAACATCTCCCGAATCCGGCGGCCATGGGGGCCATCGGTGGGCTCCCGGGTGGCCACCACCGCCAGCCCCAACTCCCGCAGGCGTCGGGCCAGTAACTCAATCTGGGTGGACTTGCCGGTGCCGTCGATCCCCTCAAAGGCGATCAGGACGCCCCGTTTAACTGACATGGTTGCCACCACCCCTTCTTCTGTTAACCACAATGCGGCCCGCCAACCGGAAAGCCGCCTTCAGACTGGCGGGATCGGCCAGCCCCTGGCCGGCGATATCGTAAGCGGTGCCATGATCCACCGAAGTGCGCACGATGGGCAGGCCGATGGTTACATTCACGCCATCCCGAAAGTGCAGAAGCTTAAAGGGGATCAGCCCCTGATCATGATAAAGGGCCACCACCGCGTCATATTTACCCTGGGCGGCCTGATAAAAGACGGTGTCCGGCGGAAACGGGCCGAACACCGTGAACCCTCCTCCGGCCAGCTCGTTGACCCGGGCCACGGCCGGGGCAACGAGCTCAATCTCCTCCCGACCGAACATGCCCCCCTCCCCGGCATGGGGGTTGAGCCCGGCCACGGCGATCCGGGGCTGTTCCAGGGCAAAATCGCCCCTCAGGGCACTGGCGGTGAGCAGGAGCAGGCGGGTTATCCCCTCGCGACTAAGGGCCGCCGCCACCTCGGCCAAAGGGCGATGGATGGTGACCAGGGTGACCCGCAGACGTTCGCCGGCCATCATCATGGCATATTCCGGACTATTAGACAAGGAGGCAAGCATTTCGGTGTGGCCGGGATAATGATAGCCGCCGGCGTTGAGCATCTCCTTGCCGATGGGGCAAGTCACCATGGCCGCCAACTCCCCCGCCTGAATCAGGCGCACCGCCTCGACGATGGCGGCGCCCATGGCCCGGCCACTGGCCACGGTGGGGTGCCCCCAGGCCGGCGGGGGATCAAGCCGAGAAACCGGCAATACATTGAGGGCGTCCTCCCGCGGGATCTGGCCCGGCTGCCAGGGTTTGAGCGGCACCGCCAATTTCAGCTCCCGGGCGCAATTGGCCAGGACGCCGATATCGCCCAAAACCACCGGCAAGAAGGGGTTGGCCGGCTCCCGATCGCGCCAGAAGCGGAGGATAAGCTCCGGGCCAACGCCGGCTGCACAACCCATGGTGATACCGATAAGATCCAATGGTTGTCGACCAGCCATCCTAGTAACCATCCGCCAGCTCGAACGCGTTTTTTACCAACTCAATCTCCGGTTTGCCCCCGACAAAGGTTACCGCCACCACATCGAAACGGGCGGCGGGGCGATCGCTGCGCTCCCGGAGCAGATACTCTTTGGCCGCCCGGGTGATTTTAGCCTGCTTGCGTCGATCAACCGCCTCCAGGGCCGAACCGAAGAGATCACCGCGACGACACTTGACCTCGACAAAAACCAGCTCACCGGCCTCCTCGGCCACCAGGTCCAGTTCGGCCCCACGAGTCCGATAATTGGCCGCCAGAATCAGATAGCCGTGCTGAACCAGGAAATCGCGGGCCAACAGCTCGCCGCGCCGGCCCAGACCCTGCCGCTGCCGGGTCACCGAGACCCCTCCCCGGGCCTGCCCTGCCCGGCCTGGGCCAGGGCCAGCCCCACCGGCTTGAAGCTGCGCCGATGTTCGGGACAGGGCCCATGTTCCCGCAGCAAACGCCGGTGTTCGGCGGTGCCGTATCCTTTGTGTTGCTGGAAATTGTATTGGGGATATTGCTGATGGAGTTCCGCCATGATCTCGTCCCGTCGCACCTTGGCGATGATACTGGCGGCGGCGATGGAGGCGCTGCGGGAATCACCCCGGACCAGAGCCTGTTGCGGCAACGGGAGGGCCACGGTGAACTTGCCGTCCACCAGCAGATAATCGGGCAGCAGGCCCGCCGGGGGCGACGCCAGGGCCTGCACAGCCTTCTTCATGGCCAACAGGGCGGCCTGGAGGATATTGATCCGATCGATCTCCGCCGCCGAGACCACCCCCAGGCCCCAACAGGCGCCGGGCAGGGCGAAGAGTCGGGCCGCCAGGTCCCGTCGACGCTCAGCCGTCAGCTGTTTGGAATCTTTAAAAATTCCCGGCTCGCACTGCCTGGGCAGGATAACACAGGCCGCCACCACCGGTCCCGCCAGGGGACCGCGGCCGGCCTCGTCGGTGCCGGCGACCAGCCGGTAACCCTGCCCCCACAGCGAACGTTCAAAGGCCAGGGAGTCGGCCTCAACCGGCTCCCTGGCCCACAAGGTTCGCTTTCCCGAGGGCATCCGGACGGAATCAGTTATTGATATCCCGTTCGCGAATCCGCGCCGCCTTGCCCCGCAGATCCCGGAGATAGTAGAGCCGCGACCGCCGAACCCGACCGTTGCTGATCAGTTCGATCTTTTCCACCTGGGGAGAGTGGAGGGGAAAGGTCTTTTCCACCCCCACCCCGTGGGAAACCTTGCGGACGGTGACGCTGGCGCCCATGGTGCCGCGACGACGACGAATTACCACCCCCTGGAAAATCTGGACCCGCTCCTTGGTGCCTTCCACGATTCGAAAGTGGACCTTGACGGAGTCACCGGGACGGAATTCCGGGTGGTCATGGCGCATCTGTTCCTGTTCGATCTGGGCAATAGCGTTCATTACTCTTCCTCTTGATATTTGGTAGTGATGCAGCTTAAGCAAAATTAAACTTCTCTTTAAGTAACGGCCAGTAGGCGATCCATAATGATCGCCGCCGCCGACCGTACCGGCAAATGATTATAATCGCCGCCGCCGCTGATCGGCGGCAGGAAAGCGTCAACCCCCTCCAGGGCTTCCGGGGCCAACCCCCAGGCGGTGCCCAGCAGGATCAGGGTCGTCCCCCCTTCGGCCAAACGCTTTTGCAGGTCCTGATAGGCAATCTCCCGTCCCTGGGCCCGGGCGCTGGTGGCCACCACCAGGGGGGCTTCTCCCCGCCGGGCGGTGATCTCGGCATAAAGGCCGGCCAGATCCGGCACCACCCGCACCAGCTGGAGGGCCTCTTTGCGAGCCGGATTCAACTCCCCACCCCGGCCGGTGAGCCAGTGGGCCAACAGTTCCGCCACCAGACTCTGCTGGTCGGCGTAAGGGGTGACCAGATGAAAACGGTCAATCCCGTATGTGCGACCGGTCCTGGCGATATCATGGATATCCAGGTTGGTCACCGCCGAACCGATCAACTCGCCCCGGCGATTGTTCACCGGGTAATGGACCAGGGCCACCTCCAGCCATTTTCCCGCACTCATCGTTTCATTCTCCGCCATTCCCGGCCGGGGGTAACGAAATGTCGTTTTCCCGCAGCAACTTGCGTTCTGCCGGAGTAAACTCCATGGCTGCCACCAGCTCCGGGCGTCGGGAGATGGTCCGGCGCACCGCCGCCAGAAAACGCCAGCGCTCTATGGCGGCGTGATCGCCGGAGAGCAGCACTTCCGGCACCTCCCGCCCTGCAAAAATCCGGGGCCGGGTGTATTGGGGATACTTCAACCCGCCGCGACTGCCCCGACTGAAGGTGTCGTTCTCGGCCGAATCTCCGCAGCCCAGCACCCCGGGCAGCAGCCGAATCACGCTGTCCAGCAGGACCAGAGCCGCCGGCTCACCGCCGGTGAGGATGTAATCACCAATGGACACCTCAAGGTCAACGTAGGCGGCCCGAAACCGTTCATCCACCCCTTCGTAGCGGCCACAGACCAGAATCAGCTGTTCCTCCCCGGCCAACTCCTCGGCCAGTTGCTGGTCCAGGGTGCGCCCCTGGGGGGTGAGCAGCACCACCCGGGCGTCGACCCCACTCCCCCGCGCCTGCTCAACGGCGGCGGCCAGGGGTTCGGGTTTCATCACCATCCCCTCCCCGCCCCCGAAGGGACGGTCATCGGTCATGGCATGTTTGTCCGTGGCATAATCACGGATATTATGGGTCTGGATCAGCACCAGCCCATCCTGGACCGCCCGCCGGATCATCCCCTCGGCCAGTGGCGAGCTGAAAAAGTCCGGAAAGATGGTCAAAATATCAAAACGCATGGGGCGCTTCAACCGTTGAGCTCCAGCAAGCCCGGCGGCGGGGTCAGCAGGAGAAATGCTTCCTCGGCGGCGGTGGCGGCCTGCCAGCGCATAAACTCTTCGTGGACCGGCACCAGGATTTCCCGCCCGTCCCCACCACTAATCACCAGAATGGGCCGAGCGGCGGTGGGCAGCAGGTCGCTGACCCTGCCGATCTCCCGGCCATCGCCATCCTTGGCGACCAAGCCCGACAACTGGTACCAGTAAACCTCTCCGGCCGGCAACGGCGGCAACTGACCGACCTCAACCGCCACCAAGGCACCCCGCAGGGTTTCCGCCCCATTGCGATCATCAACTCCGGCCAGGCGGACAATCACCGCTTCCCCGCTGCCCCGGCTGGCCAGCAGCTCATAGGCCCGAAACCCGCCATCGGCACCAGCCAACAGAAAGAGCTGCCGGTAATCCTTGAGGGCCAGGGGGCCACCGGCCAGGGGCATCACCTTCAACTCTCCCTTGATCCCCTGCGGCTTGACGATCTTGCCGATCTCCACCAGCCCGGCCCGCAAGGCGCCGGTAGCGTGAATTTTCAACGGCCGGCCCGCTATTCCACGATTTCCAGGCGGATTTGCCGCTGATCCGGGGCCACGGCGCCGAGCACAGTGCGCAGGGCCCGGACGGTTCGACCCTGGCGGCCGATCACCTTGCCCAAGTCTTCGTTGGCGACCCGCAGTTCCAGCAGCAAGGTGTCATCCTCTTCGCCGGCGCTGACCGCCACCGCCTCGGGCTTATCCACCAGGCCGGCAGCGACGAAAGCTACCAACTCCCGCATGGCCAAGCCTACTCAGCCGCCGGAGCGCCCTTCAGCAGGCTGCGCACGGTGTCGGTGGGCTTGGCGCCCCGGGCCAGCCAATCCGCCACCCGGTCCTGTTTGACGTTTACCAACGCGGGCTCCTGCATGGGGTCGTAAGTGCCGACCACTTCCAGAAAACGACCATCGCGTTTGGCCTCGGAATCCGCCACCACAATCCGGTAAAAGGGCTTCTTTTTCCTGCCCATCCGGGTCAGGCGAATGTGTACTGCCATCTTGTCACTCCTCCAAATAAAGGGGATAATCGTGCTTACCGCTATCTAGCCAGCCCTTTGGGCCGTTTACGCCTTTTCTTGCCGCCGCCCACCAGGCCACCCAGACCGCCGGGTTTGCCGCGGAATTTCTTCATCAACTTAAGCATCTCGGTGTAACTTTTAATCACCTTGTTGACATCCTGGACCTGGGTGCCGCTGCCCCTGGCGATCCGGGCCCGGCGCGACGCGTTGATGATCGCGTGGTTGCGCCGTTCCTTGGCGGTCATCGAGTTGATCACCGCCTCCACCTTGCCCAGTTCCCGCTCATCGGGCTTGGGAATATCCTGCATCTTCTTGAAGCGACTCATCCCCGGGATCATCCCCATGATCTGCTCCAGGCTGCCCATCTTGCGGACCTGCTTGATCTGATCGAGAAAATCCTCCAGGGTAAAGCCGTCCTGGCGGATCTTTTGCGCCAGGTCCTCGGCTTTGTCCCGATCGATGGCGCTTTCAGCCTTTTCGATCAGGGTCAGGACATCGCCCATCCCCAGAATGCGCGAGGCCATCCGGTCGGGATGGAAGGGTTCCAGGGCGTCAAGCCCCTCCCCCAGGCCGACGAACTTGATCGGCCGGCCGGTGGCCTTTTTGATCGAGAGGGCAGCCCCGCCCCGGGCGTCGCCGTCCAGCTTGGTCAGGATCACCCCGCTCAGGGAGAGATCGTGGTGGAACTTGTCCGCCACCGCCACCGCGTCCTGGCCGGTCATGGCATCCACCACCAGCAGGATCTCGGCGGGTTGCAGGGTCACCTTGATCCGGCCCAGCTCCTCCATCAGGGTCTGATCGACGTGGAGACGACCGGCGGTATCGATGATCATGGTATCGCAACCCAGCTCGCCGGCCCGGCCGAGGGCCTGGCGGCAGATCTCCACCGGATCCTGCTCGGTTTGCGAGGGGTGCACCGGAACCTGCAGGGTCCCGGCCAACACCCGCAACTGCTCGATGGCGGCGGGCCGGTAAACATCGGCCGGCACCAGATAGGGTTTCTTGCCATCCTTTTGCAGCCGTTTGGCCAGCTTGCCCGCCGAGGTGGTTTTACCGGAGCCCTGCAGGCCCACCAGCATGATCACCACCGGCTTGCGGCCACCCAGGTCCAATTCGACATTGCTGCCGCCCAGCAACTCCACCAGCTCCTGGTGGACTATCTTGACCACCTGCTGGCCGGGAGCCAGACTTCTCAGAACCTCCTGCCCCACCGCCTTCTCGGTTACAGCGGCAACGAAATCCTTGACCACCTGGAAGTTGACATCGGCTTCCAACAGGGCAAGCCGCACCTCCCGCATCGCCTCCTGAATATTCTCCTCATTCAGGGTGCCATGGCCGCGCAGCTTTTTGAAGACATCCTGCAAGCGGTCGGAAAGATTGTCAAACATACTTAATACCTTGTTTTTTATATATATTTTTGCCGGAACGCCAAAGGAGAAAAAAACAACTCCGGACGCAGACCGGAAAACGGGCAACAATACTTGCAAGCCCCAATAATGTCAAGCGCCAAAACGGTTAACCGGCGGCCAGGGTTTCCGGACTGTCCACCTGCCGAATCTCACAGGGGTAATCGGCGGGGATGATCTTTTTCAGCAGGCCGGAGAGTACCGTTTTGGGACCGACCTCGACGAAGGTGCCCACCCCGGCGGCCCGCAGATTTTCAATGATTTCGTACCAGCGAACGGTGGCGGCGATCTGGCGGGCCATGATGGCACGAATCTCCCCCGGATCGGTCTCCGGGGCGGCGGTGACATTAAAAAAGATCGGCGTGGCCGGGGGGTTGAAGGGGGTGGCGGCCATGATCTTGCTGAAGTCCGGGACGGCCCCGGCGATCAACTCACTGTGCCAGGCCCCGCTCACCGGCAGGGCTATGGCCTTGCCGCCCTGCTCCTTGGCCAGGGCCGACGCCGCCTCAACCGCCGGGGTATCGCCGGAGATCACGATCTGGGCGGCGGAGTTATGGTTGGCGATGGTGATTCGACCTTTGGGCGCCGCAGCGGCCACGATTGCCGCCACCGCCGGGAAATCCAGTTTAACCACCGCCGCCATGGCCCCGGGGTTCCGGGCCGCCTCCCGTTCCATCAGACGGCCGCGCTCGGTGACCAGCCGGATGGTGTCATCAAAACTGAGGACCCCGGCGGCCGCCAGGGCGGAATACTCCCCCAGGCTGTGGCCGGCATAATAGTCGGCCCGAACCCCGGCTTTTTGCACGGCCTTAAGACAGATCAGGTTGATGACCGTCAGGGCCGGTTGCAGGTTAAGGGTCCGGGTCAGCTCCTCCAGCGGGCCCTCCAGGCAAAGCCTCGCCAGGGGCAGCCCGCTGAGCTTTTCGGCCCGGGCCAGCAGCTCCCGGGCCGCGGAATCCTGCTCCAGAAAGCCCCGGCCCATGCCGACATACTGGGAGCCCTGGCCGGGGAAAATGATCGCGGTTTTGGCGGAATCGCTCATCGAAATTCTCCTAGGACTTTAAATCAATCTTGCCGGCCGGTGGCTGACGCCAGGAGGCCAGCAGAAACAGCGCCACCCCCATGGTGATGGCGCTGTCGGCGATGTTGAAGGCGGGCCAATGATAGCCCCGCCAGTAAAAATCGAGAAAATCGGTAACCTGGCCGAAACGAACCCGGTCGATCAGGTTGCCGATGGCGCCCGAGGCGATCAGGGCCAGGGAGTAAAGGTACAGGGGCGCGGACTGGCGTACCTGACGGTAGAGCAGGCCCAGCAGGACCAGGGCCGCCAGGGCCACCCCGACGAAAAAGAGCCGGCGAACCATGGTGGACTCCCCGGCCAGCAGGCCGAAGGCCGCCCCGGTGTTGGTGTAGTAAACCAGGCTGAAGAGGCCGGGAATAACCTCCCGGCTCTCATAAAGGACGAAGCTGGCCTTGATCCACCACTTGCTCGCCTGGTCCAGCACCACCAGCAGCAGCAGACAGCTCAGCGGTCCCCGGTGCACCCTCCACCCGCCGACGGCGGCGCCGGAACCGGCTTTTATAGGGGCACGACGTTTCACGCCGCCCCCACCGCCCGGGCACAGCGGTCGCAGATGGTGGGGTGATTGGGGTGGTCGCCGACCCCGGGGGCCCGATTCCAGCAACGTTCACACTTTTCCCGGTCGGCCGGCCGCACCGTGATCTGCAGGGCGGCGATCTCCTCGCCCTGATAGGCCCCGGCCGCCGCCTGTTCATCCAGGGCCATGACCGAGACCATGGTGACCTCCTGCAGGAGCTGCCAGTTGGCGGCGATAAATTCACCCCACTCACCGCCGGCCGTCAATCGGACCTCGGCGTCCAGGGAGTGGCCGATCACCTTGTCGCGCCGGGCGATCTCCAGGGCCCGGGTCAATTCGGAGCGAACCTGGAGGATTTTCTCCCAGCGGGCCAAGAGCTCTCGGTCGGCCACCCTTTCCGGGCGGGGCGCCGGAAAACTGGCCAGAAAGACCGAGGACTCCCGCCGGGGATCGCCTGGCAGGTACTCCCAGGCCTCGGCGGCCAGAAAGGAGAGGATCGGCGCCATCAGCCGCAACAACCCATCGCTGAGCTGGTACAGCACGGTCTGGGCGTCCCGTCGCCGGGGATCGTCGGCGGGCAGGGTGTAGAGCCGGTCCTTGACGATATCGAGATAGAGGGCGCTGAGACTGACGGTGCAAAAATTATAGAGGCCGTGATAAAGCTGGTGAAACTCGAATTTCTGATAGTTATCCAGGGTGCGCTCCCGCAGCTGCTCAAAACGGGCCAGGATCCAACGATCCAGCTCGCCCATCTCCGCTTCGGAGCGATTATGGACGGCGGGCTCAAAGTCGTAGAGATTGCCCAGCATAAAGCGAACGGTGTTGCGGATCTTGCGATAGGCGTCGGCCAGCTGGGTGAGGATATTTCCCGAAATCCGGATGTCATCGCGGTAATCCTCGGAGGCCGCCCAGAGGCGCAGAATCTCCGCCCCATGCTGCTTGATGATCTCGGCGGGGGCGATCACGTTACCGATGCTCTTGGACATCTTCTTGCCCTGGCCGTCCACCACGAAGCCGTGGGTCAACACCGCCTTGTAGGGAGCAACCCCCCGGGTGCCCACCGCCGCCAGCAGGGCGCTCTGGAACCAGCCCCGATGCTGATCGCTGCCTTCCAGGTAAAGATCGGCGGGACTCTGCAGCTCCTCCCGCTCCTCCAGCACCGCCGCGTAGCTGACCCCGGAATCGAACCAGACATCCAGGATATCCTCCTCCCGGACCAGCTCGGCAGAACCGCAGGCACACCGGGCGTCGGGGCCGATGAAATCAGCAAGCGGCCGGGCAAACCAGGCATCGGCCCCTTCCCGGCTGAAAATTTCGCTGATGGTGGCGGCGATCTTCTCGTCGTTGAGTACCTTGCCGCAAGCCTTGCACCAGACGGCGGTAAGGGGAACCCCCCAGGCCCGCTGGCGGGAGAGGCACCAGTCGGGCCGCCCGGCCACCATTCCCTGGATCCGCTCCCGACCCCAGCGGGGGATCCATTCAACTTCGTTGATGGCGGCCAGGGCCTTCTCCCGCAGGCTGGGAGTGGTCTGGTCCATCCCGATGAACCACTGTTCGGTGGCCCGGAAGATCACCGGTTTTTTGCAACGCCAGCAGTGGGGATAGCTGTGGCTGATCTTGCGTTCCCCCAGCAGGGCTCCGCGTTCCTGGAGATCGGCAACGATCTGCTTATTGCCCTTCATGATGAACATCCCGGCATAGGGCCCGGCTTCGGCGGTGAAATGACCACGATCATCCACCGGGGAGAGCACCGGCAGACCATGCTTGAGGCCGCTCAGGTAGTCCTCCCGGCCGTGGCCCGGGGCGGTATGAACGCAGCCGGAGCCGCTCTCCAGGGTGACATAGTCGGCGGCGATGATCAGCGAATCCCGCTCCAGCAAGGGATGGCGGCAGCTCTGACCCAAGAGGGCCGCGGCCGGAAAACGGCCCAGCAGCCGGTGCCCGCTGAAAGCGCATTCAGCCGCCACCTGCTCCACCAGTTCCGCCGCCATTATCAGCACTTCTCCGGCGAGTTCAAGGGCGGCATAGTCGAAATCCGGGTGCAGGGCCACCGCCACGTTGGCGGGCAGGGTCCAGGGGGTGGTGGTCCAGATCACCAGGTATACGCGGGGCAACGTCGCATCTTGCGGCGTTGCCCCGCGTTTACCTTTCAAATTTGCCAAGTCCGGATATTTTCCCAGCAAGAAAGCTGCGGCCTCGTTTGCCAAGGGGAATTTCACGTATATCGAGGGGGAGGTATGATCGGCATACTCCACCTCGGCCTCGGCCAGGGCGGTGTTGCAGGAGGCGCACCAGTGGACGGGCTTGCGGCTGCGGCTGATGGTCCCGTTGAGCAGGAACTTGTTGAACTCACGGGCAATCGCCGCTTCATACCGGTAGTCGATGGTCAGATAGGGCCGCTGCCAGTCGGCCAGAACCCCCAGACGCTTGAACTCCTCCCGCTGGGTCTCGACCCACTGATCGGCGTAACGGCGGCAAGCCTCGCGGAAGGCCAGCTTGTCGATCTCCGCCTTTTTGCTCCCCAACTCCTTGTCCACATTGAGTTCAATGGGCAGGCCGTGGCAGTCCCAGCCCGGCACATAGGGGCAGTGGTAACCGGCCATCCGCTTGGACTTGAGGATGATATCCTTCAAAATCTTGTTTAAGGCGTGGCCCATGTGAAGATGGCCGTTGGCGTAAGGGGGGCCGTCGTGGAGGATATAGAGGGGCCGGCCGGCGGAGGCCTGCTGGATGGTTTGGTAGAGGCCGGCCTCCTCCCACTGCTTAAGCATCTCCGGCTCCCGCTGGGCCAGGTTGGCCTTCATCTTGAAATCGGTCTGGGGCAGATTGAGGGTGGAACGGTAATCCATAATCAGAACTCCAACTGTGGAAGGGCTCTCCGCTGGGGATAAAAAGCAAAAATATCGGTGAAGAACGCAACGAAATTGGCTAAGATACCAGCTTGTGCCAGCTTTGCAAAGAGAAGAAGTCATCACGGGAGCGTGAAAAAATGCCTAAAGTAATCGCCATGGCCGGCAAGGGCGGAGTCGGCAAGACCACCGTTTCCGCCCTGCTGATCAACTATCTGCTGAACCGGGGCAAAACTCCGGTGCTGGCGGTCGATGCCGACGCCAACGCCAACCTCAATGAACTGCTGGGGCTGGCGGTGGAGCTGACCATCGGCCAGATCCGCAAGGAGATGAAGAGCGAACTGCCGCCCAACATCACCCGTGACCAGTATATGGAGATGAAGCTCCACCAGGCCCTGGTGGAGGCCAGGGGGTTCGACCTGTTGAGCATGGGCCAGCCCGACGGTCCGGGCTGCTACTGCTCGGCCAACCAGTATCTGGCCATGACCATGGAGCACCTGGCCGGTAACTACCAGTACATCCTGGTGGACAACGAGGCGGGAATGGAACACCTGAGCCGGATGAATCTGCGGGTGATCGACCTGCTGCTGGTGGTCTCCGACCCCTCGGCCCGGGGGATCATGACCGCCGAACGGATCGCCGCCCTCACCGGCCCTTTGGGAGTGGAGACCAAGGCCAAGTATCTGGTGGTCAATCGAGTGCCCGAGGGAGCCGGCCAACCCCTCCACAACCGGATCGAGGAGGCGGTGAGCAAGAGCGGCCTGACCCTGGCCGGCCTGCTGCCCCAAAGCGAAAGCCTGGCCGACTGGGAGCTGGCCGGTCGCTCCTACCTGGAACTGCCGGCCGACGAACCGGTGCTGACCGCCGCCTTTGCCATCTTCGACAAGATCCTGGAGTAGGCGGTCGCCCCGCCACAACTTCAGCAAAAAAGCCAAAAGGCCCGACCGGGGTTTATCCCGGTCGGGCCTTTTTTACTGCCGCGCCTTGATCTTGCTTAACGCTTGATATTGATCAGGTCGTTGAGCATCTCGTCGGTGGTGGTGATGATCTTGGAGTTGGCCTGGAAACCGCGCTGGGTGGTGATCAGCTTGACGAACTCGGTGCCGAGATCGACGTTGGACTGCTCCAGGGAGTTGGGCGAGATCGAGCCCAGACCGTTGGTGCCGGGCTGACCGGTAACCGGGGCGCCGGAGGCGGTGGTGGTCCGGAAAATATTGCCGCCCACCTTGTGCAGTCCCTGCAGGTTGGCGAAGTTGGCCAGGGCCACCTGGGCCCGCATCAGAACCTGGCCGTTGGAGTAGTTGCCGGTGATGATCCCGGCGGTATCCACCGAGACCGACTGGAGGAAACCGGCGGCAAAACCGTCCTGATCCTGATAGATGGTGGTGGAGCTGTTGGCGTACTGGGTGGTGCTCATCGCCTCGGTTTCAAAGTTGCGGCTGGCCACGGTGCCCATCCGGCTGCCATCCTCTTCCAGGGAGCCGGGAATGACGGTGAACCTCTCCCCCGTCGGCCCGAAAACCTCGGCCCCGGGGTAGCTGGTGATGCTGAAGCTGAGCTGGCTCTTCTCATCCTCACCGGGGCCGTCGGAGATCCGGTCACGGATGATCAGGCGGCCGGCCCGGTCGATAAAGACGTCGGCATTGAAGGCCTCGGCGATCTCGTCAAGCAGGTTCTGCACGGTATGGGGCGGGTCTTCGGCCAGGTTGATGGTGTAGGAGCCGGTCACGGTGGTGCCGTTGCGATCGGTGCCGGCAAAACTGAGCAGCCCGGCGCCGATGGAGTTGCCGGCGGCGTCATAGACCGAATCCCAGGTGGTGCCGGCGGTGATCACCGGCGGCTGGCCGCTGTCGGTGCTGAAGGCCTGGGCCGGAGCAATCAGCTCGAGCTTGGTGGTGGTCACATTGATCATTCCACCGACATTGGCGCTGAGCAGGTTGAAATCATCGACAATCAGAGGATCGGTGGAGCCGGCGAAACTGGTGATCTCCGGGCGCAGGTCTCCCCCCAGGGTGTTATCGAGCAGCCGCAGGCGACCGCTGCTGTCCAGCACCGCGGTGACATCCCCCGGATTGACCCCGTAAATACCGACCATAAAGTTGAGCAGATCGGCTACCGTGGTTCCATCGACCCCCTCGGTAAAAGTCGCGGCCACCGGGTTATCGCCGGTATCAAACCCCCCGAACCCAATCTGGCCGCCAACCCCCAGGCCGGTCCACCCCGGGGGATCGGCCCCGTCATAGCTGCCGACGCCGTCCAAAAGTGTGGTAACGGCGGTGATGGGGGTTCCATCCCCACTGACCAGGGGGGCGGCGCTAAGGGCGGTGACATTCTCCACCCGACTGCCGCCGCCAAAGGGGTCCGCCTCATTGGCGGAGAAGACATCGAAACTGGTGATGGCCAGGCCGGAGAAGCCGGGAGAGTTGTCGGTGATCCGGATCCGGCCCTCGGCGTCGATGGTGGCGGTGGCCCCGAACTGATTGCCCAGATTCTCCAGAAAGATCCCCACCCGCTCGTTACCGCTGACGTTATAGGTGTACTCCCGGTAGTAACCGCCATTATCGTAGCCGGCCACGGTGATCCGGTCGCCGCCGGTCATCCGGTTACCGTTGACATCGTAAACATCCTGCCAGAGGGTCTCCCGGGTGATGTAATTGGTGGCGTTGGCGTCGGAGTAGGCCCCGTTGTTGGTCACCAGAATCTGGGCCAGGTTGGTGGTCTGCCCGGAATAGCGGGCGCCGAAGTTAAGCTCGATCATCTGGTTTTCGGCCGCCCCGGTGAAGTTGGCCCCGAAGCTGTAGTAGTTGTCGGTGGGGTCCAGGACGATCCGGTTGGTGTTCTGAGCCGGATCGACCTTGCCGTCCGGCGGCACCTCCCAGGCGCTGATCCCGGTGATGGCCCCGGAGGTGTTGAAATCGATAACCCCATACATCAGGGCCCCCGCCCCCTTGTGCTGTTCATAGTTGTAGCGCTCGTTGGGGGCGTAGATCACCTGCTCCCGCTCATCGAGAGTCCGCAGGTCGGAGGCGGGATCGCAGGTGACCAGAAACTCATACTGGTTGTCCTGGGTGGTGCGATCGAAATAGATGGTGACATCATGGGCCGCCCCCTTGGAATCGTAGACCTTGATGGCGGTGGTGTACTCGAAATTGGCCGCGTCAATGGGCGAGGTGGGATTGACCGCGGCCATGTTGGTGCCGTTCCAGGCGTCAAAGAGCCGCTGCTCCGTGGTTTCCCGGGGGGTGCGGGAATCGACGTTGACGATCAGATCGATCCTTTCGGTGGCCACCGGCGGGGTGGCCCGGCCCAGGTTGATATCGCCGATGGTTCCCTGGATCTGGCCGGTAACCGCGTCGACACTCCAACCCTGGACGAAATGCCCGGCCGGGCTGGTGAGATAACCCTGGGTGTTGAACCGGAACTCACCGGCCCGGGTGTACATGTCGGCCTCGGCGCTGTCGGAGGCCCGGAGCATGAAGAAGCCCTCACCGCCGATGGCCAGATCGGTGGGGGTGGAGGTGGACTCGAAGGAGCCCTGGGCAAAGAGGCCATCCACCGTGGTCAGGGTGACGCCGCGGCCGACCTGGGCGCTGCCGGCGGCGGTGGCCACCGACTGGGAAAGCACATCCTGGAAGGTTGAACGGCTGGACTTGAAGGCGATGGTGTTGACGTTGGCCACGTTGTCACCAAGCACGCTCATCCCGTTGCCCATGGTGCTCAAACCGCTGATGCCGGCGTAAAGTGAACTCGACAGACTCATGGTGATTCCTCCCGTTTAATGGCACTACCCACTTTAATTTTCAGTTATCCCTGGTATTCCGGCTCCGCTTCCGCATCCTGCTCCTCACCACCGGAGCCCGGCAAGGGCTCATCGGTGGAGGCCCTGGTGCCGGAATCGTAAACCTGAATAATATCAGCTACATATTTAATGGCATGACCGCTGACCGTGATGGCGGCCCGCCCCGACTCAAACTCCAGGCCGGTCACCTTGCCCGAGGCCCTGGTTTCCACCCCGATCTGACCGCCATCGGCGGCCAGGGCGTCCACCTTATAGATGTAGAGCCCGTCTTCAACCAGCTGGCCGCTGTTATCCTTGCCGTCCCAGGCCAGGGTTTGGCGACCGGCATCCTGGTAGCCCATGTCGTAGGTCCGCACCAGGTGCCCGGCACTGTTGTAGATATAAACCATGGTGAAGGCCGAGGCCTCTTCCAGGACGTAGCTGGTCTTGGCCACCTCGCCGCCGGTGACCCCGATCTCGTTGCCGAAGGTTTCAATATTCTTGCCGATCAGACTTAAAAGCTGCAGGTTGTTCTGCGACACCTGGTAGTTGAGCAACTTCTCCATATTGTCGCTCATCTGCATGGTGGCTTCCATGGTCGAGAACTGGGCCAACTGGGAGGCCATCTCGTAACTGTCCATGGGCTTCATCGGGTCCTGATACTGCAACTGGGTGATGAACAGGGTCATGAAGTCGGCCCGATCCAGGCTGCTCTTACCCACCGGCTCGAACAGATTGGGCGCGTCGGCCATCGGTACTCCCGATCCCATACTGGAACTTATTGCGGTCATAGCCATCCCCCTCCCTTAAGCAAAAAGATCGACACCCTGCTCCCGACCCGAACCGTTGGGGCGGTGATAGAGCACGCTCTCCGGCACTTCGGCCAGATTTTCCCGACGCACCATGCCGCCCCCCCGCTGGTTGGTCCAGGCGGAGACAAAACGCTGCCAGGCCTCGCCGGACTCATCCCGGCCCTGCTGATCCACGGAAACCATGCACTCGCCAAGCTGAAAGCCCCGCCGCTCCAGACTCTCCCGGAAGAGATCCATGTGCCGCTCCAACACCTCCTTGACCTTGCTGTTTTCCATGGCAAAGGAGAGGGAGACCTGGTTGTCGCGAACCAACATCTCCACCCGCACCTCACCCAGTTCCCGGGGATAGAGGTGCATAACCAGATGATGCTCGTTGCGCTGGAGCCCGGCGGTCACTCCGCTGCTGATCCGGTTGAAGATCTGCTGTTCCAATTGGGAACTAAAACGAGGAGAACCGGCCAGGGCGCGCAGGGCCTCAGCCCGCGGATTATCGGCACTGCCGGCATCAGTGGCCGGCAGTGCCTCGCCACCCCGGCCATGCTCCCGCAATTCGCTGAGAAAATGGCGCCCGGAAAAAGCTTCTCCGTTAAGCTCGGCTTCACCATCGGCGAGAAGACCGACCTGGGCCACGGCCCGCTCCACCATTCGGCCGGCGGCCAGGACATCTTTGCCCGGCTCGGCAAATTTTTCCTCAAGCCGCAGCTCCTCCTTAAGCGAAACCACCGGCCCCACCCGCTCAACCCTGACGGCGGCCAGATCAACGCTCTCCAGGAGCTGGCCGTAAATCTTCTCCACCGCCCCCTGCACCGCCGGACTCCAGCCCACCCGCTGTTCGGCAAAATCCGCCCGGGTAAAAATCTCCTTGAGCTGGGCCAGAAACTCGGGGATCTCGGCCTGGGGCCGACCACCCTGCACCTCCGCCAGCCCTTTGGCCAGCAGTTCGCGAAAGCGGCTCAGGTCCAGTTCCAACGGCAGATTGGGGCGTTGGGGCTGCTCCCAGGGGGCGTGGAGTTCGGGCAGCAGTTCCCGCTGCAAGGCCCGGGAAACCCCGGCCGCGTCCAGCACCACCAGCAACTGCTCCGCATCCCAACCGGTTAAACTGAGGCCACCGGCCTGGAGATCGAAATCCTGGGGGTTGAGCCCCTCCAGCCCTTGGAGGAAGGCCACCAGGTTGAGGGTATTATCACCGCGCACCGCCTGCTCGCCCAATCGCTCAACCTCCTCCCCCGGCACCCCCAGCCGCGCGAGGATCAACTGGAGATAAGGCAGGTCGGTTTCCGGCACCAACACCGGAGCTTCGTGATCCATATTCAGAAAATGGCGGGAGAAACGGGCCAGAAACTCGCCCATCTCGAAACCCCCCTGATTTTGCTCCAGGCTGGTCAACAGGGCGGTGGTATCGGCCTGATCCATCCCCGCCCGGGCCGCCAGGGCGGCCAGCTGGGAAGGATCATCAATGACGACCCGCCAGGCCCCGGGACCATTTTGCGGATCCCGAGCCTGCTCCCTGATCAGCCCCAGAAATTCCCCCAGCAGAGCGGTTATTTCAGCCGGCGAACCACCTTTCTCCCGCTCGCTCCGCGCCACCTCCCGGCCGGCCCGGTCACGCCCGTCGGCCCGGGCCTCTGCTCGGCCCGCCCCCAAGGCGTTTTCACTGCGGCGGCGTTCGACCAGGCGGTTCTCCAGGTGGCCGGCAAAGGACTCATCTCCGGCGCGGCCGCTCCGGGAGCGGGAGCCGAGCTCGGGGCCTTCGGCGATCTGCAAGGGGATCATCAAGGTTTCCACGGTCTGTTCACTCCTTGTTTATGGTTGCCGGGGGCAAAACAACTCTTGCCCAGCCCCTTAAGCAACTGTCGTGCCAATGCGCCTTAAAAAAAATTACAACACAAAAACAAGGAATTAATAGCGTGACAAAAAGAGAAAACCGGCCTCTGGGGCCGCTCAGGTGGGCAATAAAGGCGAGGGGAAAAAGAGGTGGGACGATTTTGCCCAGCGCCACGGGCCGGGCTGGCGGCCGGAACAGTTTCCGGCGAGGGAGGCTTAGCAGCCCGTTGAAAAACGGGTTGTTCGTGAGGTTAGAGGAGACCCAGCTGACGGCTGAGCCGGACGGCTTTATCCTGCTCCAGACGGGGGATGATATCGGCCACCATCTCGGTTCTGAGGCCACGGAGAATCTCCAGGGCGTCCCGGTCACTCATCTGGTTGAGCAGTTCAGCGACCCGGGTGGGCCGCATGGCGCTGTAGACCCGGATCAGGTCGCGAAAGGCCTGATCCTTCACGGCGGTCAGGGCATCCAGGGTGGCCTTGGCCTCCCGTTGCAGCACCAGCAGCCGCTCCAGCTCCCGCTCCAGGTTCTGCTCCAGCTCCGCCAGCAACTGTTCCCGCTGGGCCAACCGCTCCTCCCGGGCCGCCAACTCCCTCTCCTGGTCCCGCAAGCGGGAGGAGTGAGCAAGCTCCTCCTGGCTGGCCCGCACCGGCCGGGTCTGCCCCTGGAGTTGATCAGGACTCAATATCCCCGGCAGCAGCAGGGCCCCGGCCACAATCAGCACCGCGGTTCTGGTTTTCATCGATCTATCTCCCACCATGCCGGCCGAACCGCAGAATCATCTGCTCATCCAGTTCGGCCTGCTCTTTTTTCAGCTCTTCCCGGAGATACTCCTCGTAATCCCGCTCCCGGGCCTTCTCCATGATCTTCCGCTCCCGCATCCTGCCCACCAGCTCCTGCCGCACCTGTTCCACCACCTGCCGCTGGCTGCTAAGCGCCTGCCGCTGGCGGTCGAGATCCCGCTCCCGACGTTCTATTCCATCCACGAACATGATATAGAGGGGAGCCGGAATCGGTTGGCGCTTGCGCTCTTCAAAGAGGGTGATCGCCTGGGCCAGCTCGGCGGTGATTTCAGCCAGGCGGCTCTGCTGCCGCTCCAGTTGAGCCTGGGCCAGGGCCAGCTTTTGGCGGGCCAGCTCCTCCAGGTTGCGGCGATAACCGAGCACGCTTTCAAAACGGAATCGGTAAGCCATGCTATTTCTTAAACAGGGTTAGAAGTTGGGCCACACTGTCGGAGGCGGAAACCCGCTCATCCACCTGCTGCCGCAAATAGGCGTTCAGTTGATCGATCATGGCCACGGCGTTGTCGATCTTGGGATTGCTGCCCTTGGCGTAGGCCCCGATATTGATCAGATCTTCCGAGCGGCGATAAAGGGCCAGCACCTCCAGAAAACGCTGGGCCGCCTGCAGCTGCTCCCGGGCGGCGACATCGGTCATGCAGCGGCTGACACTGCCCATCACCTCGATGGCCGGGTAGTGGCCCTGGGCGGCCAGGTCACGGCTGAGGACAATATGACCATCGACGATGGAACGGACCGCGTCGGCAATCGGTTCGTTCATATCGTCACCCTCCACCAGCACGGTGAAGATCCCGGTGATACTGCCCTTGTCCTGGCAGGTGCCGGCCCGTTCCAGCAGTTTGGGCAACTGACCAAAAACCGAAGGGGTATAACCCCGGGAGGTTGGGGGCTCCCCGATGGCCAGCCCCACCTCCCGGCTGGACATGGCGTAACGGGTAACCGAGTCCATCATCAAGACCACATCCCGCTGCTGGTCACGAAAATACTCCGCCACCGCCATGGCCAGATAGGCTCCCCGCATCCGAACCAGCGGGGGCTGGTCGGAGGTGGCCACCACCACCACCGAGCGGGCCAGACCTTCGGGGCCGAGGTCCCGCTCGATGAAATCCTTCAACTCCCGACCCCGCTCCCCGATCAGGGCGATCACGCTGATATCGGCGGCGGTGTGGCGGGCGATCATCCCCATCAGGGTGCTTTTGCCCACGCCGGAACCGGCCATGATCCCGATCCGCTGCCCCTTGCCCAGGGTAAGCAAGCCGTTGATCGCCCGCACCCCCACATCCACCGCGGCGGTGATCCGCTCCCGCTCCATGGGATTGAGCGGCTCGGCATAGAGGGGGTAGAATGCTTCCACCGGCAAAGGCGGGCCACCGTCCATGGGTCGGCCCAGACCATCGATGATCCGGCCCAGCAGGGCCTGGGAGACCGGCACCCGGGCCTGACCTTCAACCAACCGAATGGCGCTGCCCGGCTCCACCCCCCGCATCTCCCCCAGGGGCATCAGCAGAACCCGGCCATCGCGGAAACCCACCACCTCGGCCGGTACCGTGGAGCGTCCCCGAAACACCTCAACCTCACAGATGCTGCCCACCGGAATCCCCGGCCCTTCGCTTTCGATCACCATGCCGATCACCTGGCTGACCCGGCCACCCACGGTGATCAGGGAGGTTTCCCGGGCGATCTCCAGCAGGGGAGCGAAATCCATCACTAATCCCCCACCGGACCGGAGCCTTCACCTTCGTCGGCGGCCGCGTCGAGCTCAAGGGGTTTTTCGGCCGCCGCTCCCTCCTGGGCCAGGGCGGCCTGAAAGGCCAGATCCACCGCCTGATAGAGTTTGTCGCGGCAACTCTCCAGGGTGGCATCAATTTCGCCAAAACTGCTCTTGAGCAGACAACCGCCGGCGGCAACGGCGGGATCTTCCACCAACTGTACTCGATTCTTGCCACCGAACAGGGCGGGATCGGTCAAACCGGCCTCCTTGAGATGGTGAAAATCGTCGGGGTTGAGGTGGACCTTAACCAGCGAATTCTCAATCACATATTCCATCGCCCCCCGAAAACAGCTTTCGATGACCGCCGGGTTGACCGAAATCTCGTGGTGTACCAGTCGATCGGTCATGGTGGTGGCCAGCAGCAGCAGCTCTTCCCGGTAACGACGGATGATCGCCCCCCGTTGCCCCTCCAGGTTTTTCAGGATCTTACCAAGTCCCCCCAACCGTTGGGCATACTCCTTTTCCGCCTCGGCCCGCCCCTGGCGTTCTCCCTCGGCCCGCCCCCGGCGCTGGGCCTCCTCTTGCAGCCTGGCCGCCTCGGCCTTGGCCGTCTCCACGATCTTTTCCGCTTCCCGCCGGGCCTGCTCCACCGGATCGACCGCCTCATATCCAACGGCATCCGCCCCTCCCCCACCGGTCGGCGGCGGCGTGCGTTGCCAGAGATCCACCAGGGCAATGAACTCCTCGGCCCGGGGCGGCTTTTGCTTACGAGCCGCCTCCAGTTCGGCAAACTGCTCCCCGCTGTCGGCGGACCGCGACCGGTTGACCCTAGACAAACTCGTCCTCCCCGCCGCCGCCCACCAGCAGCTGGACCTTGCCTTCCTGCTCCAGGCGCTTGGCAACCTTGATAATCGCCTGCTGGGCCGCCTCGACATCGCGCACCCGGGTCGGCCCCATGATCTCCATGTCATCCTTCAACAACTCCACCGCCCGGGAAGACATACTGCGGAAAATCTTCTCCATCAGTTCGGGGGAGGCGATCTTGAGGGCCACCTTGAGGTCGTCGGTGCTGACCTCCTTGAGGATCATCTGGATGCCGCGATCATCGACATTGAGCAGATCCTCAAAGACGAACATCAGGCGGCGAATCTCTTCAGCCAGGGCTTCCCGCTGCTCCTCGATCCCTTCCAGAATGGCCGCCTCCGTGGCCCGCTCGGCGCTGTTGAGCAGTTCGGCCACCGCCTCCACCCCGCCAAGTCGCTGACCTTCCATCCCCTCCACCGCCAGCAGCTCATCCTGCAGCACCCGGTCCACATCCACCAGAATCTCGGGACTGACCTTGTCCAGCTCGGCCATCCGCATCACCACCTCCACCTGGGTGGCTTCGGGAAACTCCGCCAGCACATGGGCCGCTTGGCTGGGCTCCAGGACCGCCAGCACCAGGGCCACGGTCTGGGGATGTTCGTTGCGCAGAAAGTTGACCAGTACTTTCGGTTCCAGCTTGCGGGCCTTCTGGAACAGGGTCAGCTTCCAGTCGGAGCGGATATCCTCCAGGATCTCCTGGGCCTTCTCACCGGAGAGGGCCTTCCGCAGGGCCTGTTCCAGCAGATCGTTGCCGGAGAGAAAAAGATCGCTGCCGCCGGTATCACCCTTGAACTCCCGCAGCAGGGATTCCAGTTCATCCTTGTCGATCTTGTCGATCTTGGCCATCTGACGGCCCACCAGCTTGATCTCTTCCGGCGCCAGGCGTTGAAAAACCTTGGAGGTGAAATCATCTCCCACGGTCAACAGGAAGATCGCCGCCTTCTCCGGGCCGGTCAGACTACTGCCGCCATCTTTTTTCTTGGGTGCAACCGCCATCGCTTACGCTTCCTCCCTTAACCAGCGCCGCACCAGGTCGGCGGCCCGATCGGGATCACTCTGAGCCAGGCGATAGAGCCGTTCCTGGTCGCTCAACCCCCGGGGGCCCAAGGTCAGCTCCTCCTCCTCTTCCCCTCCTTCCCGACCCACCGAAACCACCTGGGTCGTCCGTTTGGCCTCCAGACCCTTGGCCGCCAGCAGCCGGAAAAAAGGCCGGACCACAAAGAGCATCACCCCGAAAGTGATCAGCAGATAAACCAGGGGCATGGCCAGCCATTCGGCCAACTCCCGCCACTGATCCAGTGGATCAACCTCCGGATCGGTCAGGGCCGAGAGGGCAAAGGGCAGGGAAGCAACCTCAATCTGATCGCCCCGTTCTTCGTTATAACCCACCGCGTTACGGACCAGGCGCTCGAAATAGGCCATCTCCTCGGCGGAACGGGGCCGGTATTCCAGGACGGTTTGCCCCGCGTCGTTGACCACTCGCTCGTAGGTGCCATCCACCATCACCGCCACCGACAGGCGCCGGACCCCACCGCCGCCCTCCTGCACCTGCCTGGTCTGGCGGCTGATTTCATAGTTGCGGGTCACATTGCTGCGCTGATAGGAACTGCCGGTCGCCCCACCATCCTCGCCGGCAAAAGTCGCCAGTTCGCCCTTGACCCCGGGAATACCCCGGGCCTGGTCTCCCCGCTGGTCGGACTCGGTCAGCAGCTGTTCACTGCGCACCACCTGCTCCTCGGGGTCAAAACTCTCCTCGGTGAGGTTTACCCGGCTGAAGTCGATATCGGCGGTGACACTGGCCCGCACCCGATTGACCCCCACCACCTCCTCCAGCATGCTCTCCACCTTGCGGCGGGCGGTCTCTTCCACCTTGTGCTGAAATTCAAGCTGGGTCCCGGAAAGGACTGCGTCCAGATCTCCTTTTTTGCGATAGAGCAGGCGACCGGCGGTATCCACCAGGGTGATGTTGTCATCGCTCAACCCCGGAACCGCCGAGGCCACCAGATTGACGATACTTTGAATCTGGTGCTGGGTAAGCTGCTCCCGCCCCCGCATCTGGACGCTGATCGAGGCGGTAACCGGCTTTTCATCCTCAATGAACACCGACTCCCGGGGGGTGGCGATATGAACCCGGGCCTCCTGCACCTGCTGAAACTGGCGGATGGTCCGGGCCAACTCCCCCTGCATGGCCCGCTGGAAATTGAGCCGATTGACAAAGTCGGTGGTTCCCAGGCCCACCTCGTCGAAAACCTCGAACCCCACCCCGCCCCCCCGGGGCAAGCCATCGCCGGCCAGGGTCAGGCGGATCTCGTAAACCTGGCTGGCGGGCACCATGATCGCGGTGCCGGTATCGCTGAGCCGGTAAGGGACGTTGAGGTCCCGCAACCGCTGGACCACCTCGGCGGCATCCTGCTGGGAGAGTCCGGAGAAGAGCACCCGCTCATCCTGCTTACCCCCCACGCTGGTCAGGGCGATCATCCCCCCGAAAACCAGAACCACCATCCCCAGGGCGGTGATTTTCTGAAGCGGAGTCAACCCCTTGAAGATGGAGACAAGCTGGGTAAAAATTTCCTTGGGACCGGCCATCACGTTCACCTCGGGTTAAAGCTGCATCCGCATAACTTCCTGGTAGGCGTCAAGCCCCTTCTGGTGGACTTTGGTCATCAGCCGAAAGGAGATGCTGGACTTTTCCGCGGCGATCATGGTTTCGTGGATATTGGCATGCTGGCCGCTGACCAGTCCCTCGGCAAGATGGTTGGCCTCGGCCTGGCGGGCGCTTACCGCATCCACCGCCTTTTTCAGAACCTCGCCAAACCCGGAAACCAGGTCGCGGGTCGCGGCCGGCTGCTCGCTGCCGGCGATACCGATGGGCATGGCCGGCTTTAAACCGGTGGGATTAATCATGGTTCACTCCTCCTCTAACGGCTGATCTCCAAGGCTCGCAGCGCCATTTCCTTGACGGCATCCAGGGCCGCGACATTGGCCTCATAGGAGCGGCGGGCGTTCATCATATCCACCATCTGCTCGGCCACATTGACATTGGGATAACGCACAATCCCGTTGGCGTCGGCGTCGGGATGGCTGGGATCGTAAACCTCGCGGAAGGGGGCCTTATCCTCCACCACTTCCACCACCTCCACCTTGCGCAGCCTGGAGGCGGCCCCCTCCAGGACGGTATTGAAATCCCGATCAAGGGGCCGGGCTTCAAAAACCACCGATTTGGCCCGGTAGGGACCACCCTCCATGGTCCGGGTGGTATTGGCATTGGCCAGATTCATGGCCGCGATGTTAAGGCGGCTGCGCTCGGCCTTCAAGGCCGAACCGCTGATCTGCATGGCTGTCAAAATATCCATGGCTTACTTGGCTCCTTCGTCAATTACATGACGCAAACCTTCAAACTTTTTGGCGATCAACTTGCTGGTGACCTGATACATCAGCTGGTTTTCCGAAAGCTTGAGCATCTCTTCATCCAGGTCCACCGGCCGCTCTTCCTGCCTGAACTGGCTGACCCGGGCCGCCTCCCCCGGGTCGACGGCGAGATGGCCTTTATGGGTGCGAGCCAGCTCCCCCTGGCCGCTGATCACCCGCTGCATCACCAGTTCAAAGGGAAAATCCTGCACCTTGTAGCCGGGGGTCTCCAGGTTGGCGATATTGGACTGAATCAGCCCCTGGCGCTGGTTGCGGACATTGAGGGCCTGGTGCATCACCTCAATGGAACCACCGAATAATTTGTTTATGGGCATGGGCTCCTCCTGTTGCCGGGTTTAAACGCTCGCCAACTTTACCATGCAAACATGGTGCCAACCTCAGAGGGTTCCCTGACTGCGATACTCGTTGAGCTTATTGCGCAGGGTGCGGACGCTGATTCCCAGCATTTTGGCGGCATGGGTCCGATTGTCCTCGGTTTTGCGCAGGGCCTGGAGAATCATCTGGCGCTCCACCTCCCGCAAACTCTGGCCGGTCAAGTCCGGCCCGGCATCGGGGCCGGGATCGACCTCCCCCAAAGCCGAGGGGGCGGAGGATCGGGGCGCGAAGGAGGGCGATTCCGGCGCGGGGGCGGCGGCAACATCGGGCGGCGGTTCCTCATCCCAGAAATCCCAGGGTTCCAAGGCCTCACCGCCACTGAGCAGCACCGCCCGCTCCACCAGATTTTCCATCTCCCGGACATTCCCCGGCCATTGATACTCAAGAAAGCGTTGCCGGGCCCCCTCCGAGATCTTTTTGGCCGGCTTGCGGTAGCGGGCGGTGTATTTTTCCACAAAGAAATCCGCCAGCAGGGGGATATCCTCCGGCCGCTCCCGCAGGGGCGGCAACCGGATGGGGATCACGTTGAGCCGGTAGAAGAGGTCTTCTCGAAACTCCCCGGCCTTGACCGCTTCAGCCAGATCCCGGTTGGTGGTGGCCAGCACATGCACATCGACCCGCACCGGCTCCTTGCCCCCCAGACGATCCACTTCCTCCTCCTGGAGAACCCGCAGCAGCTTGGCCTGCAGGTGGAGGGGGATTTCGCCGATCTCATCCAGGAGCAGGGTCCCGCCGCTGGCCAGTTCAAACTTCCCCTTCTTGGCCATCACCGCCCCGGTGAACGCCCCCTTTTCGTGGCCGAAAAGCTCGCTCTCCAACAAACCTTCGGGCAGGGCCGCGCAGTTGAGGGCCACAAAAGGACCGGCCTTGCGGTCACTGACATGGTGGATAAAACGGGCGAACACCTCCTTGCCGGTTCCCGATTCCCCCAGAACCAGCACCGTGGCCTTGCTGGAAGCCACCGCCCGGGCCCGCTCCAGCAGCCGGAGAAACTGGGGATCCTGGCCGATCACCTTCCGCTCGCCACCGCCGGCCTGGGCCGGGCCGGGCCCGGCAACGGCCGCTTCCCCACTCCCGCCGGCCCGGGGCGAGGAGGTGGGGGGGGCAACTCGCTCCCGCAAAACCTTCTTCACGGTCTCCTCGATCACCTCCACCGGAAAAGGCTTGAGGATATAATCAACGGCCCCCCGCTTCATCGCCTCCACCGCCGTCTCCACCGTGGCGTAACCGGTGATGATCACCACCGGCAGAGCCGGATGCAGCTCCTTGATCCGGCGCAGCATCTCGATCCCGTCCATCTCCGGCATCCGAATGTCGGTGATCACCAGGTCCGGCTCGGACTTGGCCAGCAGGGTCAGGGCCATCCGCCCGTTCTCCGCCACCGTCACCTCGTATCCCCCCCGGCTCAAGGCCTCGTAGAGGGCAACCCGCATGTTCTGTTCGTCATCAACGACCAGTATCTTTCGGCCCATATTCCATTTCCCGTTTTACCTGCCTTAACCGTCAGTAGGGCAAAAGGACCGTAAAAACCGAACCAGCCCCCGGTTCACTGTCCACCCGAATAAACCCCCGGTGACTCTCGACAATATGATGGACAATGGCCAGTCCCAGCCCCTTGCCCCCCTTCTTGGTGGTGAAGAAGGGATCGAAAATTTTATCGCGGTCGCCGGCGGCGATCCCCCGGCCCCGATCCAGCAGGCGAACCTCCAGCATGGCGGGCCTCCCACCACCGGCCTCCAGGCTGCGGGTGGACAGTTCCACCGTCCCCGCCCCCTCCATGCTTTCCAGGGCATTCATGCCGAGGTTGAGCAACATCTGCTCCAGCAAGCCGGGATCAGCCACTATCTCCTCCAACCGATGATTATAAGTGGTCAGAAAATCAACCCCGGCGGCCTCACCCAGGGGGGCCAGGGCGGCCAAAACCCGCTCCAGCCATGAGCGGATCACCACCCCCCGCTTTTCCGGCCGGGGTTGGGCGGCAAAGGTCAGGGTGTTGTCCAGCAGGTGGTTCATGGTCCGGATGGCGGCCAGCATCTGATTGGTAAGTCGCTGATAATCTGGATCTTCCCCCAGATCGCGACGCAGCATTGAGGCATAAAGTTCCAGCCCCCCCAAGGGATTACGCAACTCCTGGCTCAGGGAAACCGCCATATCCTGAATGGCGGCAAAGCGGCGGCAGCGGTCGAGATGGGGTTCAACCATGGCCGGGTAGGTTACATCCTCCAGGGAGAGAAAAAAACCGCCCACGCCAAAGAAGGGACTCTGCAGTTCATTTCGGGCAATCAGCAGATAACGGTGACCGGCCTCACCGGGGGTGGCCTGATCCACCATCATTTTGCCGCCGGCCCGGCCCAAGGGCAGCATGGCGGCGGCCTCCAGCCCCAGGGTCCGTCCCAGCAAATCCCAGCAGGAGCGCCCCTGGATCGAAGCCCCGGCAAAGCCCAGCAGGGTGGCGGCCTGCCGATTGGCGGCCAACAGTTGCCCCTGGCGGTCGGCCAGCAACAGGCCTCCGGGAATGCTTTCGATCATCGCGAAGAAAAATTCCCGCAGTTGATCTGGTTTATCGAAGGATAACAAGGTCATTGCAACTGGCGACTATTGAGTAAAGAGGCTGCGCATTCCCTCCGTGGCCTCCACGATATCCAACTGATTAAGCTGCTGACGGGCCATTTTGCCCAGCAGTTGATCCGGGCCGGCGGCGGCGGCCAGGTGCCGGCGGGCTTCATCACGGGCCGGTTGGTCACCCTTGGCCAGCAGCGCCCCCAAATGAAAGCTGATAGCCTGAAAATCCTCGCCCTCCCGGGGCATAGCCTCGGCCAGGCCAGCGCCGTAAACCGCCTGGGCCTGGTCCGTCAGCCCCAGGCGCCGCAGACCATCCCCGCTCCGGCGATACCAGGCCTGGGCCAGCTCGGGGCCCAACCAACCCTCCCCCAGGCCGCGGGCCAGCACCGACGGCATCTCATTGAAAAGCTCCAGGGCCGCCATGGTCCGCAACAGGGAGGGCAGAGCCTCCCCCCACCGCGGAACCGCCTCCGGAGAAGCGAGGGCTTGGCGGAAAAATCCCCACGCCTCCTGATGGCGCTGTTGCCGCGCGCGCAAAGTCCCGCTGAGGGCCTGGGCCTCGGCCAGTCGGGCCGGTTGCTCGGCATAAATCCGGCGCAGATGGGTGAGGAGGCGATCGGCGGCGGCGAAATCCCCCAGGGCAAAGTAAACCAGGACTCGCCGATAATAGAGTTCGGCCAACTCCTGATCACTCAGGGTCCCGGCCAGGGCCCGGTAATAAACCACCGCCGCCTGCTCATAAAGCGCCAGCTCTTCCATGGCCCTGCCGATGAGAACACGGAGCCGGCCGGGCTGATAGTTTCGCACATGCTGGTGTTCGTTGATATAAAGGTGGTGGATCCGCTCATATTCACCCCGCCGGAGCAGCTCCTCGATGAGAAAAACCAGCAAATCGCCGGTCCGGCCGGGGTTAAATCCAGGCCCCTCCTGCGGGGCGGCATGGCGGATATAGGCGCGGGCCTGCTCCAGGGCCTCCTCCAGATCACCCCGGGCCTTGAGGCGAAGCAGCAGGCCGTAACGGGCTTCCTGGGCAATCGGGTCCAGCCCGTACTGATCAATGACCGCCAGGTAAGGATAATCACCAACCCGGTCGGCGGGATCCCGTCGCGGCCGCCACTGCTCCTGCTGCCGGACCGGATCATCAAGGAACTGGGCCTGACGGAAGCGGGCCAGAACCACCGCCCGTTCCCCGGCTCCCCCCTCGTCGACAACCCGCTGATAAAGACGCTGGGCCGGAGCGTGATCGCCCTGGCGATAATAGCTTTCCCCCAGGGCGAACAGGGCCTCGGTCCGGCGAGGAGATAGGGGCGAGAGGTTGACAAAGCGCCAGAGCTGCTCCCGGGCCTCCTCCTCCCGCCCCAAACGCCCGTTGGCCAACCCCAGCATCAACAGCAGTTCGGGGTTTTCCAGATGATAATCGGCGGGGGAAATCTTGACGATACGCTCCAGGGTGGTCAAGGCCAGCAGATGCTCCCCCTGAATCTCATAGGCCTGCCGCAGGCCGAACAAGGCTTTTAGTCTGAGTTCTTCATCCGGCTCCCGGGTCAAATCGTTGAGCAGGGGCACCGCCTCCTCCACCCGGCCCACCTCCAACAAGGTTATGGCCTGCCAGTAGCGGGAAAGGGGCAGCAAGGGGTAATCGGCATAGCGCTGCGCGAACAACCTGAAATAGGTGAGGGCCTCCCGGAAAAAGCGCATCCGGAAATAGCTGATGCCAATCTCCAGATGGGCCTCATCCCGATGGTCGGCGGCGGGGTATTCGGTGCTGTAACGGTGAAAAAGATCACGAACCCGCTCCCAGTCGGGATCCTTCTCCTGCTCGGCGGCCTTGCGGCGCATCTGGGCGGCCCGCCACAGGGACTCCTCGGCGAATTCCGAACGGGAAAACTCCCGGTGCAGGCGTTCAAAATGGCTGGCGGCTTCGTCCCACCTCTCCTCAACGGCGGCGGCGGTGGCCCGCTCCCAGAGGTCCCGGACGGAGGGCCTTTCCTGGCTGGCCACTCCGGAAGCGGCCAGCAGCAGGAGCAACCCCAGCAGCAGAGCCGGCGCCCAAAATCGGGCCACGGGTGGGGGCAAGATCGACAACGCTGTCCAGTCAGACTTTTGACGCATCTTGGGGCTCGGTCAGGTTGTAGCGCTTCATCTTCTCCAGCAGGGTGGTACGATTAACATTGAGCAGCTTGGCGGCGCGGTTCTTGACCCAGCCGGTTTGCTCCATGGCCCGGACAATCAAAACCTTCTCAAATTCAGCCACCCGCTCGCTCAAAACAAAACCGCTGGGGGGAATCAACCAGCGGCCGGAACCGGGATCGCCGCCAACCACGGCCGCCGCGAACTCGGCGGGATTGCCCACCGGAGTTGCCGCCGTCCGCTCCCCGCTCTCCCCGTCGGCGGAGACGCGGGAAGCCGGCACCGGCGAGGCGGCCAGCAGCCGCTCGGGCAGATCCTCAACCCCCAGCTGGCGGCCGGAGGAGAGGATTACCATCCGCTCCATCAGGTTCTCCAGCTCCCGCACATTACCGGGCCAGTGGTAAGCCAGCAGACACTCCATGGCCCGGGGATGCAATCCGGTGATCTTGGTCCGACGCGAACGGTTGCAGCGGGCGATAAAATGATCGATCAACAACGGGATATCGGAAACCCGCTCCCGCAGGGGCGGGGTTTCGATGGGGATTACGTTGAGACGATAGTAGAGGTCTTCCCGGAAGTTGCCCCGGCTGACCTCCTCCTCCAGATCGCGGTTGGTGGCGGCCACCACCCGGAAATCGGAGACGATGGTCCGGGTCCCTCCCACCCGCTCAAATTTCTTCTCCTGCAGAACCCGCAGCAGCTTGACCTGGAGCATCGGACTCATCTCCGCAATCTCATCGAGAAAGACTGTGCCGCCGTCGGCCAGCTCGAAGCGACCGGGCCGGGTGCGGACAGCATGGGTGAAAGCCCCCCGTTCATGGCCGAAAAGTTCACTTTCCAACAGCTCCGCCGGGATTGCCCCACAGTTCACGGCAACAAAAGGCCCCTGCCGACGCCCCCCTTCCTGATGCAAAGCCTGGGCCACCAGCTCCTTGCCGGTCCCCGATTCCCCCCGGACCAGCACCGTGGTGTCGGCATCGGCCACCTTGCGAATCAAGCTGAAAACATGTTGGATTTTATCGCTTGTTCCAATAATGGCCGCGCATCCTTCCGTCGTCAACGCCCCGTTATCGATCTCTCCCTCGGTCATCCCCACCACCTCGGATACTAAAAAATGTTTATTAATTTCGGAAGTTATGTTTGTATGTCTATACAATAACGCTTAAAACAGTGTCAATTTTTTTTCACCATGGTTATGGTATTCGCCGCGAAACAGACGTGAACAAGGCTGGGAACTGCCAGTCAACATGCGGTTTTTAAAGCAAAAAATGGGCCTGTCATCAATATGAACAATTCCGTCCCGGTTTCCGACTTCACGGTTGAATGCCTGAAACTCGGCAAAACCTACCCCCCCGACATAACCGCCCTGCGCAATGTCTCCCTGACCGCCGCCCCCGGCGAGATTCTGTTCGTCACCGGGGTCAGCGGCGCCGGGAAAAGCACCCTGCTCAAGCTGATTTGCCGCCGGGAGTCCCCCAGTGGCGGCATGGTGATGCTGTTCGGCCAAAACCTGGCCCGGATCGGCAGCGCCGAAATGCAGCTGATCCGCCGCCGCATCGGGGTGGCCTATCAGGATTTCCGCCTGCTGCCCGATCTGAGTGTTATGCGTAACGTGGCGATGGCCATGGAGGTGGACTATCGCCCCCGCCGCATTGTCCGTCAACGGGTGGGCCGGTTGCTGGAGCAGCTGGGCCTGGCCGACAAAGAGCGGCGCCCGGTATCGGACCTCTCCTTGGGAGAGCAGCAACGGGTGGCCGTCGCCCGGGCCGCCGCCAACCAGCCGGCGCTCCTGCTGGCCGACGAACCCACCGGCAACCTGGACGAAAAAAGCGGCGCCCTGGTCATGGCCCTGTTTCGGGAGCTGGCCGCCGCCGGCACCACCGTAATCGCCGCCACCCACGACGAAAAACTCCACCGCGACAGCGGTCATCAAGTGTTGCGCCTGGAGCGCGGTTTTTTAGTGGAAGATACCCGTCATGAAAAAGCATACTAATCCAATCCCCCAGATCCTGCGCCAAACCGGCAGCAACCTGGCCAAAACCTGGCCGACCCAGATCATGGGGTTGTTCACCGTGATGCTGGCGGTGTTGATCTTCTCCTTTTTCCTGCTGGTCCATCTCAATATGCTGGCCACCGGCGCCCGCCTGGGCGAGGAGATCCGGCTCACCATCTATCTGGAGCGAGAGATCGAGCCGCCCCTGATGGCCCGCCTGGAACAGCAGATCCGCCAGTTCGGCGATATTGCCGAGGTTCGCTACACCTCCCGCCAGGAGGCCTTTGCCCGTTTTGCCGACCAGCTCGGCGAGGAGCGGGATATCCTCGACAATCTGGGCCCCGAGTTCCTCCCCCCCTCCATCGAGGTCACCCCCAGACCCAGCCTGCGCAGCCCCGATGACCTTGAGCGGCTGGCCGCCCATCTGCTGACCCTGCCGGACACCACCAGGGTCCAGTACGGCCGGGAATGGTTGCAGCGTTTCAGCGCCTTCAACCGGGTGCTGCAGGTGGTGGTGCTGATCAGCGGGGCGCTGCTGATTCTCAACATGATTTTCACCATCTCCCACAGCACCCGCCTGGCCATGGCCGCCCGCCGGGAAGAGATTGAAATCCTGCGTTTGCTGGGGGCCAGCCGCAGCTACATCAGCATTCCCTTTGTGGCCGAAGGCCTGCTCCAAGGCGGCCTGGGCTCGGGCCTGGGCACGGCCGCCCTCTGGCTGTTTTACCAGCGGATCGGCAATCCGGTGAACGAACCGGGCCTGCTGGGCCTGTTTACCCCCAGCTTTCTGCCCGTCCCGGTGATCGCCGGGATCATTATCGGCGGCACCCTGCTCTGTGTGGCCAGCAGCCTGCTCGTCGTCAACAAAGCCCTGCGGATCTAAATAATGGGGCCCCGACCGATCAACCGCCTGCTCTTGCCTGTCGTCCTGCTGGCCCTGTTGCTGGGCCAACTGCCCCTGGCGGCGGAGGAGGCCTCCCTTTACAAACGCCGCCCCCCCACCAGCGAAGATTACGCCCGACAGGGCGAAGATTACACCCGGCAGCTGGAACGGCTGCATCAAGGTCTGGCGGAACAGGAGGCCATGGCGGTGGAAGCCTGGCAACGGGAGCAAAGCCTTATGGCCGAACTGGCCCAACTCGATCATGAGTTAACGGTCCGCCAGGAACGCCAGGGGGAGTTGGAGGATCAGATCGTCCGCCAACGGGAGCTGATCGCCCGGCAGCGAGAGGCACTGGATCAGGCCCTGCAGGAGCTCAACCAGGCCGAGGAACATCTCCGGGCCCGACTGGCCGCCGCCTACCGCATGGGGGCCACCGGCCTGCTCAATATCCTCTTTTCCGCCCAGTCCCTGCCGGAGCTGCTTGATTTCCAGGAAAGTTTTCACCATATCATCGAGCATGACCGTCACAGTTTCGCCCGCTATCGGCAAAACATCGCCAATCTGGAGGAAACCGGCCAGGAACTCGACCGGAAACAGGCGGAACTGCTGGCCATCAGCGAAGAGCTCCAGCGCCAGGAGGAGGAGCTCCAGAAAGCTCGTGGTCAGCACGCCGCCCTGCTGCGGAGGGTGCAGATTGAGAAGCAGCTCTACCAGCAGGCTCGCCAGGAGATCGCCCGGGCCACCGAAAAACTGCGCGCCGCCCTGACCGATCTCCAGGCCCGGATGGAGGTCGAAGCCGCCGCCCAGCGCCTGCGGCCTGCCCCATTAGCCGGCGATTTCGCCGCCCTGCGCGGCCGCCTGGTCCCGCCAACCAGCGGCCCCATCCTGAGCCGCTTCGGCCAGAAAGAGGTAACGGGCCGACCGACCGCCCTGCCCCGTGACCCCAGCAAAGGGATCACCATCGCCGGCGCTCCCGGGGCCGGCGTTTACGCCCTGGCCCGGGGAACCGTCGCCTTTGCCGACAATGTCGAGGCCTACGGCAAAACGGTAATTATCGATCACGGCAACGAATATTTCAGCTTGGTGGCCGGCCTGGACGATATCCTGACCCTGCCCCGGGCGGAGGTGCGGCAGGGAGAAATTATCGGCCGCCTGAAAAATGATTCCGGCGAAGGGGCCGTCGCCACCGGACCGGTGCTCTATCTGGAGATTCGCTGGGGCCTGCGGCCCATCGATCCCCTGCCCTGGCTCAGAGGTCAATGACCAGTAGCTGTGGGCTCAGCAGGAAGGATAAAACATTGTCGAATGGGCACAAACATGCTACCCTGTGAAACGTTTTAAGTAATCTTTACTCAATTATCCATCGGGACCTCTCCATGAAAAATCCCCGCAACCTGGCAGCCAAACTATCCCTGCCCATCCTGGGCGCCCTGCTGTTTCTGGCCATCGCGGTCTGGCAGTTGCCCGACGGCGTGGCCGGAAAATCGCAACAGGACACCTACCGGCACCTGGAAACCTTTGCCAACGTCCTCCATATCGTCCAGCAGAGCTATGTGGAGGAGATCGACGCCGAAGAGGCGATCCAGGGGGCGATCCGGGGCATGCTGCAAGCGCTTGACCCCCACTCCTCCTTCCTGCGGGCCGACGACTTCAAAGAACTGCAGATGGAGACCAAGGGGACCTTCACCGGGATCGGGATCGAGATCTCCATGCGGGACGGGGTGTTGACGGTGGTTTCCCCCATCGAGGGGACCCCGGCCTTCCGCCAGGGGCTGCGGGCGGCGGATCGGATCGTTAGGATCGACGGCGAGTCCACCAAGGATATCTCCCTGATGGAGGCGGTAAAAAAGCTACGGGGCCCCAAGGGAACCGAGGTGGTGGTCTCAATCATGCGGGAGGGCTGGACGGAGTTCCGCGATATCACCATCGTTCGGGACCTGATCCCTATCCACAGCGTCCGCAGCAAGTGGCTGGAGCCGGGCTATGCCCACATCAGGATCTCCAACTTCCAGGCCAAAACCACCCGCGACTTCCGGACCGCCCTGGAGGACCTCCAGAAAGAGCAGGAGATCAGCGGACTGGTGCTGGATCTGCGCAACAACCCCGGCGGCCTGCTGGACCAGGCGGTGCAGCTGACCGATGTTTTCCTGGAGCGGGGAATCATCGTCTCCACCAAAGGGCGGATCCGGGAACAGAATATGATTTTTGAGGCCACCGGCAACGGCCCTGCCTACCGTTTCCCCATCGTGGTGCTGGTTAACGAGGGTAGTGCCAGTGCCTCGGAGATCGTGGCCGGCGCCCTGCAGGATCACCAACGGGCCATGATCATCGGCACCCCCACCTTCGGCAAGGGCTCGGTGCAGACCATCATCCCCCTCAATGACGGCGCCGGCCTCCGCCTGACCACCGCCCGTTACTACACCCCCAGCGGGGTATCGATTCAGGCCAAGGGAATCACCCCCGACGTGGAGGTCCGCAATGACGACCCCGCCCTCCTGGAGAACCGCGACGGGGCCAAGCCGCCCCACCAGATCCTCCGGGAACGGGACCTCCCCCACCACATCGATAACGATACCGACGCCCAACGGCAAAGCAGGGAGAGCAATGGGGAGGAGGACGAACTGCAGCAGCAGCTGGCCCGGGACCGCCAGCTGCAGTCGGCCCTGATGCTGCTCAAGGGGGTCCAGGTCTTTGGTGAGAGAACCAGACTGTAAGGGGATCAGGGGAGGAGAACTCCGCCCCTGCTGCTACTTCCGGCGGGCCTCTTCGTAGAGATCGCGACCCTGGAGGTCGTTGATCACCACCGCCGGAAATCCTTCAATCTCGAAGCGGAACATCGCTTCGGCCCCGGCGTCGGCAAACGCCACCACCTCGCTCTTCTTGATGCAGCCGGACAGCATTGCCCCGGCCCCACCGATGGTGGCCAGATAGATGGCGCCATGGCGAAGCATCGCCGCCCTGACCTCCGGCGAACGCGGTCCCTTACCCATGGTGGCCAGCAAGCCCAACTCCAACAGACGCGGGGTGTAGGCATCCATCCGGTAGCTGGTGGTGGGCCCGGCCGCCCCGATCACCCGCCCCGGCCGGGCCGGGGTCGGCCCCACATAGTAAAGCAATTGCCCGCGCAGATCCACCGGCAGGGCAGCCCCCTGGTCAAGCAGGGCGCAGAGCCGACGATGGGTCTGATCACGGCCGGTGTAGATTACGCCGCTGAGGCTGACCAACTCCCCCGCTTCAATGGCAGCCAGATCCTCGGGCTCGAAAGGGACCCGCAGGGCCCGCAGATTACGAAAAAAGCGCGGCTCGGTAGGCGATTGCGACATCAGAGTACGATCTCCTTGTGGCGGTGGGCGTGGCACTGGATATTCACCGCCACCGGCAAACTGGCGATATGGCAGGGAAAGAGCTCCAGGTGGACCGCCAGAGCGGTGTTTACCCCCCCCAGCCCATGAACCCCCGCCCCTTGCTCATTGATCTCCAGCAGCATTTCCGCTTCCAGGTCGGCCACATCGGACCGGGGATGAGCGTAACCCAAGGGTCGGCAGAGGGATTTTTTGGCCAGATAGGCCGCCTTCTCGAAGCTGCCACCCACCCCCACCCCCACCAGCACCGGCGGGCAGGGGTTGGAGCCGGCGGCCACCACCTGCTCCACCACATAACGGATAATGCCGGGCTTACCGGCCGAAGGCGGCAGCATGGCCATGGCGCTCATGTTTTCACTGCCGCACCCCTTGGGCAGAAAACGCAGGGTCAGGGCATCGCCGGCAACCAGTTCGAGATGAACCACCGCCGGGGTGTTATCATTGGTGTTGAGGCGGGTCAGGGGGTCGCAAACCGAATTCCGCAGGAAACCGTCCCGATAGCCCCGCCGCACCCCCTCCTGGATGGCCGCCTCCAGATCACCACCCACCCGAACTTCCCGGCCCAATTCGACAAAAACCACCGCCAGACCGGTGTCCTGACAGATCGGAATCTTCTCCCGGCTGGCGATATCGCTGTTGCTCAGCAACAGCTCCAGCACATTACGGGCCAATTCCGACGACTCCCGATCCCGGGCAATCAGCAGGGCCTCCAGGGTGTCCGGCTCCAGGTCGCAGGCGGCGGCCATGGCCAGCTCCCGCACCGCGGCGGTAACCGCGCTCTCTTCAATAACTTTCATGGTTAATCTTCATCCGCCTGACGCCGGCTGCGCAGGGCCATGCTCTGTTGTTTGAAATTGTGCTGGACCAGCTTTTCCCGGTCCTCCTCCATCACCAGGGCGAATTCCGAGCCGATCCGGTAGATGGCTCGACCCTGATGCTCACCATCCTGTTCGCACTGGGTGACCCGGGCAAAAAAGTAGAGATAGCTGTAGGAGGGCAGCAGGGCCAGATGAATCTCGACCAGATCCCCGGGGGTGAACTGCTCGAAGGAGAAGAAGGCGATCCCCCGCCCGCTGATACTCACCTTCTGCAGCTTCAGGGCATCAAAGAGGCTGCGTTCACCCTTGACCCTTTTCAGCAGAATATTGAGTTTGTTGTCCAGGTGCTTGAGAAAATCCGCCAGGTCCGGATCCCGGTTCCGCAGCCTCTCCAGAGCGGTATGGGCGCCGATATAGAGCTGAATATCCCCTAATCCCTCCTGGGTATAGATGGAGATCCCCTGCTGATAGTCCTCGGCAATCTCCGTGAATTTTTCCGGGGTCACCTTCTTGTAGGCCAGCAAAACCCGATCGGTGGCCCGCACCGCCCCTCTCCTGTTCCGCCCTTCACTCATTGTCCACCCCCGCCGGGTAATATGTCACCTGTCCCCCTCCAGCTCCAGTAACTCCCTGAACCCTTCAAAGGCCCGCACATCGGCCCCAGGCCGAATCCTGAACTCCACCCGCCGGTTGGCGGCCCTCCCCGCGGCGGTATCGTTGGCAGCCACCGGCTGGCCATCGGCGTAGGCCACCGCCGAGATCCGATCCCGGGGGATATCATACCGGGAAGTGAGATATTCCACCACCCCCACCGCCCGGGCCGAGGACAACTCCCAGTTGGATGAAAAGGGCGCCCCCGGACGGATGGGCACGTTGTCGGTATGCCCCCCCACCATCATGCTGGCACTGGACTCCACCAGAATCGGCCCCAGTTGATCCAGCAACCGTTTAAAATCCCCCTTGATTTCGGCCCGACCCAGATCAAAGGCCACCGAATCGCGAATTCTTACCAGCACCTCCCCGGCCTCCCCATCCTCGATGGTCACCAGCCCCGCGTCTTCCAACTCCCGGAACAGCTGCTGCACCGGCTTTCTGACATCGAAGGGTACCGTTTCAAACACGGTGGCGATGATCTTTTCGGCCCGGGGAACATGGTGGGCCGGGGTGATGGTCTGTATCCCGAAGGCTCGCTGGATGGAGCCGGTCACCTTGAGGAAGCTGGGCTCATCCAGGGTGGAGAAGGAGAGGATCAACACCAGAAAGCAGAGCAACAGCAGGGCGATATCGGCAAAGGTGGTCATCCACAGCGGGGCGCCGGGCGGAGGAGGCGGCTGTTTTTTGATCCTCTTTTTTGCCATCCCCCGACCTACCTTTTCTCCATGGCGTTTTTCCGATCCTTGGGGGGCAGGAAGGTTTCCAGGAACTCCTCCATCACCCGGGGATTGAGCCCCTTGAGGATCCCCAGAACCCCTTCGATGATCAACTGACGGTTACGCTCCTCCTCCTGGCTACGCAGAACCAGCTTGTCGGCCAGGGGGATAAAGAGAAAGTTGGCCAGTACCGCGCCATAGAGGGTGGTGAGCAGAGCCACCGCCATCCCGGGGCCAATGGCGGCGGGATCACTCATATTGGAAAGCATCTGCACCAATCCCACCAGGGTGCCGATCATCCCGAAGGCCGGAGCCGAGGCCCCCATGCCGTTGAAGACCTGCTGCCCCACCTGGTGGCGGGCCAGGGTCAGTTCCACCTCTTTCTGCAGAACCTCCTCGATAAACTCCGACTCATGGCCATCGACACAGTACATGATCGATTTTTTGAGGAATTTGTCGGTGATCGGCTGCTGCTCCAGGACAATCAAGCCATTTTTACGGGCCACGTGGGCCAGGCTGACAATCTCGGCGATTACCTCCTGGGGGTTGTTCAGCCGCACGGTAAAGGCGTTCATCGCGATCTTGAACGAATTGACCACATCGGCAATACTGAAACGGATCAGGGCGGTGGCCAGGGTCCCGCCGACCACGATCAGGACCGACGGGGGGTTGACGAATATGCCGGGGGCGTCCCCAAGCAGGATCGCCCCCACCAGCAGGACCGAGCCTAAAACCACCCCGATTAAGGTTGCTAAATCCATAGATAGCCGCGTCCTTTCCGCTTTTTCTTTGCCTGAAGGGCCGGCGGCGACCCGGGCCGCCCGCCCCGCCCACTCGGCTTACTTATCGGCCGGCCTGGTTTTTCCTTCAATCAACGGTCCGAAAGAGTGCTCGGCGGCGGGAAAAACTCCCCGCTCCACCTCATCCCTGAAGGAGGCCAGCGCCGCGCCGGCCTGTTCGGCCAGGGCGGCGTACTGTTTGGCAAACCGGGGTACAAAACGATCAAAAAGGCCCAACAGATCGTGGGTGACCAGCACCTGACCGTCACAGTACGGTCCGGCCCCGATCCCGATGGTGGGAATCGCAACCGCCGCGCTGATCCTTTGCGCCAGCAGGGCCGGCACGCACTCCAGCACCAGGGCAAAGGCCCCGGCCTCGGCCAGGGCCTGGGCATCGTGCAGCAACCGTTCCGCCGAACCGTCATCCCGCCCCTGAACCTTGAACCCTCCCAGTTGGCCGGCGGTCTGGGGAGTCAAGCCGATATGCCCCATCACCGGAATGCCGGCCCGCACCACCGCCGCCACGGTGGCGGCAATCCGCGCCCCCCCTTCCACCTTGACCGCCGCGCAACCGGCCTCTTTCAAAAAGCGGCCGGCGTTGGCAATCGCCGCTTTTTCATCAACCTGGTAGGAGAGAAAGGGCATATCCCCGATCAGCAAGGCGTTTTTTACCCCCCGCCGCACCGCCCGGGCGTGATGGATCATCTCCGCCATGGTCACCGGCACCGTGGAGTCATAGCCCAAGGCCACCATCCCCAGGGAATCGCCCACCAGAACCAGGTCCACCCCGGCCCGGTCGACCAGGGTGGCGAAGGCGGCGTCATGGGCGGTGAGCATGGTGATCTTCTCACCCCGCTGCTTCTTGGCCAGCAGATCGCAAACGCTCTTCACGGCAACAGCCATTCCGTCACTCTCCTTGGGGGAAAGGTTTAAGCGGCCCGGCCTCCTCAAAGAGCCCCCGACTCCGCTCCTGGCCGTTGCCGTTTTTACAGTTGAACACCCGGCCGAAATGCTCATAGGCGGCCCGGGTGGCCATCCGCCCCCGGGGGGTGCGGATCAGAAACCCGGCCTGGATCAGGAAGGGTTCATAGACATCCTCCAGGGTGTTCTTCTCCTCGCAGACCATGGTGGCCAAGGTCTCCAGGCCGATGGGCCCGCCCTGGAACCGGTCGATCAGGGCCAGCAGGATCCGGCGATCCATCTCGTCAAAACCGAGCTGATCCACCCCCAGCATCGATAGGGCCTGGTCGGCCACCTGGGCGGTGATACGCCCCTGGGCCTTGACCTCGGCAAAATCCCGCAGCCGCCGCAGCAGCCGGTTGGCGATCCGGGGGGTGCCCCGGGAGCGGCGGCCGATCTCGAGAGCCCCGCTCTCATCCATGGGGACCCCCAGCAGTCCGGCCGAACGCTTGACGATCAAGACCAGCTCCTCGGGGCGGTAAAAATCGAGCCGCAGGGCCAGGCCGAACCGGTCCCGCAACGGGGGAGTCAACAGGCCGGTCCTGGTGGTGGCCCCCACCAGGGTGAAACGGGGCAGCGACATCTTGACGCTGCGGGCGCCCGGCCCCTGGCCGATCACCAGATCCAGCTCATAATCCTCCATGGCCGGATAGAGGATCTCCTCCACCACATGGTTCAACCGGTGAATCTCGTCGATGAAGAGAACATCCCCCTCCTGGAGGCTGGTGAGGATGGCGGCCAGGTCGCCGGCCCGCTCGATCACCGGCCCGGAGGTAACCCGGATGGCCGCCCCCATCTCGTTGGCGATCACATAGGCCAGGGTGGTTTTGCCCAGGCCGGGAAAACCATGAAACAGGGTATGATCCAGGGCCTCATTGCGCCCCTTGGCGGCGGCAATGGCGATGGCCAGGTTCTCCTTGAGCTGCTCCTGACCGACATACTGGCTCAAGAGTTTGGGCCGCAGATCGGCATCGGGGAAATCTTCCGGGCCGACGACCGGATTGACCAGACGCTCTTCCAGGTTCATGCCAGGGACCTCAGGGTAAGGCGCAGCAGTTCATCAAGGGCCACGGTGGCCGCCTTCTCCTCCCCCAGCTGTCGCCGCACCTCGGCCAGGGCGGCCCGGGCCCGGACCGGCAGATATCCGAGGTTGAGCAGGGCGGAGAGGGCGTCCTGGAAAGAGGGTTCGGCAAACTCCGCCGTCGCCCCCTCGGCGGCGCGGCTGGCCCAGGTGGCCCGCGAGTCAACAGCCGGGAAGAAGTCAACCTTATCCTTCAACTCCAGGCAGAGCCGTTCAGCGGTCTTTTTACCCACCCCCGGCAATTTTTTCAGGGTGGCGATATCGTCGGTGGCGATGGCCCGGCTGAGCAGATCAGGCGCCGCCCCGGCCAAAATATTCATCGCCAGGCGCGGCCCCACTCCGGAGACCCCCAGCAGCAACAGAAAAAACCGTTTTTCGGCCGGATCAAGAAAGCCGTAAAGGCTGAAGGAGTCCTCGCGGACCACGGTCTGGATATAAAGGAAAACGGTCTCACCCAGAACGGGCAGCCTTTCGTGACGGCCGCCGGGGAAAAAAACCTCATAGCCCACCCCGCCCACCTCGACGATAAGGCTGTCGGTGCCCCGGTGCGCCAATTGTCCCTGCAAAGATGCGATCATGGCCATACCATACCCGAAAAAACCGGGATCAGAAAGGGTTGTGATTGGCGCAACAGATGGCCACCGCCAGGGCATCGGCGGCGTCCTGGGAGGGGCTGGCGGCCAGCTTGAGCAAGGCCCGCACCATCTGCTGGACCTGCTCCTTGGAGGCCTGGCCGTAACCGGCCACCGCCTGCTTGACCACCCGCGGGCTGTACTCGGCCACCGGCAGGCCATGCTCCATGGCGGCCAGAATAATCACCCCCCGGGCATGCCCCAGTTTCAGGGCCGAACGGGGATTGACCGCGGTGAACAGATCCTCCACCGCCGCCCGATCGGGCCGGTGGAGGGCGATCACCTCGGTCAAGCCCCGGTGGATCGCCAGGAGCCGGGCCGGCAGCTCCCGGTGCCGATCGGCCCGAATCACCCCGGCCGCCACCAAGCGTAAGCGGTTGCCCTCCTGCTCGATCACCCCGTAACCGGTGATCCGGCTGCCGGGATCAACCCCTAAAATCCGGCTGACCCGGCTCAGGAGATCGCCTCCATCACCTCATCGGAGATGTCGAAGTTGGCATGCACCTGCTGGACATCGTCGTTGTCTTCCAGAACTTCCAGCATCTTCATCAGCTGGGCGGCGGTTTTGGCGTCAGTAACCTCCACCACGTTCTGGGGGATCATGGTGACCCCGGCCTCGACAAAAACCACCCCCTTACCCCGCAGGGCCTCGCTCACCTGCTCATAATCCTCCGGGGCGCAGAGCACCTGAAAGGAGTCGTCCTCGCTGACAACATCCTCGGCCCCGGCCTCCAGGGCCAGATCCATCAGCGCGTCCTCATCGATGGCGCCCTTGTCGACCACCATCTGCCCCTTCTTATTGAACATCCAGGAGACACAGTTGGCCTCGCCCATGTTGCCGCCATGCTTGCTGAAGGCGTGGCGCACCTCGGCCACGGTCCGCACCCGGTTGTCGGTCATGCTCTCCACCAGCACCGCCACCCCGCCGGGACCATAACCTTCGTAGGTGATCTCCTCATAGGTCACCCCTTCCAGCTCACCGGTCCCCTTCTTGATGGCCCGATCGATATTATCCTTGGGCATATTCTCGGCCTTGGCCGCGGCGATGGCGGTTCGCAGCCGGGGGTTGCCGCCGGGATCACCGCCGCCCAGCCGAGCCGCCACGATGATCTCTTTGATGATCCGGGTGAAGATCTTGCCCCGCTTGGCATCCACCGCCCCTTTCCGCCGCTTGATATTGGCCCACTTGGAATGTCCCGCCATCTATTGCTCCCCTTCCTCTTCCCTGGTTGTTATTGTATTGCTTGCTCCGGCCGCCGCCGGCCGAAAATCGAAACCCAGCACAAAGACCTCCCGGCTTTCCGACCGGGAGCTTTTCGGTTTGAAAATTTTGACCCTGGCAAACCAGGGGCGCAAGGAGTCGACCAGCTCCTTGAAATCCTCCCCCTCGAACACCTTGCAGTACCAGCGCCCACCCGGCTCCAGCAGCTCCCCGGCCAGCCGCAGCACCTCCCGGGCCAGGTTGAGGGATTGCTGCTGATCGGTCCAGCGATTGCCGGTGGTGCGGGGAGCCATATCGCTGAGCAACACGGTATAGGAAGGAGAGATCGCCTTGACCCGGGCCAGCACCGTCTCCTTGGTAATATCACCCAGAATGAAATGGAAGGGGGCGCCTTTTCTGGGCCGGATCGGCCCGGGATTGAGGTCAACCCCCACCACCAGACCCCGGGCCCCGACCTGCTCGGCGGCATACATACTCCAGCTGCCGGGCTGGCAGCCCAGATCCAGCACCCGGTTACCGGGGCGGAGCAATCCGAACTTCTGCTGGGCTTCCACCAGCTTGTAGACGGAACGGGCCGGATAGCCCGCCTTCTTGGCCTGGTGAAAATAGTGATCCTGAACCTGCTTCATCTGCGCCGCCGCGTCCGGTTATGGTCAAAAGGACATAATCTATCGTTTTCGGCTAAAATTGACAAGAAAAAAGCAGACTTGGAGGACTACCAGCACTCCAGGAGCAGCCGATAGATTTCGGAACGGGGCCGGTCGAGATCGAGGGCGATCCGCCGGGCGGCGTCCTTGAGAGAGAGCCCACCCTGATCGCGATACCAGGCCGCCAGCTCCTCGATATTATCCCCCGGCTCACCCGGCCCGGCAGAGGGCCGGGGCTCGCTCTGATCAGGACCGGCCAGCAGCACCACAAACTCGCCTTTGAGGGTGGGGCGGGCTTTAAATTCGGCCAGGATGGCCTCCAGCTCCCCGGCCCGGAACTCTTCATGAATCTTGGTCAGCTCCCGGCCCACCAGAACCCGGCGCCGACCCAGCACCGCCAGGCAATCGGCCAGACTCGACAGCAGGCGGCGGGGGGATTCATAGAAGATCAGGGGGCGGGGTTCGGGACGGAGATCTTGCAGCAGGCGCCGACGTTCGGCGGCTTTGGCCGGCAGGAAGCCGAGGAAGAGATGGGCTGGCTCCGTCTGGCCGGCCACACTGAGCAAAGTGGTCAGCGCCGAAGGGCCGGGAATCGGCACCACCGTAAAACCGGCCTCCCGGGCCCGGCTGACCAGCATTGCCCCGGGATCGGCAATCCCGGGGGTGCCGGCGTCGGAAACCAGGGCCACCGATTCCCCCGCCGTCAGCCGGGCCAGAAGCTCTTCCGACCGCTGCGCCTCCCGCTCCCGATAATAGCTGCGGCAGGGGGTGGTAATCTCGAAATGGTTGAGCAGCTTGCGGGTATGGCGGGTATCCTCGGCGGCAATCAGATCCACTTCGGCAAGCACCCGCAGGGCCCGCAGGGTAATATCCTCCAGGTTGCCGATGGGGGTGGCGACGATGTAAAGCGTCCCGGCCCTGGCCTCTCTCCTTTCTGCTCTTACCACAAGTTTTCTCCGATTGCCCGGCGGTTAAGCGGTCGGCAGCAGCAGCCGGAAAAGCGCGCCGCTTTCTGCCTCCAGGCAGGTCAACTCGCCCCCCTCCAGCCGGGCCAGTTTACGGGCCAGGTACAGCCCCAAGCCCATCGCCTCGGGGCGGGTGGTGAAAAAAGGTTCAAATATCCGTTCCCGGTGGGCGGGAGCGATCCCGGGGCCATTGTCCCCCAGCAACAGTTCCAGACCGGCGGCATTCCGGGAGATACGGGCCTCGATCCTGGCCTCCACCTGGTCACGCACCGCGGCCAGGGCGTTATCCAGCAGCAGATAGACGATCTGGTGAATCTTCAGTAAATCGCCACCCAGGGGTGGGAGCTGGGCGGCCGGCTCCAGCTCTTTCACTACCTTGTGTTTAAAGAAGGGGTCGGCAGAGAGGAACTCCACCTCACACGCCAGAACCTCGTTGAGCGTCCAGGGCGGAGCCGAACCGGGAGAGAGGGGGGGCAGCTCCAGTACCCGCCGCAATATCTGGGTTCCCTGCCGGGTCTTTTCCTGCAGCTTATCCACCGAATCGCGTTGGCCGACCACCAGCGCTTCCAGTTCCGCCCGCAGGGCAGCGGCCCGGTCGGTGGAGGCGGTTGCCAGCTGCCCCACCAGCTCGGCGGCTCGGTGCAGCACCATGGCGGACATATCACCGTGGAGCGAACTAACCTGCAGCACCCCGTTGAGGTTGTGAATCACCCCCCGGAAAAGACGGCCCACGGCGGCGGTGGCCAGTTGCTCCAGATAGGCGTTTTCCCAGCGGGCAACCTCCGGCGAACCGACCGGCGATAAGTTTGCGGACATGGTGGCACCCCATTTAGTGCAAGCAATGCAGCGATGCGGGGCCAATCCCCACCCCGATTCATCGGGCTGAACCAGCACGGAAAGCATACCCGCAATTATCGCCATTGACAAGGACGGGCTTGGCCCCCAAATCGGAAAAGCGTTGAATAACCAGGTGTTTTCCGTTATAAGGAGCGAAACGATTGACCGGTTCATCTCGCCCAGCTTATCCCGCCGCCTCAACCATATTTACCAGGAACCCAGTGCAAACGGTTACCGCTGCCCCCCAACCCCCCGAATCCGCTGACATCCACCGCATCCAACTGGTCGACCGCGAGATCATCCTCCTGGGCACCGCCCATGTTTCCCGCGAATCGGTGCAACTGGTACGGCAGGTAATCGCCGCTGAACTACCCGACGGAGTCTGTGTCGAGCTGGATCAAAAACGGTACGACTCCCTGGCCAACCGCAAGAGCTGGGAGCTCCTCGACCTCCGGGAGATTCTGCGCCGGCGTCAACTCGCCACCCTGCTGATCAATCTGCTGCTGGCCTCCTATCAAAAGCGGCTGGGGGACAAGCTGGGGGTCCAGCCGGGCAGCGAACTGATCGCGGCGGCGGAAACCGCCCAACAGCTGGCGATTCCGGTGACCCTCTGCGACCGGGATGTCCGCGTCACCATGCGCCGGGCCTGGCGGGCCACCCCCTGGTATCGCAAGATCATGCTACTGGGCGCGCTGCTGGCCGGCATGTTCGATCGCAGTGAAATCAGCGAGGAGAGCCTGCGGGAGTTGCGCGATTCCGACCTGCTTTCCGAGCTGCTGGCTCAGCTTGGCCGTGAGCTTCCCGAGCTCAAGGAGGTATTGATCGACGAACGGGACACCTTCCTGGCCGAAAAGATCAAGGAAACCCCCGGCGACAAGCTGGTGGCGGTGGTGGGGGCCGGCCATGTGGCCGGCATCAAAAAAGCTCTGGGCCGAGAACAGCGCCACCGCCTGCCGGAGATCAGCACCATCCCCCCGGTCTCCCCGGCCTGGAAGATCCTGGCTTGGGCGGTCCCGGTGCTGATTCTGGGCTCTCTGGGCTACATTGCCGTCAGCAAAGGGATGGCGGTGGCCGGCCAGAACCTGCTCTACTGGATTCTGGCCAACGGCATCCCCGCTTCCCTGGGGGCGACCCTGGCCCTGGCCCACCCCCTGACCATTGTCGGCGCCTTTGTCGCCGCCCCGGTGACCAGCCTGACCCCGGTGATCGGAGCCGGTTACGTCACCGCCTTTCTCCAGGCGATGCTCCGCCCGCCGCTGGTTACCGAATTTGAACGGGTACTCGAAGATATGAACAGCCTGGGGGGCTGGTGGCGAAACCGCTTGCTGCGGGTCTTCCTGGCGTTTATTCTGCCGGCTTTGGGCAGCATGATCGGCACCTGGATCGGCGGCTACGAAATTATCTCCAATATCTTCTGATTTTTTGCAGCTCGCCCCGGAATAATCCGGCGGGCACCATCTTCCACCACGGGATCTTTAAGCGATGAAACAGGAAAAATATTATCTGAGCGGCAAACAGGCCCTGGAACTGCGCGGCCAGGGACACCATCTCAAACCCACGGCCATGGTCGGTCGGGAAGGGGTAACCCCGGCGGTGCTGGAGGCCCTGGCGGCGGTGCTGGCCGTCCATGAGCTGGTCAAGGTCAAGGTTCAGGAGGGTTGCCCCCTGGAGATGGCGACGGCGGCGGAGAAGCTGGCGGCGGGAAGCAAGGCGAAAATCGTCCAGATCATCGGCCATATCATTCTGCTTTATCGCCCCAAGCCTCCGGAGCAGGCGAAACCGGCCCCAACCACCGGGGCGGCCTGCCGTTTAGGGCGTTGCGCCAAATCGCAGGGCGGCCCCGCCCGGCAGCAGAGAGCCAAACCGGCAACCCCCAAAATTGGTCGCCCCTCCAGGGGTACGGCTGTAAAGGGGGCGGCCCGACGCCCCCAGGGTCGCTCCTCCGGCAAGAGATGAGCAGGGATCGGCTTTTCCAGGAGGCGGCCGGCATCGGCGATTTCCGCTTCAGCGAAAGGGTTGCCGAGGTGTTCGACGACATGCTGGTCCGCTCGGTCCCCAATTACCAGCAGGTGATCGAGATGAGCGCCCTGCTCCTGGACCGGCTGCTGCGCCCCGGCGACCGGCTTTATGACCTGGGCTGTTCCACCGGCAACACCCTGCTCCATCTGGCCCGCCGCCTCAAAACCCCCGAACTGACCCTGATCGGCCTCGACAACTCCCCGGCCATGATCGCCAAGGCCGGCCGCAAGGCGGAGAACTACTCCCTGAAGGGGCAGGTGGAGTTTATCGAGGCGGATATCATCACCTTCCCCTGCCAGCCGGCGGGGGGCATCCTGCTCAACTACACCATGCAGTTTCTCCGCCCCCTGCAACGGGCCGAGTTCATGGGCCGCCTGCACCGGCACCTGCGCCCCGGCGGCGTCCTGATCCTGAGTGAAAAAATCATCTCCCACGATCCGGAGCTCAACCGCCACTTCATCGATTTTCACTTCGATTTCAAACGGGCCCGGGGCTACTCGGAGATCGAGATCAGCAAGAAGCGGGAGGCCCTGGAAAACGTGCTGATCCCCTTCTCCCCCGAAGAAAACCGCCAGCTCCTGCGGCAGGCCGGTTTCAAACGGGTGGAAAGCTTTTTCCAGTGGTTCAACTTCACCTCCTGGATAGCGCTCAAGGAAGAGGAGTGATGAAGGCGGCGGGCGGAGAGAGAGACTACCTGGAACGGCTGCCCAAGGCCGATGGGGCGACGATCCGCCGCCTGCGGGAGGAGCACGACCGGCGGCAGTTGCTGCCCAAGAAAGGTTTTCTCCGATTTCGGGAACCCTGGCAGGCCATTTGCGCCCTGCCGGCGGCCTCCTATTGCGATTTCAGCGGCGACAGCGTGCTGATGGGCCGACCCGAAGAGATCAACGAAGAACAACGCCAACGGTTGCACCAGGCCCTGCGGGCCTTTATGCCCTGGCGCAAGGGCCCTTTCTCCCTGTTCGGAATCGAAATCGACGCCGAATGGCAAAGCCATCGCAAATGGCAGCGGCTGCTACCGGCCCTGCCGGAGTTGGCCGGTCGGGTGGTGGCCGATATCGGCTGCAACAACGGCTACTACATGTTCAGAATGCTACCCCACCGGCCCGCCCTGGTGGTCGGCTTCGAACCGATGCTGCAACACCTCTACTGCTTCAAGGCCCTCCAACATCTGGCCGGTTGCCGGGAGTTGGAGATCGAACCCCTGGGGGTGGAGCAGATCACCCTCTACCCCCACTCCTTCGACGTAATTTTTCTGATGGGGGTGATCTATCATCGCCCTTCGCCGCTGACCGCCCTGCGGGAGGTGTTCGCCGCCCTGAAACCCGGCGGCACCCTGCTCCTGGAGTCCCTGGCTATTCCCGGGGATGATCCGGTGGCCCTCTGCCCCGCCGCCACCTACGCCAAGGCGCCGGGGGTCTATTTCGTCCCCACCACCGCCTGCCTGATCAACTGGCTGCAACGGGCGGGATTCAAGCAGGTCGAACTGGTCAGCAGCCAACCCATGGATCCCACCGAACAACGCCGGACCCCCTGGATGACCTTCGAGTCCTACGCCGACTTCATTGATTCCCGCAATCCCGCTCGGACCATCGAGGGCTATCCCGCCCCCCTGCGGGTCATCGTCAAGGCTTCCTGACCGCAGGCCGGCGCCGAGGCCGCTTACAGTTTGGCCACCGCCTTCATCTTGCGGCCGGCCAGGGCCTCATTGACGTTGATGATATGATCGCCGATCTTCTCCAGGCGGTTGAGCAGATCAAGGTACATCACCCCGATCCGGGGCGAATAGACCCCCTGCTCCAGGCGGCCGTAATGGCGGCTGCGCAGACAGTCCCGCAGGTTGTTAATCCGCTCCTCCAGCTCCACCGCCTTTTTCAAGTCCACCACGGCGGTGGTGCCCTTGAGGTTTTGAGTCATGAAGACCAGGGCGTTGTGGACGGTATGGAGCATCTCCTGCAACTCATCCATCACGTCTTCGGGCACCTTGAGTTTGTCCTCAATAATCCGCTCGTAGGTCCTCGACATTTCGTAATAGATATCCCCCAGCCGCTCCAGATCATGGATCATGTTCTGCATGTAGCGGATCTGATTGATGGAAGCCAGGCTCAGGTTGGCGTTTTCCAGAATCTGGACCAGATATTCGGCAATCTCCAGCTCCATCCGGTCGGTGGCCTGCTCCCGCTCCTGAATCTTTTCCAGAAACTTCTTCTGCTTCTGGGGATCCTTGAACAGCAGGCCGGTGAAGGCGTAATGCATCTTGACGATGATTGCGGCGAAATGCTGAATCTCCTTCTGAGCCTGCTCCAGGGAGAGTTCCGCCGACGACATCAGGCCCGAGTGAATATAACGAAGGTGGTAACCTTCCCGCTCCCCGCCCCGCTCCGGCTGAATTTTCTCCACCAGCCGGACCATCAGGGGAACAAAGCCGAAAAGCAGGATCACGTTTAAGACGTTGAAGGAGGTATGAAACAGGGAGAGGGCCAGGGTGGCGTTGGTCCGGGCCGCGGGGTCATCGGTGAGGACCGAGGTGCCGGCAGCGGAGAGCGACTGCATCACCCAGTCAATCCCCAACAGAAACGGGGTCATGACCAGCAGCATCCAGCAGACCCCGAACACATTGAACATGAAGTGAAAACGGGCCGCCCGTTTGGCCTGGGTGTTACCGATCAGAGCGGCGATATTGGCGGTCACCGTGGTCCCGATATTTTCGCCCAGGACCATGGCGGCGGCAATGGGAAAGGTGATCCAGCCCTGGGAGAGCATGACCAGGGTGATGGCGGTGGCGGCCGAGGAGGACTGGGTCAGCAGGGTCAGAACGGTACCCACCAGGACAAAAAGCAGGGTGGAGGCGAAACCGAAATCGGTGAAACTATCCAGGAAGGCGAACATCTCGGGATTGTCCTGGATACTGGGCACCGAGCCCTTGATGAAATCAAGCCCGATGAAGAGGATACCGAAGCCGATCATCGCTTCGGCCAGGTGGCGCAGTTTCTGGTTGCTGACGAAAAGAAAGGGGAAAAAGATCCCGATCATCGCGACGGCAATCGGGGTGATCTGGAACTTGAAACCGAAGAGGGCAACCATCCAGGCGGTGACCGTGGTGCCGATATTGGCCCCCATGATCACTCCCGTTGATTCGACAAAGGTCAGCAGTCCGGCATTGACAAAGCCCACCACCATCACCGTGGTGGTGGAGGAGGACTGGGTGATGGCGGTGGTGCCGAAACCGGTGACGATGCCGGTTAGCCGGTTGCGGGTCATCCCCTTGAGAATCGCTCGCAGCTTACCGCCGGCCACCTTCTGCAGCCCGTCACTGAAAACCTTCATCCCGTAGATAAAGATCCCCAGGGAACCGATCAACTGCAGAAAATCAAAAAAATTGTAACTCATGTAACCTCGCTTGGGTCGGAACGCAGGCCCTTGCCGGCCCCACCCCTTAACCAAAAGCTAAACAAACTCTAATATTGTGCCCGCTTTTACTATAAGACTCAAGCAAAGGTCAACTGAAAACGGTTTTTCCTTGACGCCGTTTTCCCCCCCGCCTTAGAGTGGGGGTGTAGTCCATTAAGACTGCAAGATCGAACAATTGCTTACCAGTCACGGCCCGAACGGCCGGGGAGGCGGCCATGAACCTGCGCATCAATTCCGATATCGGCAGCATGTTCACCCTGGGCAATATGCGCCAAACCCAGCAGAATCTGACCGCCAGCCTGGCCAAACTCTCCTCGGGCAAGCGGATCAACCAGGCGGCCGATGACGCCGCCGGTATGCAGATCGCCAACCTGCTGGAGAGCCAGGCCCGGGGGGCCGGCCAGGCTATTCGCAACACCACCGAGGCCATTGCCGTGGCCCAGACCGCCGACCAGGCCCTGCAACAGGGGGGGGAGATCCTGATGGCTATCCGGGAAAAGGTGATTCAGGCCGGCGGGGCCGGCCAGTCGATGGAATCCCGCCGGGCGATCCAGACCGAAATCAATCAGTTGGTTGAGGTTTATAACCGGATTGCCGACACCACCACCTTCAATGGCCAGCGGGTGCTGCCGGAGAGCGTCAATATCGTGGTGGCAAGCGGGGAGGAAGGAGACGAAGTGGCGCCGGCGGGCCTGCTGCCCGGCGGGATCGACGTCACCGGCCAGGAAGGAGTGGAGGCGGCGCTCGGGGCCATCGATGCCGCCAGCGGCCGGCTCAACACCATGCGCGGCGAGTTCGGCGCCCGCCAGAATCAGCTGGTCTCGGAACTGGCCGGGCTCTCCACCACCGCCATCAACACCTGGGCGGCCCAATCCCAGGTGGCCGATGTCGACCTGGCCGAGGAGGCGATGATCTTCTCCCAGCTCAAGATTCTGCGCCAAACCCAGATGTTTGCCCTGGCCCAGGGGATGAACCTCAACAAGGCCAGCGCCCTTGACCTGCTCCAGGGCGGGCGCTGACCCGGGCCCTAAACTTCCGGGAAGGGGAAATCCGGTTCGGCCAGCAACCGGGCCAGCCGCTGTTTTTTGGGGGTTTTGCGGTCATGGTAGGCGATCAGCGCTTCAATGGTACTGAGCACCTGATCCGCGTCGGCCCCGCGGACGATCCGTCGCCCAACCACCGGGTTGGGCCCACCCTTGCCGCCCACGTAGATATCAAACCCCTGCTTGCTCCCCATCACCCCGATATCGGTGGTCTTAACCCCGGAACAGCAGAAGGGGCAACCGGAGATGGCGATCTTGACCTTGGGCTTAAAGGGGCCGCGCCCCTGAAAATGGGCCAACAACCGTCGGGAAAGATCCTCCGGGTCCTGAACCCCGGCGGAACAGTCCCGGCTGCCGATGCAGACCCGGGGAATGGGGAATTTACCCGGACCCTTGAAATCCACCCCCAGGGGAGCCAGCTCCGCCTTGGCCTGCTCCAGCTGCCCATCGTCAAGCCCCATCAGACGCAGATTCTGGGCGGTGGAAAGATAAACCTCCAGGCCATGGCGCTGGGCCAGCTCCAGGGCCTTGGCCATCACCGGCAGGGGCAACCGGCCGGCCGGCAACAGGATGGTCAGGCGTTTTTTTTCGTTATCCATCAACAACCTCATGGGAAAATATTTTTTTATTAAGGTGTGGGAAAAATCGGAAAAATTGCTCTTTTTCCCTTTCTCTTTCCTTTTTTTTCCAGTATCTATGCTGGAAAGTTAAGGCACCAAGTAACCGTCAAGCCGCACGGCACAGCACACGGGAACCGAAATGGGCAGTCAGACCAGACCATACAACGACAAAACCGCCGGAGCCATCGACCGCAAGCGGGAGCGGGAACGGCAAAACATGTTGCAAAGCCTATATCGCAGCGCTCCCGAACTGGCGACCAAACTGGTCCAGCGCCTGCTGGACAAGCACATCATCGAAACCACCTCGGCCGAAGCGATTCGTGAGGTTTTCACCAACCTCTTCCACAAGCTGCCGGAGATGGAGGATTTCGACATCCAGTACAAAACCGCGCCGCTCAGGGGCCTGGTCGCCGACCCCAACTTCATCAGTCTCTACCTCACCCAGTATATCGCCGAGGATCTGATCAACCACGACACGATCCAGGATATCTACGGCGATGACCTGGAGATCTACCAGGCGGTGGATTCAGTCATGGGTGCCCTGCGCCCGCCGGCCTGAACCGCGGCTGCCCTCCGCTTTAATCCAGGTTGAGGTAGGTATAGCCCCGCAGCCCCCTGGTGTATTCATTGAGCAACCGCATCGCTTCGTTGGGCCGCAGGCGATCCTCCTTGATCGCCCGGTCGAACTGGCGCTTCATCTTGCGAGCCAGATCGTTTTCCCCGTACTGAACCAGAGCCAGCACCTTCTCCATGGTGGTGCCGGGGATGGTTTCTTCAATGTAGTACCCCTCATCCTCATCCTCATCCAGGAAGACATGGGCTTCATTGACCCGGCCAAACAGGTTGTGGAGATCCCCCATGATATCCTGATAGGCCCCGGTGAGAAAAATCCCCAGATAGTAGGGCTGGTCGTTGAGTTCATGGAGGGGCAGGGTATCCACTCCCTCCTCGAAAAGATTGATGAACTTGGAGACCACCCCATCGGAATCACAGGTGATGTCGGCCAGCGTTCCCCGCCGCCGGGGCTGCTCATTGAGCCGATGCAGGGGCATGATCGGAAAAAGCTGACCAAAGCCCCAGTGGTCGAGCAGCGACTGGAAGACGCTGAAGTTGCACAGATATTGATCACTGTACTTGCTCTCCAACTCGACGATCTCGTCGGGGACATACTCCGCCCCCTGGAAAAACTCCAGCACCTTGACCCCCACCAGCCAGAAGATCCGCTCCACCTCGGCCTTGACCTCCAGGTCCAGCAAACCCAGCTCAAAGCGGGTCTGGGCCTCCAGCTTGTACTGCTGGGCGTCGTGGTAAGCCTCCAGCGGGTTGTTCTCGCTGATGTTCTGATAGGCGTCCCAGGCGTCATCCACCAGCTTGTGCTTAACGGTGGGGGCCACCGGCTCCTCCTCCACCTGGGCCTTCTTGATGTTGCCGAAGGTCTGGACCACCAGCAACGAATGATGCGCCACCAGAGCCCGGCCCGATTCGCTGATCACCACCGGGTGACCGACCCCCTCGGCATCGCAGACATCCATGATGTTGTAGATCACATCCCGGGCATACTCGTTGAGCGAGTAGTTGATCGAGGAGTGAAAGGTGGTGCGGCTGCCATCGTAGTCCACCCCCAGGCCGCCACCCACGTCGATATACTCCAGGGCGTGCCCCATCTTGCTCAGCTTGGCATAAAACATCGCCCCTTCCCGCACCGCCTTCTTGATGGTCAGGATATCGGGCACCTGGGAGCCGATATGGAAATGGATCAGCTTCAGGCAATCCTCCATGCCGGCTTCCTTGAGCAGGCGGGAGGCCCGCAGGATATCCATGGTGGAAAGGCCGAACTTGGCGTTCTCCCCCCCGCTCTTCTCCCACTTGCCCTTGCCGCCGCTCATCAGCCGGACCCGGAATCCGATCAGGGGAGTCACCTTCATCTTCTTCACCGCGGAGATGATCTGGCTAACCTCCTCCACCTTCTCCACCACCAGGATCACCTTCTTGCCCAGCTTGCGGCCTAAAAGGGCCATCCGGATATAGTCTCGATCCTTGTAACCGTTGCAGACAATCAGGCTCTCCTGATCCTCGTGCAGGGCCAGGGCCGCGTGCAGCTCGGGTTTAGAGCCCACCTCCAGGCCATGATGGAAGGCCTGACCGGCGTCCAGAATCTCCTCCACCACTTCGCGCAGCTGGTTGACCTTGATGGGATAAACCCCACTGTAGCGGTTTTTATAGCCGGCCTCGGCAATCGCTTCGGAAAAGGCCCGGTTGATCCGCTCAACCCGGTTGCGGAGCAGATCATGGAAACGGATCAGCATGGGAAAATGGAGTCCCTGCTCCTGGGCCTCCCGAACCACATCGACAATGGCGATGCTGGCCCCCTGCTCCTTGAGCGGGGCCACCGTGACCTGGCCGGCGGCATCGATATCGAAGTAGCGCAACCCCCAGCGGTTGATCCCGTAAAGATCACGGGCCTGCTCGATGGTCCACTCTGTATCTTCCTGTTTTTCCGCAATCATATTCTATTCTCACCCTAAAATGAAAACGGCAGGATACAGAATTCCACCGAAAATTCAACAGTTCTTTGCCGCTTGCCCCCCGGGTTCGACTTCTCTTCTTCTTTTTTATGGTAAAATCGTCTAAAGTGGCGCCGCCAACTATGAACGACAGACCGTTTTAATTTAACAGTACCGTGAGGACATTTTGATACGCCAATTCATTACCCGTATTCGCCGTCACCTGCGGGGAGATAAAGAGACTCCCGCCACCACCGCAACTCCCTCCGAAAGTCCCGCCACCCTGGCCGCCGCTCCTCGTCCGGATTCACCGACGATTGGGGAGGAGACAACCGCCAAACCCAAACGCCGGCGCCGGCGGCGACCGCGGAAAAGCGCCGACCCCGACCTGGCCTTAACCCAGGGGCTGGAGGGGACGGACCCGGCCGGGGTAGCCGCGGAATCACCCGCCTGGAGTCCGGATGATTTCCAGGTGCCACCGACCGAGGGGAAAACCCGCTTTCACGATCTGGACCTGGCCCCGGAACTGATGCGGGCCATCCATGCCCTGGGATTCCAGTACAGCACCCCGATTCAGGCCCAGATCCTGCCGCCGACCCTGGCCGGCCACGACGCCTTCGGCAAGGCCCAGACCGGCACCGGCAAGAGCGCGGCCTTCCTGATCAACATCATCACCCGCCTGCTCCGGGACCCGGAAGATCAAGCGAAAAACCTGGCCCAACCCCGGGCCCTGGTCCTGGCTCCCACCCGGGAACTGGCGATTCAGATCCACCAGGACGCCCTGGAGCTGCTGCGTTTCACCAACCTCAACTGCGTGGCGGTCTTCGGCGGCACCGACTATGAAAAGCAACGCCAGGTTTTTGCCCAATCACCGGTGGATATCCTGATCGCCACCCCGGGACGGCTGCTGGACTTCGCCCGCCAGAAGGTGGTTTTCCTCAATCAGGTGGAAGTGGTGGTCATCGATGAAGCCGACCGCCTGCTGGATATGGGCTTCATCCCCGATGTCCGCCGGATCATCCAGCAAACCCCGGACAAGAGCAAACGTCAGACCCTGCTCTTCTCCGCCACCCTGACTCCCCAGATCAGCAGCCTGGCCGCCCAGTGGACCAGGGACCCGATCACGGTGGAGATCGAACCGGAACAGGTGGCCTCGGACAACATCGAACAGCTGGTTTACATGGTCACCGCCAAGGAGAAGATGACCGTGCTCTACAACCTGGTCACCGGCAAAAATCTGGAGCGGGTGATCGTCTTTTGCAACCGGCGGGACGTTACCCGGCGGGTGCGGGACAGACTCTATCGCCACGGGATCTCCTGCGCCATGCTTTCGGGGGAGGTCAGCCAACCCCAGCGGATGAAGACCCTGGAGAACTTCAAAGAGGGCAAGATCCGGGTGCTGGTGGCCACCGACGTGGCCGGCCGGGGGTTGCACATCGAAGGGATCAGCCACGTGATCAACTACAATCTGCCCGAGGATGCCGAGGATTACGTGCATCGCATCGGCCGCACCGGCCGGGCCGGGGCCAGCGGCATCTCGGTGAGTTTTGCCGACGAGGAGGAGTCGTTCTATCTGCCGGCCATTGAGGAGTACATGGGACGTAAACTCTCCTGCGTCTACCCCGATGACGAACTGCTCGCGCCCCTGCCCCCGCCGATCCACAAGGCCCCGCCGCTGGAAAAAAGCAGTGGCGGCCAGGCAAGGGGGGGCGGCCGGTCCGGTGGGGGCGGGCGCCCGGCAACCCGGCGCCCGACGAGTCGCTCCCCCCGCCGCCGCTAGCGGCGAGGATCGCCCGGCCGCGATCACTCCCTGCGGGCGGCCAATTCCACCGCCAGCAGCGCCCATTGCTCAAAGCTCTCCCCCTGGGCCAGGATCTCGGCCACCGACCACCAGCCCAGGGGGTGAATATCCTCGCCGTCTCCCCTGATCGCCAGGGCCCGGCAGGCTTCGACGCCGGCCATGACTCCCAGATGAACCGCCCCCAGGTGCACCCGCCCCACCGCCGAGGTATCGTCGTTGATCCAGCCGACGAAATGGCCAGCCACCCCTTCGGCGTTGACCAGCTCCTCAACCCGCTCCCGCATCAGCGCCGCCTGATAGGCCGTGGCGGTCAAGTGATCGCCGCCGCCGGCATCCTCACGATTGATATGACCGCCAATTCCCACGGATAAACGGCCCGCCAAGCGCCCCTCCCCCACGCCTCCCCCCCGGCGATAAACAAAAAAACGCTCCTGGAAAGAGAAAAGCTGGTAGGGAATCAGCTGTTTGAAGGCCGGATTCTCCTCGGCCTCCCCCCGCCGAATAAAAGCTTGCGGCAAAGCCAGCACCCGCTGGGGATCGGGACCACTAAACGCCCCCTGGGGCAAAACACCCCCAAAAAGCTGTTCCAGATCCCCGCGCCCCAGACAAAAAACCTCCTCCTCCATCTTCATCGACAGCTATCCTCCGTGCTTACCTCTCTGCCCTAATTCGCCATTTCCCTCAACACCTGGGCATGATACCTCTGTTTGCGCCAGGATATCAATTAACTCCTGCATCCGGGCGGAAAACCGGCCCGGGCTTAACAACTGCGACAAAAACTACGCTTCAACTCTTCTTCAGGCTGTTTTTTTGTCTTTTTTTAACCATTGACAATAAGCCAGGCCCTCCTGTTTAATGATTAACCACTTGCCCTGAAATTCCTTCTGGTAAGATAAGGGAGCCCCATGGATCACCTAGACCACAAAAGTCGTATCAGAGGCCCCATTATGCTGCTGCTGGGTCTCACCCTGCTGTTCAGCGCCATGGTAACAATCTTCACCTTTCACCATATCCACCGTCTCCATGTGGCCAGAGAAGCGGAGCAGCGCCAACAGGCGATTCAAACCCTGCTGCCAACCCTGCTGGCCCAGAATGTCAGCCTGCTTGAAGCCCAACTGAACACCCTGACCACCTGCCCGCTTTTCCTGCAGGCCTGGCGGGCGGGAGATCGGGAGGATCTGCTGGACCGGATCTCCCCCTCCTTCAACGATTTCAAGGCACGCTACCAGTTTATAAACTTCTCCCTGCGCCAGGCGGACCAGACGCTTTTCCTGCAGCTGCAGCACCCCCGCGGGCACGGCGACTACCCCGCCGGCTCAATCCTGGCCCGGGCCGTAGCCACGGGCACCCCGGCCCACGGCCTGGAGCTTGACCGCTCCGGGATCATCTTCCTCCGCCTGGTCCATCCCCTCTATCTCGATGACCAACTTGCCGGTTTTCTTGATTTCAGCCGAGATCTCCATGGACTGACCGCCACCATCCACCGGACGGTGGGCAGCGATATCTGGCTGCTTACCGCCAAGGAAAACCTCGACCGAGAGCGGTGGCGGCAAAGACCTGGCGCGGCCGATGAAGACGAGTGGGAGCGTTTCAGTCGGGAGGTGATCCTCACCAGCACCACAAACGAGACACCTCCGGCCCTCACCGCCTTCATCGACCAGCCCCACCAAATACATCTTGGGGGTACCTTTACCACAACCATTCAAGGCTGGACCGTGCAGGGTGGCCAGGTGCCGCTTAGAGACCAGGAGGGACAGGAGATCGCCGAGCTCTTTTTCCTGGACGACGCGTCCGCACTGGTGACCTCGCTCAGTCGCTTACGGCTGCTTTTTCTCAGCGCCACCGGGGTCACCGCCGGCGGGGTTTTCCTTCTGCTGTTTCTGATTCTGGGCCGCACCCAGAACAGACTCACCGACCGGCACAGGTCCCTGCTCAGCGAAATTGAGACCCGACAGCGGGCAGAGGGGGAACTGCGGCAACTGAAGGAGGATCTGGAGCGCCAGGTGGCCAACCGGACCAGATCGATCAACGAAACAAACCAGGCCCTGCAAAGGGAGATCGAGCAGCGACAGGAGATCGAGGAGGAGCTGCGCGACGCCAAGGAGGAGTGGGAGCGAACCTTCGACGCCATGGAGGATAGCGTTATCATCCTGGACCTTAACTTACGTATTATCCGTGCCAATCGGGCCGCTGGCGACTTTTTGGGCCTGCCGGCCGCCGAACTTGTCGGCCGGCAGTGTCACCAACTTTATCGTGACGCCAGCGAGCCCTGTCCCGACTGCCCGGTGGTGGCAACCATCGGCGACTGCCGGAAGCGCACCACGGAGATCGAGCACTGCCAACTGGACAAAACCCTGCTGGCCTCCGCCTGGCCGATCAGCGATGGGGACGGCTCCTGCCGGAGGTTGGTCCACGTGGCCAGGGATATCACCGAACAGAAAAAATTCGCGACCAAACTCCAGCAGACCAGAAAGATGGAGGCCATCGGCACCCTGGCCGCGGGGGTAGCCCATGATTTCAACAATATCCTCACCGGAGTCCTGGGCTACGGCGAACTGATTCTGCGGGAGGCCGCCGCCGACTCAGCGGTGGCAAAAGATATCGGTCAGATCGTTGAACTGGGCCGGCGGGGTGCCGCCCTTACCCGGCAACTTCTGGCCTTCAGTCGCCAGCAGACCGTGGAGATGCGTCCGCTGGACCTCAATGAGCTCACGGCGAATCTCATGAAATCCTCCGGTCGCCTGATCGGCGAGGATATCGAGATCAAATTCAACCCCGGCCCTAATCTTGCCCCCGTAAAGGCCGATCCGATGCAGATGGACCAGGTTATCCTCAACCTGGTGGTCAATGCCCGCGATGCCATGCCCACCGGCGGAACCCTGACCATTGAAACTGCCAATGTCGAGATTGACGCCGCACAGGCCGAACGCCACCCGGGGATGAAGCCTGGGCCCCATGTGATACTGGCCATCTCCGACACCGGCATCGGCATGGATCGGGAGGTGCGGGAACATATCTTCGAGCCCTTCTTCACCACCAAGGGGGTGGGCCAGGGTACCGGGCTGGGCCTGGCCACCGTCTATGGAATCATCCAACAGCACCAGGGCAGCATCTGGGTTTACAGTGAAGTCGGCCAGGGCACCGAGTTCAAAATTTTCCTGCCCGTAACCGGGACGCCGGATATGCCAGCGCAAATCACCCGGGAGCCGGATCTTCCCCGGGGTCAAGAAACCATTATGGTGGCGGAAGATGAGGAGATACTGGCCAGCATGATCGGCCGCACCCTGGAAAATCTGGGCTACACGGTTTTGACCGCCCGGGATCCGGCCGAGGCGGAACTTCAGCTGGAGGCCCGGCCGGCGATCGATTTGCTGCTAACCGACATGGTCATGCCCGGCGGCAACGGCATGGAGCTCTACCGGCGGTTGGCGGCCCGGCGCCCAGGCCTCAAGGTGCTGTTCATGTCGGGCTACAACCAGGCCGCCCTGGAGCAGAAGACTATGGATTTTGCCGGCCTGCCCTTTATCCAGAAGCCTTTTACCGCCGGCGAAATCGCCCGACTCGTGCGCCATGTTCTGGATCAACAAAACAGGTTGAACCCGGGCAACTGAACCCACCCCGTGGGCACAAAAAAAGGGCTTACGGAATGAACCGTAAACCCTTGTTCTTTCTGGTCGGGATGAGAGGATTTGAACCTCCGGCCCCTTGAACCCCATTCAAGTGCGCTACCAGGCTGCGCTACATCCCGCAAAACGTGATCTTTAACCTTTTTTACCCTTGGCTGTCAAGCAAGAAGTGGCTATCGCTCAAGGATCTTCTGTAAATCGAGTAACTCCTGCTTGATCCCGCCAAAGAGTGAGGTGACACCGGTCTTCTCCCCACCAGCCGCAGGCTCCGGAGCCGCAGCCGACGGCGGGCCGGGCCGCTCCTCCTTTGCCGGCCCTGTGCCGGCTGCTGTCGGAAGGGCTGGTGAGGCGGCTCCCCCCCGCCGTTCACGGGCCAGCAGCTTCTTGGCCCCGCTGATCGTAAACCCCTCCTCCTTGAGGAGCCGTTTGATCCGCAGGATATTTTCCACATCTCCCCGCCGATAAAGGCGTTGACGGGAGTTGGCCCGCTGGGGGCTGAGAATGCGGAATTCCGATTCCCAGTAGCGCAGGACATGCTGCTTAACCCCGGTTATTTCGCATACTTCGCCTATTTTAAAATAGAGCTTGTCCGGAATCGGCGTTGCCTGATCCACGTCGCCACTTACTTGCGGTTGATCCGCTCCCGCACGATCTTGCTGGGCCGGAAAGAGATCATGCTGCGCTTGGTGATCTCCATCGGGTCGCCGGTGCGGGGGTTACGCCCTTGACGGGGCGACTTGCGGCGCACGTTAAAAGTTCCGAACTGGACCAGCTTGATCGGCTCTTCCGCCAGCAGGGTCGTCTTAAGACGATCAAAGACTATATCCACCAGATCGGCGGCGCTGCGTTGGGAAAATCCCATCTGTTCGTTTATTGCCTTGGCCAAATCCTTGCGGGTCAGGTTTGCTCGATTCATCAGTCTAGGCCTCTCGTAGTTGACCGTGGAAGCGGATAACCAGTTGATCAATGATCTTCCGGTGTACCACCGCCACTGTTTCCTCGTTCAGGGTGCGCTCAGCGTCGCGATAATGGATGGCAAACGCCACGCTTTTCCGTCCCGGTTCAATATTTTTACCGCGATAAACATCAAAAATTTCCACATGCTCCAGCAGCTTGCCCCCCGCTTGCCGGATGACCGTCAGCATCTCCCCGGCGGGAACTTCTTCGGGAACCAGCAGGGCCAGATCCCACTTAACCGAGGGGAACCTGGGCAAGGGGGTGAAGGCCGGCCGCGTGGCCGGCAGTGCCAGGAGGCGGCTGCTGCTCAGGTCAAGATAAAGGAGTTCCTGCTTGATGCCAAATGCTTTCAGCACCCTGGGGTGAAGTTTTCCACATTCCCCCAATTTTCCGCCTTCATGGTTCAAGTTGAAACAGCTCCCCGGCAGGGCGTAGGGGGGGGGATCTTCCGCCGGGACCAGCACCGGTCCCGACCGTCGTAACCCGTCCAGCAGTTCCTCCAGCAAGCCCTTGAGATCGTAAAGATCGACGGTGGCCTCCCCTTCCCAGAGCAGGGGGGAGCCGGGATGCCGCCGGCCACCGAATACCGCGGCCAATCGCTCCTCCTCCCGGGGGAGGGCGGAGGACGGCTCGGCAAAGAAAACCTTGCCCAGCTCGAAGAGCCGCAGATCGGGACACTGGTGATTGATGTTGTGCCGGGCGTTCTCCAGCAGGCCGGGCAGCAGGGTGGTACGCATCACCCCCTGCTCTTCACTCAAGGGGTTGAGCAGGGGCAGCATGCGGCGGCGCTGGTCGGCAGCATCCAACCCCATCCAGTCGGCATGGGCCGGATTAACAAAACTGTAATTAACCGCCTCATAACAACCCAGGGCGGCCATGATCGCCTTGATGCGGGGACGCTGATCACCATCAGCCGTTGCCGGCATCTCCATGGCCACCATGGGCATGGCGGTGGGTATCCGATCGTAACCGATCAGCCGGGCCACCTCCTCGATCAGGTCCACCTCCCGCTCCAGATCAACCCGGAAGGAGGGAGGGCGAATCTGGAGAGCCTGGTCATCCAGCCGCTCACCGTGGATCTCGATCCCGGCCAGATGACGGGCCACCGTCTCCAGATCAAGGTCGGTGCCGAGCAGATCGTTGATCCGGCCAAGCCGCAGGGTCAAGAGGGGGGGATCGACCACCCCCTCGCGATAATCGACCCCCCCGGGGGCCACCTCACCACCGGCCAGGCTGACAATCAACTTCATCGCCCGTGCCAGAGCCCGGGGAGCGGCCTGGGGATCAACCCCGCGCTCAAAACGGTAGGAGGAGTCGGTGGCCAGCTTGAGGGCGGCGGCGGTGGCGCGGACGCTTTTAGCTTCAAAACAGGCGCTTTCCAGCAAAATATTGACGCTTTCCAAGCCTACTTCGCTGTCGGAACCACCCATGATGCCGGCAACGGCCACCGCTTGCGCGGCATCGGCGATCAGCAGCATCTCCGGGGTCAGTTGCCGTTCCACCCCGTCCAGGGTGGTCATCTTCTCACCGGCCTCGGCCCGCCGCACCCGGATCAGGCCGCCGGCCAGGCGGTCAAAATCGAAGGCGTGCATGGGCTGGCCGTACTCCATCATCACGTAGTTGGTGACATCAACCACGTTGTTGATCGGCCGCAAGCCCACCGCCAGCAGGCGCCGCCGCAGCCACCAGGGGGAGGGCGCGATCTTGACCCCCCGGATCAGCCGGGCGCAATAACGCAGACAATCGGGGGCTTCCACCTTCACCGCAAAGGGAGGCTCGGATCCGGCCAGCTCGGGAGGGCTGACCTCGGGCTGCCGCAGGGGCAGGCCGGCGGAACCGGCCAGCTCACGGGCCAGACCGATCACTCCGGCACAGTCGGGGCGGTTGGGGGTGAGATCAACCTCGATCATGGTATCCCGCAAACCGAGAACCTGGGCCAATGGGGCTCCCGGAACCAGCCCGGGAAACTCCCCGGGGTCAAGGTCCATGATCCCGCCACTCTCCACCTGACCTTCAGCCAGCCCCAACTCCCGGTCGGCGCAGAGCATCCCCTCGGAGCTCTCACCGCGAATCTTACTGGCCTTGATCTTGAAATTGCCCGGCAAAACCGCGCCGGGCAGAGCCAGGGGGGTGAACATGCCGGGCCGGACATTGGGAGCGCCGCAGACCACCCGGCGCGGCCGCTCGCCACCGTCATCAACCTCGCAGAGGCTCAAACGGTCGGCGTTGGGGTGCCGGGTCACGCTCAGGACCCGGCCCACGCAAACGCCATCCAGGCCCGGATAGAGGGGCTCCACCGCGTCCACCTCCAGCCCCAGCATGGTCAGGCGGGCGGCGATCTCATCCGGGCCAAACTCGACGGCCACATACTCCTTAAGCCAGTTTTCGGTACATTTCATGGGGACTAACCGTTTTCAGAACTGGGCCAGAAAGCGCAGATCATTTTCATAAAAGAGGCGGATATCACCGATCCCGTAACGGAGCATGGCGATTCGCTCAATCCCCAGACCAAAGGCAAATCCACTGTACTGCTCCGCATCGTAGCCGACTTTGGCAAAGACGGCGGGATCGATCATCCCGGCACCCAGAATCTCCAGCCAACCGGTCTGCTTGCAAACCCGGCAGCCTTTGCCGCCACAGATCACGCAACCGATATCCACCTCGGCACTGGGCTCGGTGAAGGGGAAGAAGCTGGGTCGGAAGCGGATGGGGGTTTGCGCGTCGAACATCCGGGTGATAAACACCGACAGCACCCCTTTAAGATCGGCAAAGGAGACCTTGCGATCCACCATGAACCCTTCGACCTGATGAAACATCGGGGTATGGGTGATGTCGGAATCACAACGGTAAACCTTGCCCGGAGCAATCATCCGCAGGGGGGGGCTGGCCTGCTCCATGGCCCGGATCTGCATGGGTGAGGTATGGGTCCGCAGCAGCCTCCCCTCATCGACATAGAAGGTGTCGTGCATTGCCCGGGCCGGGTGATGGGGGGGAATATTGAGGGCCTCGAAATTGTAGAAATCGGTCTCCACATCGGGCCCTTCGGCCACCGCAAAGCCCAGGCCGACAAAGATGGCGCAAACTTCATCCATCACCTGGGTCACCGGATGGATACCGCCGGCGGGGCGGCGACGACCGGGCAGGGTCAGATCGCCCACCGGGGAGGCGGCGGGCAGCGCGCCCTCCAACTCCTCCTTGCGGGCATTGAACAGCCCCTCCACCACCGCCTTGACCTCATTGGCCAGCTTACCCAGCCGGGGCCGCTCCTCGGTGGACGCCTGGCCGAGCAGCCGCATCAGACCGCTAAAACGCCCTTTGCGCCCGAGATACTCCACCCGGAACGCCTCCAGGTCGGCCGGACCGCTGACCGCCGCCAAGGCGGCCTCGGCCTCGGCCCGCAGACTTTGCAGCTCCTCTTCCATAAGACCGTAACACTCCGAAAGATGAGGAGTTGCCACGCCCCGAGCTCAAAAGTCGAAAATTCACCGGCCCGGACGAAGACCTCTTGCAAAGAGGCGTCGCACGGGCCGGTCAGGGCATGGCAAATCCGTTTACAGCGGGGCCGACTCCGCCTCAGTGGGTCTGGGAGATCTTCACCACTTCGGCAAAACCGGCGGGATCCATGATCGCCAGATGGGCCAGCACCTTACGGTCCAGATCCACCTCGGCCTTCTTCAGACCACCCATCAGGCGGCTGTAGGTGGTGCCGTTCTCGTGGGCGGCCGCACCGATACGAACAATCCAGAGCTTGCGGAAATCGCGCTTCTTCTGACGCCGATCACGGTAGGCATAGCAGAGGGCCCGATCCACCGCCTCGGTGGCGCTGCGGAATTGGCGATGGCGACCACCGATATAACCACTGGCCAACTTCAGAACTTTTTTACGACGCCGACGCGCCTTGAAACCACGTGCTACCCTGGGCATGGCTGCTCTCCTTACAGATAGGGAATCAAACGCTTGATGCCGGGGGCATTGGTGGCATCAACAATGCCGCCCTGACGCAGCGAGCGTTTTCTTTTGGTCGATTTTTTAGTGAGGATATGGCTGGCAAAAGCTTTGCGGCGGGCCACCTTGCCGGAGCCCGTACACTTGAAGCGCTTGGCCGCTCCCCGGTTGGTTTTCATCTTGGGCATGACTTAACTCCTTTATTTTACTTGGGGCCGACCAGCATGGTCATCTGGCGCCCTTCCATCTTGGGGGTCTGGAGGATAACCCCATCCTCCAGCAACTCGGCCCCAAGCCGTTCCAGCACCTCACGACCGAGGGTCTCGGCATAAACAATCTCTCGGCCACGGAAGCGCAGGGTAACCTTGACCTTGTTCTTCTGTTGGAGAAATTTCTTAATATTCTTGATTTTGAAATCGAGATCGTGCTTTTCGGTCTTGGGCCGCAGCTTGATCTCCTTTACCTCGACAACCGTCTGCTTCTTTTTGGCTTCCTGCTGTTTTTTGCTCAGCTCGTAGCGGTATCTGCCGTAATCCATGATCCGGCAGACCGGGGGTTTGGCGGTGGGGGAAACCTCCACCAGATCCAATCCGGACTCTTCGGCCCGAACCAGGGCCTCACGCGGCGACATCACCCCGACCTGGGCGCCATCGGCATCGATCAACCGGACCTCATCGCAACGGATCTGCTGATTGATCCGCGCCCTGACCTCCTTGTTCTCTGGTTCCTTCCGTTTGCCCTTAATGATACCAGACCTCCTTGCCTACTTAACTTAATGGGGGCACCGCTCGCCGGCAGGCTTTATACCATTTCCGGCATAATTTCGCCAATATCTATTTTGTCAAAACGTTCTGGTCGCTCTCGGCCTCAACCAGGGCGGCAAAATCGGCAATGGTCATGGCCGGCAGGTTTTTGCCATCCCGCAGGCGGACGGTCACCGTGCCCTCGGCCGCCTCCTTATCGCCGACGATCAGCATATAGGGAATCTTCTGCAGCTGGGCCTCACGGATCTTGTAATTGAGTTTTTCGTTGCGGCTGTCCAACTCCACCCGCACCCCCTGCCGACGCAGCTGCTGGTAAGCCTGTTCGGCATAATCCAGTTGAGCGTCGGTGATATTGCAGATCCGGGCCTGCACCGGAGCCAGCCAAACGGGGAAGGCCCCGGCGTAGTGCTCGATCAACACCCCGAAAAAGCGCTCCAGCGAGCCCATCAGAGCCCGGTGGATCATGATGGGCTGATGCTCGTTGCCGTCGGCCCCGGTATAGCCGAGGTCGAAACGCTCCGGCAGATTGAAATCCACCTGAATGGTGGAACACTGCCAGGCCCGACCCAGGACATCCTTGATCTTGATATCGATCTTGGGCCCGTAGAAAACCCCTTCGCCGGGATCGACCCGGTAAGCCAGGCCCTTCTGCTCCAGGGCCGACTTCAGGGCCTCGGTGGCCCGCTCCCAGTGCTCATCACTGCCCACATATTTTTCCGGACGGGTGGAGAGATAAATATCGTAGTCGGCAAAGCCGAAGGCCCGCAGGATATGGAGGTTAAGCTCCAGAATCCGGAAGATCTCCTCCTCCAGATGATCGGGCCGGCAGAAGATATGGGCGTCATCCTGGGTAAAGCCCCGCACCCGCATCAGGCCATGCAGGGCCCCGGTCTTCTCGAAACGGTAGACCGTGCCCAGTTCGCACCAGCGCAGGGGAAACTCCCGGTAGCTGCGCTTCCTGGTTTTGTAGATCGCGATATGGAAGGGGCAGTTCATCGGCTTGAGCTGATACTGCACCTCTTCGATATCCATGGCCGAGAACATGTTCTCGCCGTAAAAGTCGAGATGACCGCTGGTCTGCCACAGTTCGCGCCGGGCGATATGGGGCGTATAGAGCAACTCGTAGCCGTGGCGGTAATGCTCCTGCCGCCAGTAATCCTCGATGAGCCGCCGCAACAGCGCCCCCTTGGGCTGCCAGAGAATCAGGCCGGGGCCGATCTGGTCCTGGATGGTGAACAGTTCCAGCTCCTTGCCCAGCCGGCGGTGGTCCCGCTTCTTGGCCTCCTCCAGCCGCTCCAGATAGTTCCGCAGATCCTTTTTGTCGAAGAACGCGGTGCCGTAAATCCGCTGCAGCATCTTGTTCTTTTCATCACCACGCCAGTAAGCCCCGGCCAGACGGGTGAGCTTGAAGGCCTTGAGCCAACCGGTGCTGGGCAGATGGGGTCCCCGGCAAAGATCGACAAAACTGCCCTGTCGGTAGAGCGAAACCTGCTCGGCCTCGATCTCGGCCAGCAGTTCGACCTTGTAATCCTGGCCCAGGCCCCGGAAAAAATCGCTGGCGGCCTGACGCCCCATCTCTTCCCGGGTAAAAGGCTGATCGGCGGCGACGATCTCGGCCATCCTGGCCTCGATCTTCTCCAAATCCTCGGGGGTAAAGGGGTGGTCGCGGTCGAAATCGTAGTAGAAACCATCCTCGGTGGCCGGGCCGATACTGACCTTAACCTGCTGGCCGAAGAGATCCAGCACCGCCGCCGCCATCACATGGGCGGCGCTGTGGCGCAGCAGATCCAAGGCTTCAGGGCTCTCCACCGTCAGGGGGGCAATTTCACCGCCGGTGGTGATGGGGGCTGACAGATCCAACAGCTCCCCTTCCAGCCGCAGGGCCAGGGTTCGCTTGCGCTCCTTGTTGGAGAGCATTGCGCGCGCCACCTCGGCGGCGGTGGTCCCCAAGGGAAAGCTTCTGCTTTCTTGGGAGTATCTTACAGTTATTTCAGCCATTTATCCGTCTGCATTAAAAACGAAGCTTCGCAAGGACGATCCGAAAAACGGATGAACCATTGCGAAGCCCGGTTCTTTTCTGGTAGGCACGGGCGGGATTGAACCGCCGACTTCTACCGTGTCAAGGTAGCGCTCTCCCACTGAGCTACGCGCCTGTAAAATATGCTGTGCAGCAGGCCGGGGATCATTTTTCCCGGGCCGACCATACCGCCCCGACCGCCAACAGTTGGGGTTGCTAAACGGCAAGGAATTACCAGCTTATCGGCCCGCTGTCAAGGGGATAAGCCGCCGGGGCTATAATTTCTGCTCCTGACGGGTCTCGATGGCCCGGGCCAGGGTCAGCTCGTCGGCATACTTGATATCCATCCCCATGGGAATCCCATAAGCCAGCCGGGTTATCCTGGCCTGACTGTGTTCCTGCAGGTAACGGATCAGGTAGGCGGCGGTGGCCTCCCCCGGCACCGTGGAGCTGGTGGCGATCAACACCTCCCCCACCTGGTGGCGCCGGACCCTCTCCAGCAGCAGGCCGATCTTCAACTCCTGGGGGCCGATTCCATCCATGGGGGAGAGGACCCCATGCAGGATGTGATACTTACCCTTAAAGGAGGAGGTTTTCTCGATGGCCATCAGATCGGCGGGCTCCTCCACCACGCAGACCAGACCGTCATCCCGGCCGGGATTGCGGCAGATCTCGCAGGGATCCTGCTCGGAAAAGGCGAAACAGACCGAACAGAGGGTAATCAGCTGATGCAGCTCGTTGAGGCTGCGGGCCAACCCCTGGGACTCCAGCGGCGGGCGGCGCAACAGGTGCAGCGCCAGCCGGGTCGCGGTTTTGCGGCCGATACCGGGCAGCCTGCTAAAATCACTGATCAGGCGGGCCAGGGCCGGGGGGACGACATTCATAACTTTTTAGAACAGGCCGGGAATATTCATGCCCCCGGTCAGGCGTCCCATTTCCGCCTGGATCATCTCCTGGGCCTTGGCCATGGCATCGTTAACCGCCGCCATCACCAGATCGCGCAGCATCTCCGGATCATCGGGATTGATCACCTCCCGCTCAATCTTCAACCCCACCAGTTGATGCCGACCGTTGACCGTGGCCTGAACCATTCCGCCCCCCACACTGGAGGTCACGGTACGTTCGGCCATTTCAGCCTGCATGCTCGCCAGCTTCTGTTGAAACTGCTGAGCCTGTTTCATAATCTGGCTCATATCCATCGCAATATCCTCTCGCTCAGTGGCTGTTGCCGGTACGGATGCCGACCACATCGCCATTGAAGATTTCAGTCACCGCCTGGACCAGGGGGTCGTTGGCCAGAGCCCGGCGCTCCTCCTGGGGCAAGCCATCGCCATCAACCACCACGCTGTCCCCCCCGCGAATCCGCAGTCGCAGGGTCAGCTCCTGCTGAAAATAATCCTGGGCGTATTCGGTGAGCAGCCGACTGTTTTCCGGCTCCTCCAGCAACTTGCAATCGGCCGAATCGTCGTAGCGGACCAGCAGCTCTCCCCCCTCCTCCCGGGCGCCGGCCGCCATCTCCAGAACCGGAGCCATCCACACCTTGCGCTCCCGGACATAACGGACAAAACCATCCCAATCCCGGCGCAGATCCCGCCCCCCCTCTTTGGGGCCCGACTCGGCCGACGGGGTGGGCGCGATCCGGGGCTCGACCGCAGGAGCCGGCTTCGAAACGGGTTCCGCCGTAACCATCGGCTCCGGTTGGGCGGCGACTGGCGGGGCCTTGACCAGCTCCGCGGCCGGCTCGGCCAGCCGGGAGCCGCCTCCGCCGACCGGCGCTCCTCCCGGGCCATAAGACGTCTCCCGCTTTGGCGTCCCCTCTCCCGGCGCGGCCGGCGCTCCTCCCCCACCACCCCCGGGCAGGCCGGCCAGCAGTTGCTCCAGGCGGCCCAGGATCTGGGCGGCGGGCACGATCTGGCCGGCCTGGGTGGCCCGGACGAAGGTCATCTCCAGCACCAGCTTGGGGCGGGAGGCGTACTGCATCTCCTCGATCCCCTTGAGCAGCAGGTTAAAGCAGTAAAGCAGGGTCTCCCCGCTTTGGCCGGCGGCCAGCTCCTTGAGGCCGGCCAGATCGGAATCGGCCAGATCCAGCAGCCGCTCGGGGTGCTCGGTGGCCCGACAGACCACCAGATTCCGAAAATAGTTGAGCAGATCGGCGGCAAACCGCTTCAGGTCCATGCCGGCCCGATAGCTCTGATCGAAAATTTCCAGTACCAGGGCCAGATCGGCGGCCAGCAGGGCCCGGGCCAGGCGTTCAAAAACCTGGCGATCCACCAATCCCAGCATCTGGCGGACATCGTCATCGCCCACCTCCTGGCCGCCGAAGGAGAAAACCTGATCCAGCAGACTTAAACCGTCACGAACGCTGCCATCGGCTTCGCGGGCGATCATGGCCAGGGCCGAGTCGGGCATCCTGACCTGCTCCGCCTCGGCCACCCGCCGGAAAAAATCGAGCAACTCGGCAAAAGGCACCCGGGTCAGTTCATAGCGCTGACAGCGGGAAAGGATGGTAACCGGAATCTTGTGCAGCTCGGTGGTGGCGAACATGAAATAGACATGGGCCGGGGGCTCTTCCAGGGTCTTGAGCAGGGCGTTGAAGGCCTCGGTGGTCAACATGTGCACTTCATCGATGATGACGATCTTGTGCTTGCCGGCCACCGGCAGAAAGCGGATATTTTCTTTGAGTTCGCGGATCTCCTGAATGCCGCGATTACTGGCCCCGTCAATCTCGTGGAGATCGACGGCGCTGCCGGCACTGATCTCGCGACAGGAATCACACTGATTGCAGGGTCGTTTTCCCGCCTCTTGGGCCCGGCAGTTGATCGCCTTGGCCATCAGACGGGCCAGGGTGGTTTTGCCCACCCCCCGCACCCCGGAAAAGAGCATGGCATGGGCCACCCGGTCCAAACGCAAGGCGTTTTGCAGGGTCCGCACCACCGGGCGCTGCCCCACCACCTGCTCAAAGGTCTGGGGCCGCCACTTTCTGGCCAGCACGAGATAGGACATAGGTTTGGGCCAAGTGGTAAAATAAAAAGCCAATGCAACTGGTGGCGGCCCTTAAAAAAAGGATAGCCAGGCACCCCCGCGGCACACAGAGAATTTCGCTACCGCTGCTTCCTCCCGGACCTGACGGAGTTTGCGAGCCTCTGTTGCGCGGGACCCGGCTATCGCACTGTATGACCAGACACCACTTAACTATTTCCACTGGCGGAGAGGGTGGGATTCGAACCCACGGTACGTTGCCGCACACACGCGTTCCAGGCGTGCACCTTCAACCGCTCGGTCACCTCTCCGGGAAAAAACTTTCTCATG
>NZ_JBIPKH010000009.1:0-106922 GCF_044068625.1 Desulfurivibrio modestus
GGGGCGTGGATTGAAACAGTCGAAGTAGCCGCAAGGGCAAACGTAACCTCGTCGCCCCCCGCGCGGGGGGCGTGGATTGAAACTTGGACGATTGCCGACTCTTTGCCGGTATGTGAAGTCGCCCCCCGCGCGGGGGGCGTGGATTGAAACGAGTACAGCGCCGATCTGACCTCGGCCTACCAGGGGTCGCCCCCCGCGCGGGGGGCGTGGATTGAAACCTTTACGACCAACCGGATATCAAAGACGCTTTAATGTCGCCCCCCGCGCGGGGGGCGTGGATTGAAACAGAGAATTTTGGTAACGCTCCTTCATCATTGGCGTCGCCCCCCGCGCGGGGGGCGTGGATTGAAACTTGGCCCGCTTGGCCCAATGCCCCCGAGCGTTGGGTCGCCCCCCGCGCGGGGGGCGTGGATTGAAACAACCAGGGCGAAGTGATCGACATTGGCCCGGAGGCGTCGCCCCCCGCGCGGGGGGCGTGGATTGAAACGCAGTTGCTGGCCGGTGAGCAGCTCGGAGGCGGCGGTCGCCCCCCGCGCGGGGGGCGTGGATGCCTGGTATGGCCCGGAGTTTGAGTTTGACGAGAATCTGAATCCCGTGCGGGTGGGGCAGCTCTAAATTTTTACCAGATGGTTTTGACCGGATATTTCTGAATGAGCGGGTCTATGGTGAGGATTGTTAAGTTATGTTCGATGGCCTGGCAAACCAGGATTCGATCAAAAGGGTCCTTGTGGTGGTTTGGCAGTTTGGGCAGCAGAAAGGTGGCATTCTCGCTGATCGGCAGGGGGCTGATAAAATGATTTTCCCGTTGCTCCGTAACGAATTTTTCCGGTGTTTCAGGCAGGGGGAGTTTGCCGAGTGACCACTTTATACTGATTTCCCAGGCCGAGGCGGCGCTGAGATACACATCGTTGTCGGGATCGCTGAAAAGGGTGCGGGCGGTTGGAGAGAGCTGATCGCTACCGGTGACCAGCCAGAGGAAGGTGCAGGTGTCAAGCAGCAGATTCACTCCTCGTCACCGTTAAATGCCGCGATGATCTCCGGCGGCAAAGGTTCGAAAAATTCTTTGGGAACGGTGAAGCCGGGATAATCCCGACTAGCCAGGCCGATGGGGCGCTTGCGGCGGCGTGAAGACCGGATCGGCCGCAACTCCGCCACCGGCCGGTTCCGCTTGCAGATGATCACCGTCTCGCCATTGGCCACTTTGCCGAGATAGCCTGCAAAATGACTCTTTATTTCGTTGATGTTTACGCTGCTCATGGTCACATTATAGGTCAAGAACTTGTCCTGTTCAAGGGCTATGTTGTCAAACATGCCATGTTATCAACCAGGGAACTTTAGGATGGCTATAAAAATATGAACAATTCACTTTCTCCGGCCGCCTATGAGCGCCGTTTTATCAACTGCAAAAAGCTGCGTAAGGTTTTCGTGTCCGCTTTTGACGACCGACCTCAAGAAGGCAGTATGTGCAAATTACGCACATACTTTGCCGAAATTCATGGTTTCAACTCGCTGGTTTCTGACTCTGGCAGTACCGCTTCCGGTCATGTTTAAGCAAAATTTGGGCAATAAGTATCCGCTTTAAGTGGGGCTGGATAAAAACTATCCAGCCTGCACAACTCTCAGTCCCTCACTTTCTGCGGGGGTTATGATTCTGTCTGGTTTAATTTGTGCCCTGTTTTGGGAGGTTGGGCGCGCTTTTTATCTTCCGGTTTCAGTTGGCATGACTTTTGATAGTCTTTTGCTGTGCAGTCAGTGGCAACAGGGTCCGGCGCCGATTGGGTGGCGGACGGAAAATGCAGCCAATATGTCAGGAGAAAAACAGATGAAAAGCTTAACCAGGATTTTCCCGCTGGCCTTGCTGGCGGGTCTTATTTTTGTCCCCGAAAAGGCGCTGGCCTTCGGTGGTTTTGGCGGTGGTTCCGGCTGGTGCGGTCTGGGAATGGGGGGCGGGCCCATGGGCTGGTTCGGAATGATAGTGATGGTGCTGTTCTGGGCCGTGGTAGTCTGGGCGATTATTGCCCTGATGCGCGGCGCGTGGCGTTTTACCGGGCCGGGGAGCGGAAAAGATGGTTCCGGCAGGGATGATGACCGCGCCATGGCCCTGCTCCGGGAGAGCTTTGCCCGAGGCGAGATTGACGAGGCCGAATTCAACGCTCGTAAACGGGCGTTGGATCGCTGAAAGATTCAGCGGAGGCGGCTCTGGCCGCCGATCCCGCCGAAAGGGGAGGGAACACTCCTCTTCGGCGGGATCTCTTGTGGTTAAGCCCGGCCTTTTACCCGAGATTGGCGTTGACGAACTCCCAGTTGACCAGCTTTTCCAGGAAGGTGGCCATGTAGTCGGGGCGCCGGTTCTGGTAGTCCAGGTAGTAGGCGTGTTCCCAAACATCCATGGTCAGCAGCGGCTTCATCCCTTGGGTCAGAGGGTTTTCGGCGTTGGGGGTTTTGCTGATTTTGAGCTTGCCGTCGGCCAGCACCAGCCAGGCCCAGCCGCTGCCGAACTGGGTGGCCCCGGCGTTCTTGAACTCTTCAACAAACTTGTCAAATCCCCCGAGATCGGTTTTGATCCGCTCGGCGATCTTGCCCGTGGGCGGTCCGCCCCCGCCGGGTTTCATCCCCTGCCAGTAAAAGGAGTGGTTCCAGACCTGGGCCACGTTGTTGAAGATTCCGGCCTTGCCGGCATCCCCGGCGGTTTTGCCCATGATCTCCTCCATGGACTGACCTGCCAGGTCGCTGCCGGCCAGCAGCTTGTTGCCGTTGTCCACGTAGGCTTGATGATGCTTGCCGTGGTGAAACTCCAGGGTGCGGGCGCTGATGTGCGGTTCCAGGGCGTTGAGGGCATAGGGCAGTTGGGGCAGGATCAAGCTCATGTCGTTTCCTCCTTAAAATGTTTTTTTTCCTGGGTTATCAAATGAGCATAGCAGGTGGGGGGGAGTGTTTGTCAAGTTGGTGGTGCGATTCGGCCACCGATCCGCCCGCCCTCTTCCTGGTTCGCCTTCACCCATACCCATGGCCTGACCTGGGATGATGTGCGCCAGGCTCCCGATTTCGGTCAGGTCTGGCCGGCCATTGCCCGGGAATTGAACGGAGTGGATTTTCTGGCCGCCCACAACGCCCCCTTTGACCGGGGGGTACTCCACGCCTGCTGTTCGGCCCACCGGCTATCACCTCCGGCCCAACCCTTTGTCTGCACCGTGCAACTGGCCCGGGCCCAGTGGGATATCCGCCCGACCAAGCTTTCCGATGTCTGCCGCCGCCTGGAGATCGCCCTGCGCCACCATCAGGCCGATTCCGATGCCGAGGCCTGCGCCCGCATCGTGCTCGCCGCCTTCTCCCAGGGCTGGCGTCATCGGCCCATCCCATGATACAAGATGAAAGGCGGTCATGATTTCCAAAGGGAGGGTTGTTAACCATGGTGATGCTCAAGGCGCACGCGCAACGATGGGGCTCGGTGTTGGTGCTGTTCCTCCTGCTTTCCTGCGGGAACGGGTCAGGAAACCATGCCGCCGATCCGGTGGAGGCGTTTGTTTTTACCATCGATCCCGGTCTGCTGACGACAGCAGAGCAGGTCATCGACGGCGATCGCCGGGTGATGGCGATTCAGGATGACGAGGGGACCCGTGCCACCTTTGTGGAAAACGAAATCCTGTTCTATCCGCAAAACCCCGGTGATCTTGAGCGCTTTCTGGCGGCTACCGGCGGGGTGGTACTCTCCTCGGATGAAATTCCGCCGCCACCGCCGCAATTGACCCAACATCGTTACGACCCGGAAGCGGCGGCAGCCACCTTCTACCTGATCCGCATCGATCCGGACACGACCCCGGATTATCCCACCCAGGAGGCGGTGGGACGATGGTTCGAGGGCATTGGGGTAGGGGGGGAGTTCGTTCTCTCTTCCGAGACGGCCGCCCGCTTTGCCGGCTATACCGCCAAGCAGCTGGCCGACGGATTCAATGTCTCACTCAATTACACCTTTACCGGTACCGCTCCGCTACTCAATGCCACCTCGGAAAACAACGGCTACAACCCCTTTATCAACCATCCCTTTCAGTCGCCGGGCTCCGGCTCCAATCTGGTTGGGGCCTGGCAGTACATCTCTGCCAGAGCAGACATCCAGGGGTTTCTGGGCGTGGCGATTTTGGATGGTGGCTTCTGGGTGGATGAAAACGGCGTTCAGGAATCTTTCAATCTTTCTGGGCTGAGCGATTTTCCGCTCACGGTGTGGGATGAAAATGGTCCGCATCTGATTCAGTACGATTTTACCAATGATCGGTATGTGGCCTCGGGGGTCAATCCCAGTAAATGCACGGGGGGGTCTGCTTGCGACTGGCATGGGCATATGTCCGCCGGGGTCGCGACGGCCATCCTCGACAATGGCTTTGGCGGCGCGGGTTCCGGCGGGTTGGTCAGTTATCCGCTTTTTTTCCGTCTGCAACTCACCTCGGATCAGATTGAACGGGCCGTGCGCACCGCCACGGCCTGGGGGGCTTCCGTTATCTCCATGAGTTTCAGCGGAAGCTGCGACAAGTCCTGTCAGGAGTTTCTGCGAAAAAATAACTACTTCTGGACTTTTTACGATGCTTACGACAGCGGGGTGATTCTGGTGGCGTCGGCGGGCAATGACAACATTCATGTTCACCACAACAGTGTCATGCCCTGCACGATCGGGGGGGTGATTTGTGTTGGCGCGACCGACAACCACCGGCCCGTCGCCAAGGGCTACTCCAACTATGGTGAGGGGGTGCATATCTGGGCCCCTTCAGATATTCCGACCACACCCGATCCCGACACCTGGCCTGGTATGAATGTGGGGACCGGAACCAGCGCCTCCGCCCCTTATGTGGCGGGGGTGGCTGCCATGATTAAAGCAATTGATCCCGATCTCGATTCCCTGCAGGTTCGCCAACTGCTCATTGACTCGGGATTCCGGCCGGCGGTGTCGGACCCGCCGGATAGCAAGATCGGGGTCTGTCTGAATGCCAAAGAGGCGGTGCTTCAGGCCGGGAACTACCGTTTGCCGGCCGACGCGCGTGAACCCAACAACACTCCGGCCGCCGCCACTGCCATCCCCCTGCCCAACGATGAGATGCAGCGCGTTGAAGATTTGACCATCGATTCGCGCCAAGATCTCGACTATTTTCGGATCGAACTGACCGATTATTCCGTGCTGGAGGTCACGCTGGATTTTCTTTCGAATCTGGGAGAGATCAAAGTGGAGTTGATTCCCCCAGCCGGGGTGGTCCAACCGGTCGGGGTGGCGCTTAACCGGACTGCCACCCAACTGGAATTGCGGGCTGCGGCCCTTTCTCCGGGGATCTACTCCGTCGTGGTGTCCAACCCCCTGGCTCCCACTGCCTACCATCTTGCCGTCAGAGCGGTGCCGGTCTCCTTGCAACCGGATTATCTGGAACCCAACAACAACCCTCCGGCCGCAACCCCCAACCGGTTGGGCATGCATGCCTTGACCCTCCATCATGTTCCCGGCTACCGGGATGTTGATTTTTTCCGTTACGATATCCCGGCAACCAGCCCGTTGGAGTTCAAAACCTTCCGCTTTGATGTACTGCAGCAGGAAATGGTCCTGCAGGTACACATGACCGATGACGTGGGCGCGGTGATTAATCCTGAAACCATAACGGAGCCGATCACGGGGGTTCTTTATATTGATATCCGATCACCGGCGGCTGAATTGGGCCGGTATGTCGTGCAGGCGGGTTATCAGGTCGATCCGGGGATTTTGGGCAAACCCTTCGAGAAATATGGGGATGTCTGGTGGTTAAACCCTCATGATCCCATATCCATTTTGGTCGGTAAAAATGAACTGGTCTATGTGTTTGAGAAGTTCATGGTGTCGGAAGTGGTGGGCATTGGTGATAACCTGATGTTGCAGTTGATTGACATGGAGGGAGAGGTGCTGGGTGAGGGGGTCATGGCTGGAGATCTGATCGATGTGGCGGATTCCATCCAGACGCTTTCGCTGGAACAGGCTGTCGAAGGAGAGTGGTATGCCATTGTGGTAAAACAGACCATAACGGCCCAAGGTTTGGTCTCCGGCACCCTGGAGATTCGTTAGAGGGGAAAATTAAAAAGCCAGCTGGCCGGGCCGGAAGTGATCAGTCAGCACCTCCAGGGCCACCGGGTTGCCCGGCACCGGCGGGTTGTCGCGGAAAAGGCCAACCCCCGGATAGGGTGAATAATAGACCCAGAAAGTCCAGTGCAGGCCGGCCTCTTCCATGATCGCGAGCAGGTCGTTCAGATACCTGCGGGCACTGTCCGGCCAGGGGTTGGTGTGCATGGTGAACTCGCCGATATAGAGGGGCACCTCGTGTTGCCGCTTGAACTCCAGGGCGTAAGCGATGTTGGCGGCAAGCTGCTCCCGGTTGATTTGGCCGATGGCCACTTGCCGGTGCCAGATCAGGGCCAACCCCCCGTTCCCGCCCTCGGCCGCGGCGCTTCGGTACCAGCCGCTCAGCCGATACTCCCCCGGGGCGACGGGAATGGGGCTGCTGCGGGCATAGGCCGGCTGCCGGCATTCGGCAAAGAGCAGGGAGCGCCCGCCGTTGCGGGCCCGATCCTCATCGAATCGCACGCAATCACCGGCGGTGTGCCAATTGAAGCCCGGATAGTCGATGGCGAAAGAGTTGTTGGCCACCAGCGGGGCGGGCAGCTCAATCTCGCGGCCGGCTGCTTCCAGCTTCAGATCGTCAAACCAGACCCGGCCCGGATTCTCCGAATAGATGGTGGCCAAAAGCAGATCCGCCCCCGCGGGAGCAAGGCCCCGAACCTCGATCTCTCGCCACTCCTCCGCTTCCCCGGGTTCGATCTCCTTTTTGGCGCTGGCGATCAGCTCGCCGGCCTTGAACATTTCGCCGGGATAGGTGGTCACCGGTCGTGAGCTGGTGGTTGAGTAAAAGGCGAATTGGGGCGGATGGAAAAAGTGAATGCTGTAAAGGACGTTGGGATCATCCAGCAGAATCAGCCGTTTCTCCCAGTCGGGCAGGATCGCCTCCTCCACAATCAGGATATGATTTTGGTCAACCTCCCTGATCCGGGCGGCCACGGTGGTTATCACCTCCCGGTAGCGCTCGATGGTGCCGGGGGTGCCTTCGTTGAGCAGGTCATAGCCGGCAATGATCCGGTGTTCGCTGTAGCGGCGGGCCAGTTCGACCCAGAGGGCGTAAAACCTTTCCTGGCTCTCCGGCTGGACCCAGAACCGGGCCTGGTTCTGGCGATGGACCACGAAATCGTGGGGGTTCTGCTTGCCCGGCGCCAGATGCATGTCCAGGATCACATAGACCCCTCGCTCCCGGCACCAGTCGAGGAGCTGATCCAGCAGGGCAAAGCTCTCCTGGCGGTAATGGAAGGGTTCGGGTTCAAAATCGCGGTAATCCAGGGCCAGGCGGATCACATTGGCCCCCAGTTCGGCGATGCGGGCAATGTCCTGGGGGCCCAAGGTATGGAAAAAACTGCGAAACTCAACGTTCAGCCCCCGCAGCATCACCTCCTTGCCGGCGGCATCAACCACCTTGCCGCCCGCCACCCGAAGAAAGCCCTCCCCGGGCAGGCCGCTTTGCTCCGGCCCGCTCTCACTCCGGCGCTGGTAGACCCAGGCCGGTTCCCCATCTTCCAGGACGAGTTTGATCCGTTGGTAGCGCACTCCCAAGCGCTCAAAGCGATCTAATCGGGCCAGTTCGGCGGCTTCGACCACGAACACCTTGCCTGGAGTGTTGGCTCCAGGCTCCGGAACCACGTTCAATCGTTCCTGGCGGTAGTCGGGCAGGATCGCCGGCTGGGCGGGAACCTGGCGACCGATAACCAACCGGCGTATCGCTGGATGGCCCAGGGTGCCATGGGCGAAGACCCGGTGCGCCACTTGTTCATCGATGGGGGGCAGGTCGGGGGGCGGGGTATAGCCCCAGGGGCTGAACAGGTTGAACCACAACCAGCCCAGCAGCAGGGTGGTGCCGCCTCCCAGGGAGAGCAGGGTCCAGCCGATTATTCTCGTCGGAGTTGGCGGCATTCCCTGACCCTTCGAGCCATCAGGCACCGATCAGCTCGGCGACGGCGGCGGACCAGAGCTGGTAACCTTTGTCGCTGAGGTGGACTCCATCCGCCGTCAGGCAGTCGCCTTGGCCGGCTTGGGTGAAGATGGCGTTGATGTCAATGAAGGCGGCGCCGGTGGCGGCGGCCAGGTCCCGGAGCTTGGCATTGGCCCGGTCCACCAGTGCGGGGTTGAACCAGGGGAGGATGATCGGCGGCAGGCTGTGGATCACGAGGCGAGCGGCGGGGAGGGCGCCTTGCAGCCGTTGGATGATCTCCCGGTAGGGTTCGCTGAAGCCGGTATCTTCCATGGCGACGTTGTTGGTCCCGCTCATGATCAGGATGAAGTCGGGTTGGGAGGCGGTGGCGATCACCTGTTTTAGCCGGTGGCCCAGCTCCTCCACCGTTTCGCCGGACCGGCCCAGATTGTAAACCCGGTGGGGGGGGAACCGAGCCGCCCAGTCGAAATATTCGATCAGCGAATCACCGAGGAAAACGAGTTCGGCCATGGGGGGCTGCTCCCTGGTTGGCGTTAAGGATGCCGGGAAAGGTTATGGTTGGATTTGCCTCCAGCGGCTTTCGCCGTGTATAGTGTCGGGCACCGGCCACTACTCGGCGATGGCGTCGGAGAGCAAACCGACGGCCAGGGCAAAGTAGTTGGAGCGGTTCCACTTGAGGATGGTGCGGAAATTCTCATAGACCATGAAAGCCAGCTCCGGGCTGTTTTCCGGATCGGGGATGATGATCGAGGCGCTCAACTGGCGGGTGGGCAGGGCGGAGCCGTCGGGCTGGCGTACTCCCAGGGCTTGCCACTGGCCGATCAATTTGCGGGTTTCCGGTCCGGTCAGATCCCGGTTGAAACCGGCGGGCAAACGCACCGCTCGGCCCCAGGTCTGGTCGTTAAGCCAGCCCGACCGGGCCAGGTAGTTGGCGGCCGAGGCGAAAACGTCGGCCTGGGTGTGCCAGATGTCGCGGCGGCCATCGCCATCGTAATCCACCGCGAAGTTGAGGAAGCTCGAGGGCATGAACTGGCTCTGGCCCATGGCCCCGGCCCAGGAGCCCATCATTCTGTCGGGAGCGATATGGCCTTCATCGATGATCTGCAGGGCGTTGAGCAGCTCCCGGCGGAAATAGGCGCTGCGGCGGCCGTCGTGGGCCAGGGTGGCCAGGGAGGCGACCACCGGGAAGCCGCCGGTGATCCGGCCGAAATCGGTTTCGATTCCCCAAAGGGCCACGATGAAGCGGGGCTGCACCCCGAATTTCTTGCCGATCTCGGTCAGCAGTTCATGGTGTTCCGCCAGGCGCTGGCGGCCCATCTCGATCCTGGTCCGGGGCACCACCCGGTCACGATACTGCTGGAAGGTGAGGGTGAACTCCGGTTGCTGCTGGTCCAGTTCGATCACCCGGGGAATGGGGGCCACCCCGGTCAGGGCCGCGTCCAGGGTTGCCGCCCCGATACCCCGCTCCAGGGCTTCGGTCCGCAGTTCCCGCAGCCACTCCTCGAAGGGGATCTGACTGGCGGTGACCGCTTGGCCGCCCCAGGCAAAGATCATAAAAAAAAGGGCCAAAATCGCCGCGAGTCTGCCTGATTTCATCTTATCCTCATTGTTGGTTGACTGGGTGGATCCGGTTGCCGCAAAGGTCATAAAGTTCTCGGAGTTAGACCGCGTGGAACGCCATTATGTTCCATCTCGCGGTCGGGAGCAAGGAGATTGCAACAATGGTTATGAAGAATCCTGACAACAATATTTTGGCCGATTCCGGGCCGGAGCGGCTCCTGCTCTGCTCGGACCTGGATCGGACCATTCTCCCCAACGGGCCCTGGCCCGAGTCTCCCCGGGCCCGGCCCCTGTTGCGGCGGCTGGCCCGAGAGCCCCGGTTCAAGCTGGCTTATGTCAGTGGCCGCGATCTGGTTCTGCTCCGGGCCGCCATCGCCGAGTATGAAATTCCCCTGCCCGATTACGCCATCGGTGATGTAGGGACCACCATCTATCGGGTGAGCGAAGGCGACTGGCAGGTGCTGCCCGCCTGGCAGGAGGAGATCGCCGGCGACTGGCGGGGGAAAACCAGCGCCGACCTGGCGCCGCTGCTGGCCGGCCTGGAGGGGTTACGGCTGCAGGAGCCGGAAAAACAGAACATCTGTAAATTGAGCTTCTATACGCCGGCCCGTTTTCCGGCGGGAGCCGCGGGGCGGGAGCAGTTGCTGGCCCGGGTGCGGGAGCGTCTGGCCCCGGCGGAGATCCGTGCCTGCCTGATCTGGAGCATCGACGAGGAAAAGGATTGCGGTCTCCTGGACCTGTTGCCGGAGCGGGCCGGTAAACTGCCGGCCATCCGTTTTCTGATGCGCCATCTGGGTTTTACGCCGGCCGATACCGTTTTTGCCGGCGATTCGGGCAACGATCTGGATGTGCTGGGCAGCGAGCTCAACGCCGTCCTGGTGGCCAACGCCCCGGAGGAGGTGCGTCAGCAGGCCCGGGAGCTGGTTCGCGCCGCCGGCCGGGAAGAGACGCTCTATTGCGCCACCGGCAACCTCCCCGGCCTCAACGGCAACTACAGCGCCGGGGTGATCGAGGGGCTGGTTCACTACCAGCCCCGGATCATCACCTGGCTCGATTCCGCTTAACAGTCCGTTGAAAAAGCCATCCCTGGCTTTTTCAACTAACGGTTGGCCAAAGATGGCTTTGGCCAACCTCACGAATTCATTGCCACTTTCAGTGCCAACGAATTCGGCGGCCCGTCCATGGGCCGCTAACAGCCCGTTTTTCAACGGGCTGTTAAAGTGAACGGCAGGCCCGGCCGAAGGCCCCCGGGATGGTGCCCGAGGCCCAGAATACCGTGCCCTGCTTGAAGTCGATGAACCAGAAGCCGCCGGGCTTGCGTTCATCGGCCAGAAAGATGAAGGGCTGCTCCTTGGAAAAGCAGGGGGAGATCATCAGCCCCTTGTCGTTGCAAACCGGACCCAGCAGGGCCAGGCCCTCCTCCATGGTGGGAAGCCGCCAGTCGTTGAAGCCGGCGAATTTCTGCTCATTAAGTCCCTTGATGTAGGTGGCCACATTGCGGTGATTGGTGATGTCGCAGCCGCCCCGCTGCCACATTACTCCGCTTTTGAGTTCGCTGACCGTCAGGCTGTCGCCGTTGTCCACCAGGTAAGCTTGAAAGGTGCCGGCCGGGTGGCGCTGGCTGTCGTAAAAGTCAAACTTTTTGATGATCCCCTCCACCTCATCCTCGGCGATGAAGGCCGGCTGGTGGCGGAGGGCCACCTGCTCGAGGGCGGGGTGGCCGGCGTCCCGGCGGGGCAGATCGGTGGCCAGCGACTCCTCCGCCTCGTCATCGGCGTAGGGCACCACCAGGGAGTCCGCTCCCCCCTCCAGCACGTTGGCAATCAGCCAGTTTTTCAGGGATTCGTCGATGGCGTAGCTCTTGTCCAGCAAGCCTTTGCCCTGGGCGGCCACGCAGGCGTCGATCATTGTTTGGGGCGCCATGATCCGGGCCAGGACCTGGGCATGCTTGATCCCCCGTTCCATGAAGAGCAGCTGGGGGGGAGCCACCCAGCCGTCGATATAAAAGTAGTAGTAGCGCTCCTTTTTATTGCGCACCCTGATCTTCCCCCCCCAGCTTTCAAAGATGCCGAAAGTGTCGGCCGGGGTCATCTCCCAATCGATGGCCATCACGGCCGGGGCATTCGGCCCCAGTTTTTCGCGCAGTCCCATATTGCCTCCTTGGTTTGAGTCAAGCATAATCTGACTTTCTATCCTGATCTTTAAGGGTATTATAGGGAGGCTGGGAAGAGAGGGCAAGGTATTTAGTATTAATTATCAAAAAGTTTACGGAGGTTCCATGAGCAAGGGTCGCATCTCTGTCCGTACCGCCGCCGGATCTCCCCTGCCCATGGGGGTCAGCCGGACTCCCAGCGGTCATAATTTCGCCATCGCCGCTCGTCATGCCACCGCGGTTTCCCTGGTCCTCTTCCGTTCCGGCCAGGATGAGCCGGTGGCCGAGGTGGAGTTTGATCCCCGGCTCAATCGCACCGGCGATGTCTGGCATCTGCTGGTGCGCGATTTCGATCCCGCCCTGCGCTACGGCTTTCGCCTGCGGGGGCCCTGCGACCTCCAGGGCTCCGGCCACTGTTACCGGCCGCAACTGATCATGTTGGATCCTTACGCCAAGGCCCTGACCGGCGGTTCCGACTGGGGGGTGGCCTACCGCCGATCCGGTAGGCCCGATCCTTTGGCCAGCTTTCAGCGGCGTTGCGTCCATGTGGAAAGTGATTTCGACTGGGAAGGGGACCGGCCCCTCAATATCCCCCTTAAAGACACGATTATCTACGAACTGCACCCCCGGGGCTACACCGCTCATTCCTCCTCCGGGGTCAAGCATCCCGGCACCTACCGGGGCTTGATCGCCAAAATTCCTTATTTGAAGAAACTGGGGGTCACCGCCGTTGAATTGCTGCCGGTGGCCGAATTCAACGAGTTGGAGAATACCCGGGTCAATCCGGCAACCGGAGAGCCCCTGAAAAACTTCTGGGGCTACTCGCCGCTGGCTTTTTTCGCACCCAAGGCGGCTTACGCGGTCAACGGCCGCGACGGCAATCAGGTGCGGGAATTCAAGGAACTGGTCAAGGCCCTGCATACCGCCGGGATCGAGGTGATTCTGGATGTGGTCTTCAACCACACCGCCGAGGGGGGCGCCGATGGGCCCACCATCAGCCTGCGGGGGATCGACAACGCCATCTACTACCTGCTGGACCCGGTCACCCGCCAATATCTCAACTTCTCCGGCTGCGGCAACACCGTCAACTGCAACCACCCCTGGGTGCGGGATCTGATCATGGATTGCCTGCGCTACTGGGTGACCGAGATGCATGTGGATGGCTTCCGCTTCGACCTGGCCTCGATCCTGGGCCGGGGCCCCCGGGGGGAGGTGCTGGCCGATCCGCCCATGGTAGAAAAGATCGCCGAGGACCCGGTGCTGGCCCACACCAAGATCATCGCCGAGGCCTGGGACGCGGCCGGGCTTTATCAGGTGGGCAGCTTTTCCCCGCATCCCCGCTGGGCCGAATGGAACGGCCGTTTCCGGGATGATCTGCGCCGTTTTCTCTGCGGCCATCCCGATTGCGTGGGGCCCCTGGCCACCCGGATCGCCGGCAGTTCCGATCTCTACGGCCATAATGGCCGGATGCCCTTCAACTCCATCAACTTCATCACCAGCCACGATGGTTTCACCCTTTATGATCTGGTCAGTTACTCCCGCAAGCACAACGAGGCCAACGGCGAGGAGAACCGCGACGGCGACAATCACAACATCTCCTGGAACAGCGGGGTGGAAGGGGAGACCGATGACCCGGAGATTATCGCCCTGCGTCGGCGCCGGATCCGCACGGCGGCGGTGATCCTGCTGCTCTCCCAGGGGGTGCCGATGATCTGCGCCGGCGATGAGTTCGGCCGCAGCCAGCAGGGCAACAACAACGCCTACTGCCAGGACAATGAAATTTCCTGGGTTGACTGGGGGCTGGAGAAGCGTAACGCCGACCTAATCCGTTTTTTTCGGCTGCTGATCGCCCTGCGCAAGGATTACCCCATCTTTCGCCGGGCCGGTTTCTTCAACCCCGATGCCGGGGATGGCCGCCCGGAGATCTCCTGGCAGTCGTTGGTGCCGGGGCGCCAGGACTGGTCGCCGGAGGCTCGCTGCCTGGCTTTTCGGCTCCATGGCGGGGAGGGCCCCGATTTCCTGGTGCTGCTCAATGCCGCCTCTTCCCCTCGCCGTTTCCTGCTGCCGGATCCCTTGCCGGGCCGTCGCTGGCGGCTGTTGCTCAACACCGCCGCCGCCGCGCCCGCCGATATCGTGCCGGTGGCCAAGGCCAAGGTCGTCTCCGGCTCCCGGCTGGAGGTGGCCGATTACGGCGCGGTGGTCCTGATCTGCCGCCAGGGCTGATCGTTCAATCCTGGCTGCGGATCATCTCCTCGAGTTTCCGGAGGTTGACCGCGCTCTGGCGGCAGTTGCTGTTCTCCAGCAGGCAGACCTGGGGGATCACCGTGACCCCTTCCCGTCCCAGGGTGCCGCTGTAGGCGATGGTTTCCGGTTTCAGATATTTCTCCCGCAAATCGCGGGTGCAGAGGCAGCCGACAACCCCCTGGGGTTGATATCTTTCGATCTGACCAACCAGGAAGTTGCGGCTGCGCAGCACCCCTTCTTCCCGGTGCAGTCTGCCGCTGACCACGATGAAGGCCCGTTGATAGCCCAGCTCCAGGGCCAGGGCCTGGAGTCGGCGCAAGGGGCAGGGGAGCAGGCAGTGGGAGGGGCAGGTCAGCCCCTCCCGCGGGTCGATTTCGGTGGGACAGCCTTGGGCCCGCAGGCAGTAGGGCAGGAAAAGCAGGCGGCGGGAGTAGGGGACTTTACGGAATCGGCGGGCGTAAAAACGGTTGCCGGCCGCCACCGTGCGCCGGACGTAGGCATCCTTGTCCATCCCGGGCAGCAGCCGGGAGAGGGGCCGGTAGAGCAAAACCAGCAGGGGCAGGGAGAGCCAGGATGGGATCAGATTGGGCATGGTTGTAAGTGTGGGTACTCGCCGCTGACGGGAATAATTGGGAGTCAATTCTCACTATACTACCCTAATTTTGCCTGAATCGTAGGTTTTTCGGTCTTGCGGGGATGTTTTTTACAGCACTGTAATACAAATTTGTTATAATGTCGACCTGGCCCAGTAACCAATTCTTCTACCAGGACGATTTCTCCCATGAACCAAGCTCCCCCCGCCGTTACGGCCGAGACCCTGCCCAAGGCGTATGCCGATCTGGCCTGTCTTTACGAAATCACCAGGGAGCTGGCCTCTTCGGCCGACCTGCACAGCTGCCTGGAGAAGGTGCTGGCGATCCTGGCCCGGGATAAAAATTTAGGCAACGGAGCGGTTACCATCATCAATCCCATCACCGGCCAGATCGAGACCGAGGTGGCCCACGGGATCACGGTGGAGGCCCGTCGCCGGGGGACTTACCGGATCGGCGAGGGGATCACCGGCCGGGTGGTGGCGTCTGGGGCGCCCATCGTGGTGCCCCAGATCAACAAGGAGCCCCTTTTCCTCAACCGGACCAGCGCCCGGGGCAAGGAGAGCGCCGATCTCTCCTTCATCTGCGTGCCGATCCGCCGGGGGCCGGACACCATCGGGGCGCTCAGTGTCGATCGTGAATACCGGGAGGGGATGGATTTCGATCAGGATCTGCGCTTCCTCACCATCATCAGCGGGCTGATCGCCCAGACCGTCAAGCGGATTCAGCTGGTCAACCAGGAGCAGTTGCGGCTGGAGCAGGAGAACAGCAAGCTGCGGCGGGAGTTGTCGGGTAAATACCGGGTGAGCAGCATCATCAGCAAATCTAGTCGGATGCTGGAGGTGCTGGAGATGATCCACCGGGTGGCGGCCAGCAATGCCACTGTGCTGCTGCGGGGTGAGTCCGGCACCGGCAAGACCATGGTGGCCAAGGCGGTGCATCACAATAGTAAGCGGGCCGCCGGCCCATTTATCACCGTCAACTGCTCGGCCCTGCCGGAGAGCTTGTTGGAGAGTGAATTGTTCGGCCACGAGCGGGGGGCCTTCACCGGGGCCCATGAGACCCGGAAGGGGCGTTTCGAGCTGGCCGAAGGGGGCACCCTTTTTCTGGACGAGATCGGCGAGCTGAGTACCGCCGTCCAGATCAAGCTGCTCAGCGTGGTGCAGGACCGGGAGTTCCAGCGGGTGGGCGGCACCCGACCCATGAAGTGCGATGTCCGCCTGATCACTGCCACCAACAAGGATCTGGAGAAGGCGGTGGCCGAGGGGAGCTTCCGGGAGGACCTTTACTACCGGCTCAACGTTTTTCCCATCTACCTGCCGCCATTGCGGGAGCGGCGCACCGATATCCTGCTGCTGGCCGAGTTTTTTCTGGAGAAATTCGCCGAGGAAAACGGCAAGGATATTCGCCGGATCTCCACCCCGGCCATCGATCTCCTGACCCAGTATCACTGGCCGGGCAACGTCCGCGAGCTGCAGAACTGCATGGAACGGGCGGTTTTGATCTGCGATGAGGAGACCGTCAAGAGTTATCATTTGCCTCCCACCCTCCAGAGCTCCGACTCCCAGCGCCGGATCAGCCCCAGCTCGTTTACCGCGGCGGTGGAGGGTTTTGAACGGGAACTGATTGTCGATGCCCTCAAGAAGACGGGGGGCAACCAGACCAAGGCGGCCTCCCTGTTGGAAACCAGTCTGCGGATCATCAACTACAAGATCAAAAAATATCAGATCGACCCCCGGCTCTACCGGGTGGAGGGGGCGTAGGTCATGGATCTGCTCCTCCACATCTGCTGCGGGCCCTGTGCCTGTTATCCGCTTACCGTTTTGCGGGAGGAGGGGGTAGCGGTGCGGGGCTTTTTCCACAATCCCAATATCCATCCCTACCGGGAGTTTCAGCGGCGGCTGGAGGGGGTCGAGCAGTTGGCGGCCCGGCTGGAACTGGCGGTTGACTATGATCGGGACTATGGCCTGCGCCCCTATCTGCGTCAGGTGGTTTTCCATGAAGATGACCGCTGCCGCCTCTGTTACCAGATGCGCCTGGATGCCGTGGCCCGGCGGGCCAGGGAGCTGGGGGCCGCGGCCTTCAGCTCGACCCTCCTCTACAGCCGTTATCAGCAGCATGAGCTGATCCGGGAGCTGGGGGAGGCGGCGGCAGCCCGGGAGGGGATTACCTTTCACTACCGGGATTTTCGCGGGGGCTGGCAGCGGGGGATCGAGCTTTCCAAGGAGTGGCAGCTTTACCGCCAGCCCTACTGCGGCTGTATCTACAGCGAAGAGGAGCGTTACCGGCGGTAAAGGGGTTTTTTAGAAATCGGAGGGTTCGCTGCCGGCGCCGGGAACCGGCGAGAGGGCGTCGAAAAATCCCCGCCAGTTGCCGATGGAGAGATCGGGCAGCCATTCGTGCCAGCGGCGGCCCGGGGGGGTGCCGGCCTCGATGGCGGCCAGCAGTTCTTCCGCCGCCGGGGCGGTGTCGCTCTCCGGATAGGTGTCCAGCAGATATTGCAACCTGCCGGTGGCCTGGTCGTATTCCTTGGTTCTGACAAAATAGACGGCGACATACATCTCATGGCGGGCCAGAAAGTCGCGGGCCGCCAGGATTCGGGCCGCAGCCTCGGCGGCGTAGGGCGAGTCGGGGAAAGCCCGGTTGAGGCGGGAAAAGACGGCAATGGCATTGATCGCGTGGGCCGGATCGCGGTCGATGGAGTCGATTCGCCGATAGTGGCTCATCCCCATCTGAAACAGCACGTAGGGGATCGCTTCGTTGGTGGGATGGTTGTTCTCAAATTCCTGATAGAGGGTATGGGCCTCCTGGTAGCGACGCAATTGAAAGTTGGCGTCCGCCGCCTTGAGCTCGGCCAGGGGACCCACGCTGCTGAAAGGGAAGCGATCCTTGACCTCCTGGAAGATATTCAGGGCCCTGCGGTAGCGGCCCCGGTCAAACGCCTCCATCCCCTCTGCCGCCAGAATTTCCGCCGCCTGGGGATGGGCATAGCGTTCCTCTTTGCCGGCGGAGCCCAGCTTGCCGCAGCCCAGGAGGGTGGTGCTCAGCAGGACTAACAAAAAAATCCCGGCCAGATAAACTGGCCGGGAGGCGCGCAACTGGAATTTGAGCATGGTGGGATTACAGAGCCTTGTTGATCAGGGCGGTGAGTTGGGGTTTACCCACGGCACCGGTGATCTGGTCCACCACTTCGCCGTTCTTGAAGAGAATCAGGGTGGGGATGGCCCGGATCCCGTACTTGCCGGGGGTGGCGGGGTTGTCGTCCACGTTCATTTTGCCGATCTTGGCCTTGCCCTGGAACTCCCCGGCCAACTCCTCGATAACCGGACCGATCGCTTTGCAGGGGCCGCACCAGGGGGCCCAGAAATCGACCAGTACCGGTTCGCCACTTTGTAGTACCTGGGAATCAAAATCGGCATCGGAAACCTGCATCACCTTGTCGCTGGCCATGATCTGTTCTCCTTCTTTATAATGAGTGGGTCTGTATATTATGATGAATAGGTTTATGCTGCGAGCACAAACGATTGTCACCTTGATTCTGCACGGATTGTAACGAGTGGCCAGGATAATGACAAGGGGAAATAACGGCTCGGGGGGAGGTTGGGTTGGTGATGCGGCTTGACAAGGGCTCCCCCCCCGATTTACATTGCGCGCATGGCTGCTCGAATCTGCACATATTGCCGGGAAAAGATCCACCCCCTGGCGGTGGTCTGCCGTTTCTGCGGCCGGGACCTGCCGCCCCTCTCCCCCTCCCGCGGCCGCTCCCGCTCCTGGCTGCCGGCTTTTTTCCTGGCCGCCGCCACCCTCGCCGGTGGCGCTTTGCTGGCTGCCGAATTTTTTCGTGAACGGCGCAATTGGTTGGAATAGAGCAGCGCCCGAGCCCACCCCGTCCTGTTCTCACCCCAGAGGATGATTCCGCCGATGGACCCCAAGCCGTCCTCAAGTTTTTTTCGCGCCCTGCGTGATCCCGCCGCCTTTACCCTGACCATGGAGCTGGTGCCCGGTCGCGGGGGTCGGGGAGACAGCCATCTCCGGGCCCTGGAAGTGGTGCGTCGAGCCGTGGCCGATGGTCGGTTGGCGGCGGTCAGTATCACCGAAAACGCCGGCGGCCACGTGGCCCTCTCGCCGGAGGTGCTGGGGGTGGAGATCCGTGAGCTGGGATTGGAGGTGATCGTCCACCTCTCCTGCAAGGATAAAAACCGCAACCAGATGGAAAGCCAGCTCTTTGCCTGGGACCGCCTGGGTATCAGGGACCTGCTGGTGATCACCGGTGACTATCCCCAGCCCGGCTATCGGGGGCTGGCCAAGCCGGTTTTTGATCTGGACAGTGTTCAGGCCCTGGAGCTGATCGGCCGTCTGAACCGGGGGGAGGGTTTTGCCGCCGGTGGGGTTCGGCCGGAACAGGCCACCGCCTTTGTCCGGGGGGTGGCTCTCTCTCCCTTCAAGCATAGCGAGCCCGAGCTGTTGATGCAGTATTACAAGCTGCATCGCAAGCTGGCGGCCGGCGCCGACTTCATCATCACCCAGGTGGGTTATGACGCCCGCAAATTCCAGGAGGTGCTGTTCTACCTCCGGCACCACGGATTCGGGCAGGTGCCGGTGTTGGGCAATGTTTTCATTCCCAGCCTGCGGGTGGCGGAACTGATGTATCGGGGAGTGATTCCCGGCTGCGTGATCACCGACGAGCTCTACTCCCAGATCCGGCGAGAGGCCGCCTCGCCGGACAAGGGCAAGCAGGCCCGGTTGACCCGGGCCGCCACCCTGCTGGCGGTGCTGAAGGGCCTCGGTTATGCCGGGGCCCATATCGGCGGGCCGGGGCTGAGCTATGACGATATTGCTTCAGTGCTGGACCAGGCCGAGGCCATGGCCCCCGACTGGCAGGCCCTGGTGCCGCGACTCAACTTCTGGCCCGAGGACTCCTGCCACCTTTTTCGCCGGGACCCGCGGACCGGTCTCAACCTGGAGGAGATGGTGCCGCCCCGCGAGCCGGCCGGCGAGATGCTGCGCTATCGCCTGGCCCACCTGGCCCACCAGGAGGGTTTCATCCCCGGCGGCCTGTTCTACCGGCCCTTTAAACGGGCCTGTCTGGCCCTGGATGACAGCCGCCTGGGTTGGGGGCTGGTGCAGATCGAGTATCTACTGAAATTCATCGCCTTTGGCTGCCAGAACTGTGGAGATTGCACCCTGGCTGAACTGGCCTATCTCTGCCCCCAGTCGGCCTGCGCCAAATATCTGCTCAACGGTCCTTGCGGCGGCAGCCGGGATGGTTGGTGCGAGGTCTATCCCGGTCGCCGCCGCTGCATTTATGTTCGGGCCTACCGCCGCTTGATGGGGGCGGGCAAAACCGCGGCACTGAAGGAGGGGCTGGTGCCGCCCCGGGACTGGTCCTTGAACAACAGCTCCTCCTGGGCCAACTATTTTCGCGGCCTGGACCACAACCGGAGCGACCCGGAATAGGCGGGGGGCGGCCGGGGTAAAAAAATCTTTGCCCCCCGGGGGGGAATGTGTATATTCTCCCTTCTTCAATAATTAAAAGGGTTGCGGCTTGGGTGCCGGAACCGGTTGCGCACTTTACCCAGGAATAAGCCAATGCCCCATAATCAGCTTTCATCGATCTCCACCGCCCGCACTCCCACCGATTACCGGCCCAAGGACGAATGTGGGGTTTGCGGGATCTTCGGCCACCCCTATGCCGCCAAGATCACCTATTTCGGTCTCTACTCCCTGCAGCACCGCGGTCAGGAGAGCGCCGGGATCGTGGTTTCCGACGGGGAGCGGGTTCGTCAGCACAAGGGGATGGGGCTGGTGCCCGAGGTTTTCAGCGAGTCCGATCTCAGTCGCCTGGAGGGGCGGCTGGCCGTGGGCCACGTGCGTTACTCCACCACCGGGGCCTCCAACATCGTCAACGCCCAGCCCTTTGTCGCCAACCATCGGGGTGAGACCCTGGCGGTGGCCCACAACGGCAATCTGGTTAACATTCGGGCCCTGCGTGAAGAGCTGGAGAATCAGGGTTCGATTTTTCAATCCACCATGGACAGTGAGGTGGTGGTTCATTTGATGGCCCGCTGCCTGGATCTGGATCTGGACCAGGCCATTGTTGAAACCTTTCGCCAGATCAAGGGGGCCTACTCCCTCTTGATGATGACCAGGGATAAGCTGGTGGCGGTGCGCGACCCCGGCGGCTTCCGGCCGCTCTGCCTGGGCAAGCTCAATAACGGGGCCTACATCGTCGCCTCGGAAACCTGCGCCCTGGACCTGGTTGAGGCCCAGTACATTCGGGATATCGAGCCCGGCGAGGTGCTGATCATCGATGAAAACGGCCTGCGCTCCCTCTCTTTGGGGCAGGACCAGCCCCGCAGCTTCTGCATCTTCGAGCAGGTCTATTTCGCCCGCCCCGACAGCGATATTTTCGGGATCAACGTTTATCAGAGCCGTAAGCGGATGGGGGAGATCCTGGCCCGGGAGTGCCCCATCGATGCCGACCTGGTGATGCCCTTTCCCGATTCGGGTAACTATGCCGCCATCGGCTACGCCCAGGCTTCGGGAATTCCCCTGGAGATGGGGGTGATCCGCAACCACTACGTGGGCCGGACCTTTATTCAGCCCACCCAGTCCATGCGCGATTTTTCGGTGCGGGTCAAGCTCAACCCCATCCGCAGCTTCCTGGAGGGCAAGCGGGTGATCATCATGGAGGACTCCATCATCCGGGGCACCACCGCCCGGAGTCGGGTCCGCTCCCTGCGGGGAGTGGGGGTCAAGGAGATCCATATGGTGATCAGTTGCCCGCCCACCCGCAACCCCTGTTTCTACGGGATCGATTTTCCCTCCGGCGGCGAGTTGATCGCCAACCAGAAAACCGTCGAGGAGATCCGTGACTATCTTGACCTGGATACCCTCTACTATTTGAGCCTGGAGGGCCTGGTCGAGGCCACCGGCGCCCCGGCTGAAAATTTCTGTAAGGCCTGCTTCGACGGCAACTATCCGGTGCCGCCCGATATGTGTTTTCGCAAAGATTCCCTGGGATGCTGCTGAGCGAAGTTACGATTCGCGAAATGGTGGAGTCCGATCTACCCACGGTGGCAGATCTGGAAGGGGAGGAGGGGGCCGGGGGGTGGACCCTGGCCCAGTTGGCGGCGGAATTCGCCCGGCCCGGCGGCTGGCGGCTGGTGGCCCTTGATTCCAGCAGTGGTCAGGTGGTATCTTACATCATTGGTGGGCAGGTGCTGGATGAGGCGGAGATTTTCCGGTTGCGGGTGGCGCGAGACCACCGGCGCCGGGGAATCGCCGCCGCCTTGTTGCTCGGGCTGGAGCAGCTGCTGCGCCGCCGGGGGGTGGGCCGTTGCTTTTTGGAGGTGCGGGCCGGCAACCAGGCGGCCCTGACCCTTTATGCAAAGGCGGGTTTTGCCCGCCGGGGCCTGCGCCGGAGCTACTATCGAGATCCCGTTGATGACGCGGTTATCATGCAAAAAACATTGAGTGAATAAGGGGGGTATGGTGAGAAATATCAAAGAGATCGATATCCGGGGAAAAAAGCTGCTGATCCGGGTTGATTTCAATGTGCCGCTGGACGGGCAGGGCAACATCACCGAGGACACCCGGATTCGCGGGGTCTTGCCCACCATCAACCACGCCCTGGATGAAAACGCCGCCATCATCATCTGCTCCCACCTGGGGCGGCCCAAGGGGCAACCCAAACCCGAGTTCAGCCTGGCCCCGGCGGCCAAACGGCTTTCCCGGCTGATCGGCAAGGAGGTCAAGCTGGCCCCCGATTGCGTGGGGCCGGAGGTGGAGGCCATGGCGGCGGCGCTGAAGCCCGGCGAGGTGCTGCTGTTGGAAAACCTGCGCTTCCACCCCGAGGAGCAGGCCAACGACGAGGAGTTTTCCCGCAAGCTGGCGGCCCTGGCTGATATCTACATCAACGACGCCTTTGCCGTGGCCCATCGGGCCCACGCCTCGGTGGTGGGGATTCCCCGGTTCGCGCCCCAGAGCGCGGCCGGTTTTCTGCTGCAAAAGGAGATGGACTATTTTCACCGCTCGGTGAGTGATCCCCTGCGGCCCCTGGTGGCCATCGTGGGCGGGGCCAAGGTTTCCAGCAAGCTGGGCGCCCTGACCAACCTGATGGACCGGGTGGACAAGATGATCATCGGCGGGGCCATGGCCAACACCTTTCTCAAGAGCCAGGGCCTGGACGTGGGCCGCTCCAAGGTGGAGGAGGATCTGCTGGAGACCGCCGCCCAACTGGTGGTCAAGGCCCGGGAGAAGGGGGTCAGGTTTTACCTGCCGGTGGATTGTATCGTGGCCCCGGAGCTTGACGCCAGGGCCGAGACCAAACGGGTCACCTGCCAGGAGATTCCGGCGGAATGGATGGCCCTGGATATCGGGCCGGCCTCCACCATGCTTTTCACCGAAGCCTTGGAGGATGCCAAAACCATCATCTGGAACGGCCCCATGGGGGTCTTTGAGATCGACGCCTTCTCCCGGGGGACCATGGCCATGGTCCAGGCCGTGGCCCGTTCCCATGCCCTGACCATCGTCGGCGGCGGGGACACCGATGTGGCGGTGCATCGGGCCGGGGAATCGAGCAATATCTCATATATCTCCACCGGCGGCGGCGCCTTCCTGATGCTGATGGAAGGGAAGCAACTGCCGGGGGTGACGGCACTGGAGGATTGAGCATGCGGGTTCCACTGATTGCCGGCAACTGGAAGATGCATCTTACCTTAACCGAGGCGGCCGAGCTGGCGGCGGCGGTTGCCCGGGTCGCCGAGGCCTCTCCCGACCGGGAGGTTTTGATCGCGCCCCCCTTTACCGCCCTGGCGGCGGTCAAGGCGGTGGCCGGTTCGCGGCTGCTCCTGGCCGGCCAGAACGTTTGCTGGGAGGAGAAGGGGGCCTTCACCGGCGAGATCTCGCCCCTGATGCTGCGGGAAGCCGGCTGCCGGATGGCCCTGGTGGGCCATTCCGAGCGCCGTCACCTCTTTCACGAAGACAACCGGATGGTCAACCGCCGCCTGCGAGGAGCCATGGCCCATGGGCTGATTCCCATCCTCTGTATCGGCGAAACCCTGGCCGAACGGGATAGTGGCCGCACCCTGGAGACCCTGGAGAAACAGGTGCGGGAAGGTCTGGATGAGGTCGAGTTGGTCGATCCGGCCAAGCTGGTGGTGGCCTATGAGCCGGTTTGGGCCATCGGCACCGGCAAAACCGCCGGCCCCGCCCAGGCCCAGGAGGCCCACCACTTTGTGCGCCGGCTGCTGGCCGGGCTCTATGAGAAAAATATTGCCGCCGGGGTGAGAATCCTGTATGGTGGCAGCGTTAATGCCGCCAACGTTGATGAGATCATGGCCCAGGCGGATGTTGACGGTGCCCTGGTCGGCGGCGCGTCCTTGTCGGCCGAGTCCTTCGAGCGCATCATTCGCTTTAATTGATTCAAAGCGGATGGGCGTTTTTTTGTTGATTGCGAGAGGTTTATGCAAACCATATTAATTGTCCTGCATGTGCTGGTCTGCTTGTTCATGGTGGTTATCGTGCTGTTGCAGCACGGCAAGGGGGCCAGTATCGGTGCCACCTTCGGCGGCTCCAGCCAGACGGTCTTCGGCACCGAGGGGCCGCTGCCGATGATGAACAAGATCACCACCGCCGTCGCCGTGCTCTTCATGGTCACCTCGGTGTCCCTGGCCTGGTATTCCAGTCGGGTGGGTGACGGTTCGGTGATGGAGCGGGTGCGCACCCCGGCTGCCGGTTATGAAGAGGTGGTGCCGGAGAGTGACGAGCCGGTGGCTATTCCCCTGCCGCCGGCCGCCGGTGGCGAGGCCCCGCGGACCTTTCCCGGCCAGGAGTAGATTGTTGCTTGTCGGCCCGCAAGGGTTGAAAAAAATGCTGCCGAAGTGGTGGAATTGGTAGACACGCCATCTTGAGGGGGTGGTGGGGCAACCCGTGCGAGTTCGAGTCTCGCCTTCGGCACCAGTAGTTGGTTTTCCGCATCAGGTTGTTCTTCTAAAACCCGCGCCCGGTAACGGATGGCGGGTTTTCTTTTATGGGGTCCCCCAACCATTCCGGAGGAAACGACCATGGAAAATCTCGCCCTGGCCGCGACCACCTTCAGCCGGCTCGGCGGAGTGCTGATGCCGCTGCTCCTGCTCTGTGCCGGGCTGCTGGCCACCACCGGCCTGGTTAATCTTGTCACTCCCCGACCGTGGTTGCCGGGGCTCTCCCGCCAGTTGCTGACCTTCTGCGCCGGGCTGCTGCTGCTGGGCTTCTGCCTGATCGGCTGGTTCCACTGGCAGATCCATCTCCACGTGGCCCTGGAGCTGGCCCCGGAGATCGTCCCCTGGCTCAACCGGCAACTGGCGGAGATGAACCGGGGGGCCGCCTACGGCCTGGCCTTATACGATCCCGCCAATCCGCCCCGTTATACCATTCCCCCTTGGATTGAGTACCAGCGTTACTATTTCTGGTTTCTCTGCTTCGCGGTGATGGCGGTTCTGGTCCATCGCCGCCTGGACAATCGCCGTTTTCAGGCGGTGCTCTACCTGTTGATGGCCGGCCAGCTCGCCGTCCTCTATTTTCTGGCCGATCCCTTCCGCAATCCCTTGCCCCGCTTTATGGCCGAGATCACTCCTTGGCTGACCGCCGGCGGCTCTCCCTGGGAGCAATTGGGCTTGTACATGCGGCTCTATCCCCGGCTGGAATTTTATTACAACTCCTCCTACATGTGGTTCCATCCGCCCCTGCTCTTCATCGCTTACGCCTGCATTACCATCTTTGCCGCCACTTCGCTGCTGATGCTGATCCGGCGGGAGCCGGAGATCGAGCTCACCGGCTACAGCTACGCCAAGCTGGGCTATTTCCTCCTGACCCTGGGGATGCTGCTGGGCTACCCCTGGGCCTTGAAGGCCTGGGGGCCCAACTGGTGGTGGGACCCCAAGGTCAGCAGTTCGGTGATGCTCTGGGCGATCTTCAGCACCTATCTCCACACCCGCCTTTACGCCAACAAGAAGGGGATGTGGTATTTTTCCGCCGCCCTTGGCCTGCTCTGTTTCGTGGCGATGATCTTCACCTTTGTCGCCTCCTATATCTTTCCCGGCGAACATTCGTTGATGTGAGGGGTTTATGAAACTGAAGGGATCTTACGATTATCAGTTGATTCTGGCCACCACCGTGGTGCTGTTCATCATTTCGGTGATCTGTGTTTACGCCATGTTCTACTTCAAGATGGCCGCCATCCATGAGCTGGAGGCCGCCGCCAAGTGGGCCTACATGAACACCATGAACCGGGTGCTCGCCCCCTTTGTGGTGGTGCTGATTTTACTGCTGGGGATCTGCGTGCCCAAGCGGCTGCTCCCCACCAACTGGTTGCATCGCTTTACCGTGGTGCTGCTGGCGGCGGCCGGGGTTACCACCCTGCTGGCGGGAGGACATGCCGCCCTGTTGCTGGTGCTTTTTGCCTCCCTGGCCCTGCAGGTGGTGGTGCTGCTGCTGGCCCTGGCCGGCAGTCAGTATCTGAATTTCGAGAAGAAAAACTACTGGGTTCGCCTGGGGTCGTCCCTGATCCACCTGGGCTTGATCCTCTTCGTTCTCGACCTCTACTTTCATCGCCACCCGGCCTTGCACCTGGTGCTGTTCTGGATCACCACCGCGACGGTGGTGCTGGGCATGCTCTTCTGCTTCTACGCCGAACAGGTCGCCGCCGTCGGCCAGCGCTACTTTCGGCGACGGAATCCGGCCAGCGGGGAGCTGGGTTAGAACCGGAACAGGCGCCGCAACTCATCCTTAAGCTGTTCTTCCAGTTGCTCTTCCGGTTTGGCCGGGGCGCCCTTTTCAGTTTCTGCCGGGCTGGCAGGCGGCGCCAGAATTCCCTCCAGTACCCGGAGGCCGTCACGGTCGATGGCCCGGCCCAGCTCCCGCAGGTTGCGGCCCAGCTGTTCCAGGTTGGCGGCGGTGAGTTCCGGCCGGAAGCTCAGTTCGCTGAAGGAGCCGGAGACCCGGATCGGTACCGTGAGCCCGCGCAGCTCCTCCAATCCTCGTCCTTGCTGGCCTTCGGCGGTGGCCGCCACGGTGGCGGTCAGTAGATAATCGACCTGTTCACTGACCAGATGGGCGCTGCCCTGGCCGTTGAGCCGCAGCAGGGGTGATTTCAGGCTCAGATCCCGATTGCTGACCAGGCCGTTTTGGATCTGGGCGGTGCCGGTGAGTTCGCTGAAGTCGGTGGTCAGTTCCTGGGGGGCGGTCGCCGGCGGCCGCCCCTGGGCCAGGGCCCCGGCCTGGCGCAGCAGCAGGCCGATATTGACCCCGACCACCGCGCCGTCATGAAAACCGAAGGCGGCGGTGCCGTTGAGATGGCCCTTCATCGCTTCCACCTCGGCCCCCCGGGTTTCGAGCTGATAATCGATTTCGGCTCGGCCGCGGATCAGCTCTTTTTCCCCGGTCAGGTCCCGCAGCAGGGGGCCGGCCTGGACTCCGCTGATCCGGTTGGTGGTCTTGATGAGCGGTTCGGAGCCGCGGGCGTCAAGCTCCACGCCACCCGCCATTTTGCCGCCGTAAAGTTCGGCTTGCAGCGGTTGCACCTGGATCAGGCCGCCGGCGGCGTTGATGCCCAGGAGAAAATTCTGCACCTTGAGCCCCGATGCCTTTAAGTCGGCAATTTTGAGCTCCCCCTCCACCAGCAGTTCGCGCAGCATCTCCACCGGCAATTGGGTGGCGGCCACCGCCGCCGTTTCCGGCGTGGCCGGCGCCGCCTCGGTTTCCGGCGGCAGATAACGATCCAGATCCAGCTGATCGATGGCCAGGTTGAAGCCGACATCGGCCTTCTCCAGGTCGTTGACCCGGACCTCGCCGCTTAAACGGCTGCCATCCAGGCGCAAATCCAGGGGGCGAATCTGAAATTTTTCCGGGCTGCCGCTGATGGTGGTGGTCAGGGCCAGCCGGGTCAAAGCCTGGCGATCAGTGGTTTCCGGGACGGGCAGATCCAACAGCTCCATTAAGGCCCGTGGATTCATGGGGTCCAGCTCCAGATGCAACTGGAAGATGGGCAGCGGCTCCAGCTGTTCGGTCTGGAGGTTGGCCTGTATCCCCAGGCCGAGAGCCGCCAGCCGCAGATCCTTGATTTGGGCCCGGCCGGAGGCCTGGTCCAGGACCAGTTCGGAGCCGAGATTGAATTTCTGGTGCCCCGCCCTGGTAACCCGGGTGGCCAGGGCCCGCAACTCCCGGGCCGGATCGGGGCTGGCCTCGGCGTCGGGCCGTCCCTTTTCTCCGCCGCCGGCGAATACCGCCGCCACCCGCAGCAGCATGGGCAGGTTGTCGCCGCTGATCTGCCACATCCCCTGCAGGCCCGGCCGGTCGCCCACGGGATCCCGCAGCCGCCAGTCGCTCTCCAGGCTGGTGGCCAGCCCCCTGGCCCGCAAACGGGGGATGGTGATCTCCCCCTCCTCGCTGCCGAACTCCGCTTCCAGCAGCAGGCCGCGCTCCCGCAGGCCGCTGACCGCTCCCGGAATCTCGGTCGGGTCCGCCCCAGCCAGGCGGGCGGCCACCGCCAGCAAGGCGGGGAGATCAGGTCCCACGGCCTTGAAGGCTCCCGCCACCCGGGGTTGGGGCGAATCGAGCTCCTCCGCGGCCAGATGGGCGGAGATTTCCGTGCCCAGGATGCGGGCCTCCAGCCGGGGGATCTGGACCCGGCCCCAGGCCGGTTCGGCACTGAATTCGCTGTGCAGGGTCACCGTTCGTTCCTCCACCCCCGCCAGTTGCCGGCCCAGGGGCGATTGGAAAGTTTCCAGCAGGCGGACCAGGTCGGCGATCTCGGCCTGGAACTCTCCCCGGCAATCGGGCAGCGGGGCGTTGAGGTTATCCATCTCCATCCGGGTCCTGATCTCCATCCCCAGCCCGGCCAGGCGAAACTCCTCGATCCGGGCCTGACCCCTTTGGCTGTCCAGTTCCAGCAAGGTGTGGAAGTCGATGGCAGCCTTGCCCCCGGGCACGGTGGGGCCGGCCAGCTCGACTGCGGCGGTCAGGGGGCTCAGGGAGTAGATTCCGTTCCGGAGATCATAGGTCAGGGTGCCTTTGATGACGCTGGCGGCAGATAACTCCGGCTGGTTGGCGCGGGCCTGAAAGGTCAGGTCCAGGCCGATGGGCTCGCCGAAACTCAAGGCCCCGATCAGCAGTCGCAAATTATAGATCTCCGCCTGCTGGCCGCTGAGTTCATCGTGCCAGGAGATCCGCAGATCATCGATGTGGACGCCGCCCAGGGCCAGGGCGGCGAAGGGCAGGGTGTCGCTTTTGGCGGCCTTGGGGGGCGGCGGACCCGGTTGGGGTTCGGCGGCGACCAGATCCTCCCAGTTGCCGATCCCGGCGGCGTTGCGGGCCAGGTTCAGGTGGAGGCCGGAAACCCGGACCATATCCAGCAATAGTTCCGAGCGGGTCAGGGGCCAGGTGGCGACGGCAAACTGGAACGATTCCAGACTGAGCATGGGTTCGGGGCCGAAACCCGGAGCGTTGCCCAGGGTGATGGGGCCGCCGGCCAGGCGCAGCCGGGGCCACAGGCCCCATTCCAGATCGCCGATAATTTGCAGTTCGCGGCCGGTCTCCTCATAAACCAGGCGGGCGATCCGATCCTTCTGCTTATTGAGGTCGATGAGGTTGACCGCCGCCACCAGGGCGACGACCAGCAGCAGGAGCAGGGCAAGGGTGGCCAGCAGAACGGTTTTAATAATTTTCATGGCAATTTGGTCCAAAAAATTAGGGTTTGGCGGGGGAACTTGAGCAGATTGTTAGCACTATATCATTTTCCCGGGAGCACTGAAGGATTTTTTGCCCACGGGTAGCGGGGTGAGCGCGGCGGATGTCGGGGCCAATGGCCGTGGCGATTTGGGCGATTGCAAAAAAAAATTAAGTTTTGCCGGTTGAGTGCCGTTAAGGCTGATAACGGGTATCTTTATGGAACTAAACGCCATCATCTCAAGCATATCAGCGCGGCCGGTTTGGCCGGAGCGGCCCAGCGGCCCCGGTGCCGCCGCGCCGTCCCTTGACCGGGCCACCGCCGGCGAGGCGCCGGCGCCACGGGATAGCTTCGAGCGGGGGCAATGGTGGAAAAACCGGGCCCGCCCCCGGCCCCAAGGGCAGCCGGAGGGAGCTCCTGAGGCCGGCCGGGAGAAGCGGTATCTGACGGCGGGACGGGCCGAGGCCCTGGTTCGGGAATTGAACCGGGAAGAGCAGCTGGAGGTGGCCCGGTTGCAGCAATTGGATACCCGGGTCAAGGCCCACGAGATGGCCCATCTGGCGGTGGCCGGACCCTACGCCAGGGGCGGCGCCAGCTTCAGCTACACCATGGGGCCGGACGGGAAGAAGTATGCCACCGGCGGGGAGGTCAGTATCGATTCCTCCAAGGAGCCCAGCCCCGAGGCCACCATCCGCAAGATGCGGATTATCCGGGCGGCGGCCATGGCCCCGGCCGATCCTTCGCCCCAGGACCGCAAGGTGGCGGCCCAGGCCGCCGCCGCCATGGTCGAGGCCCGGCGGGAGCTGGAGCTGATCCGCCTGGAGCAGCAGCGGGAGACCTCCCGGCGGGAGTTGGATATGCTCAACCTCAACGCCGCCAAGAGGGAAGAAGAAGGTCAGGAGTCCACCGAGGAAGTCGGCGGCGCTTACGCTCCGCCCCCGGGCAGGATTTCACCCATCGCCGCCCGCCAGGCCGCCGCGACCCTGGCGGGGTTGAATCGCTCCGCCGGGGCCAGGCTGGATTTTACCGCCTGATTATCATCGACGTCTATTGGTTTTTCCCCACCAGTTCCCGAATCTCATCTTCGATTTGCCCGATCACCGCCCCCAGTTGGGTGAAGGTCTGGCCCCAGCTTGTCCGTTTTTCCACCACTTGGGTATAGATCTCCAGAGGAGCCGGCTCGCCTTGATGGCTTAGATAGGCGGCCAGAATCAATTCGGCGTTGTCGGCCCCCCGGCCGCGCAGTTCCGCCACCTCGGCGGCGGTCAGCCCCAGGCTTTCACTGACCACCTGGTCGACGATGAGCCGGGCCGCTTCCTGCTGATTGGCGCCGGCAACCCGCTGTCCGGTTTTGTTCCGGTGGTGGGTCACCCAGATCTCGTCGTTGGGGGTGCCGGTCATCTTGCGGCGCACCAGATCCCGCTTGGGCACCTGGTAAACCGCCGCGATCAGGGAGTTCTGGGTGGTGGCCAGCAGATAGGGATCGATGGCGTCCGGCTGGTTGGGGTTGTAGCTGCGATCCTGAAAACAGTGGCAGGAGATGGTGGGATTGGCGGCGGCGGCCGGTAATGGGGCCGCCAGGGTCAAGAGGGTCAGTAGGGCGAGGGCGATGAGGGCTGGCACGGTTTTCCTCCGGGTATCTGGGGTTAGCATATCTTTCCAAGCATGATAACCCTCTTGGGTGGCGGAGGGAAGGAGGAGGGGCGGTAATTAACCTTTTTTTAACCAGTTGATCAGCGGCCGGGGCGGCATCCCTTGGGTGGTGGGCCGCCGGCGGCCGGTCGGGTGATCAGGATGCCCCCCAGCAGGATCGGCAGGATGCCCCCCAGTTGCCAGCGGCCGGGGATCTCGCCCAGCACCGGGTAGGCGAAGATCATGGTGAAGAGCGGGGAGAGGGCGGTCATGGCGCTGACTTTGGTGATGGCCAGCCGGTGCAAACCCTCGATCCAGAAAATTTTCGACAGCCCCATCAAAAACAGGCCGTTGAGCAGCAGCAGCCACCAGGTGGCGGCGATGGCCTCAAGATCGGGATGGGCGGCCGCCAGCAGCCAGGCCAGGGGGAAAAGCAGCGGCAGACTGAAGAGGTTGCGGACAAAGAGCAGGGTGGTTGCATTGACATGGCGCCGGGCCCGCTGCTGATAGCGGTTGCCCACCGGGGCCACCATCGCCGCCAGCAGCACCAGTAGATCCCCCCGGTTGAACCCCATCTCGTCGGGGAACAGGACCAGAAAGGCCCCGATGCTGACCAGGGCCACCCCGGCCTTGTGGGTCGGGGTCATGGCCTCGCCCTTGAACAGGTTGAAATAGAGATAGGCAAAAAGGACCTGGAGAAAGAGGATCAGGGCCGCGTTGCCGGCGGTGGTGTAGGAGAGCCCGACAAAGAGCAGCACAAAGAGCAGCAGTATATAGAAGGAAGCCCAGAACAGGTCGGTCCAGGCCTCCCGCCGCCGCAACTCCGGCCAGAGGCCGCGGACCTGCATGATGCCGGCAAAGAAGAGGGTGGCGACAAAAATGGTGATCGCCATCGCCCAGAGGGGATCGACGAACTGGTAGCTCAGCAGGGTGACGATGGGAAACCAGCCCCAGAGAAACTCCTCGGCCAGCAGAAAGGTTTCCCCCTTGCGCTGCTCCCGCAGGGCGGGGTTGGGGCTGATGCCGTTACGGCTTGTTGGTTGGACCATGCTTTTCCGCCTGTGTTGATGGGGAGCCACCATACCATATCGGGGGGGCAGTGGGAAGTTGCCGATTATTGAAAAAAGATTCAAGTCTGGCGGGACCGGGCCGATACGTTTCATGGAATCGTGGCGTGTCGCCTTTAACGGGCGCCGGTTTTTATCACTGAACAACCAAAATTGTCCAGGCGAATAAAGGAGGTGAGGCCCGGCAACGCGTTTATGAGGATGCTTCGATAACCCAGTGCAACCGCGGGGGGAAAGGATTCCCCTCAAATCGACCAAACATGGACGGAGGAACCAACCATGACCCTGAGAATCAACACCAACATCGCGGCAATGAACGCCCACAACAACATGATCAAGAACGGCAACGCCCTTTCTTCATCATTGCAAAAACTGTCATCCGGTCTCCGGATCAACAAGGCCGCCGACGACGCTTCTGGTATGGCGATTGCCGACTCCCTGCGCTCCCAGTCCCTGGGCTTGGGCCAGGCGATCCGGAACGCCAACGACGGTATCTCCATGGTGCAGACCGCCGACGGCGCCCTGGAAGAGTCGATCAACATCGTCAACACCATCAAGACCAAGGCGATCCAGGCCGCCCAGGACGGTCAGACCCAGGAGAGTCGGGCCGCCATCCAGGCCGATATCGGCAAGCTGCTGGAAAACTTGGATGCCATCGCCAAAACCACCGCCTTCAACAACCAAAAACTGCTGAGCGGCAACTTCACCAACAAGGCCTTCCAGGTTGGCGCCTACTCCGGCGAAACGGTGAATATCTCCATCGCGTCCGCCGAATCCACCAAGATCGGCCATGTGACCACCGGAAAGCTGGAATTGGCCAATGCCGATGGCGGCGCGGTCCAGTTGAACATCTACAGCTCCATCCAGGATCAAAACTTCACCCTGCAAACGGTTAATGTCGGCTACACCAATAACCGGCTGGAGGGTATGGGCGGCCTGGCCGATGCCATCAACAAGCTGAGTGACGTGCTGGGAATTTCCGCCACCGCTCAGGTTTCCTCCACCAGCAACCAGGCGGTTGCCGCCGGCCAGGTTACCGGCCTGAAGATCAATGATGTGGTGATCGGCGATATCCAGGTCCAGGCCAATGACGGCAACGGCGCCCTGGTTAATGCCATCAATCAGAAAACCGCCGACCACGGCGTGGTGGCCAGTGTTGATTCCCAGGGCTACCTGACCCTGACCGCCAGCGACGGTCGGGCGATCAAGGTGGACGGTGACACCATCGCCACCTTGGGCACTTCCGAGATGTCCACCGTCGGGCACCTGGTGATCAACAAAGCCGGCGCCAGCGACGTGGTGATCAGCGGTCTGGGTGTGGCCACTGAACTCGATTTTGCCACCGATCTGGCGAGTGCCGCCGATGTTACCACCGCCTTCGCCTCCACCCTGAAGGAGGATTCGACAATTGCTGATACTTCGGTACTGGCGGCCGGCACCGTTCTGGGGATGGATCTGGTGGGCACAACTGATGTTGCCGTAGATTCAGTTACCACCACCCAGGACTCCATCCTTAAGGCCGGTTCGATTGTCGAAGTCGGTTCCGAGCTTGCCGCCGGCACCGTGTTTGGCGGCCAGGCCGAAATTGATGCGCTGGCAGATACCAGCGGCAATAGCACCTTGACCGCGGGCTCTACCTTGTTGACGGGTTCGGTCCTGGCGGCCGGTACCATTGTCCTGCAGGATATCTTTGATGGCGGCGGTGAACTGGCGGTTTCCGCCGGGACCAAACTGTCGGCCGACTACACTTTGGCCGCCGACCTGGTACTGACCAGCGATATGACCCTGACCAAGGGCTCGACGGTTGCAGCAAACAGCATCGTTGCCTATGGTTCGGTGTTCAGCGATGCGGTTACTCTTGCTGGCACAGATGACATGGTTCTGACCGGTGATATGGTTGTTAAAACCGGTTCCACGCTTGAAATCGGTACGGTTGCCGAGTTCAAGGCCGGTTCCACCATCGGCTTTGAACTCACCGCCGCCGCCGACTTGAACGTTGTCCAGGATATGACCCTGGCCGCCGGTTCCACCTTGGTTGCGGGGACCAGCTTTGCCAATGAGTCCACCTTGGGCGCCAGTATCAAGGTTGCTGCTGATGTAACGGTTAACGATGGCGCCCGGGTTAACCTGGCCGCCGGCAGCGTCCTTGAGGCGGGCAGCACCCTGACTCGGGGTACGGTGCTCAGCACCGATATGGTCATGACCGATGGCACCAAGAACTTCCTGGTTGCGGCCGGCACCAAGCTGGAACAGGATCTGGATCTGGCCCAGGCCGTTACCCTGCAAGGGGCCATGTACCTTGAGGAAGGATCGGTGATTGCGGCAGACAGTGTCCTGGCCGCCGTAAAACCGGGCGGGTCCGATGTCAACCTGGTTGATACCAAGCTCCAGACCCTGAGCGAGATCAGTGTGCTGACCCAGGAAGGCGCCCAGCAGGCCATCGCGGTGGCCGACTCCGCCCTGAAGGATCTGGGCAAGGTGCGGGCGGATCTTGGTTCCGTTCAGAACCAGTTGACCTCCACCATCGCCAACATCACGGTGACCCGGGTCAACATCAGCGCGGCGGAATCCGCCATCCGCGACGTTGACTTCGCCGAGGAAGCGGCCAACTTCAGCAAGTTCCAGATCCTCAACCAGGCCGGCTCTTTTGCCATGGCTCAGGCCAACGCCAGCAGCCAGACCGTACTGAGCCTGCTCCAGGGTTAATCCGGAACAGCAACAACCAAGCCAAACCTCAACCGGGGGGCGGAGCCGATCGCGGCTCCGCCCCCCGCTTTCGTTTTGCCGCCGCCCGGTTGTTGGAGCGTATAAAGGGGGACCACAAAGGGGGACGGAGTTAGTTTATTAGCTTAAGCCCTTTTCTCCTTTCGTGCAGAAAACGTCAGCGGTACAAGCGGTCCCCGTGTTGTTCCGGCTGCAACCGCCATTGCACTGCACTACAATCTATGATACATTTTTAGTGCATGCCAATACAGTCATCTCCCGGGGGGCTCTCAGCATGGATATCGACCATTTAATCACCCTGTCTCGCACCACCTTGGAGGGTCGCCAGGAAAAATACCGGCGTTTTCTCCACCCTAAGCTTAATCCGCAAGGGCGGCTGATCGGGATCAAGGGGCCGAGGGGGGCGGGCAAAACCACCCTGGTCGGGCAACTGCTGCAGGAGTCCGGGCTGGCGCCGGAAGAGGCGCTTTATGTCACTGCCGACCATCCCCGGGTTAACGCCACGCGCCTCTACGATATTGCCGAAGCTTTTGCCAAGCTCGGCGGCCGGTTGTTGGTGATCGACGAAATCCACAAACAGAGCGGCTTTGCCGCCGACCTCAAAGCGATCCACGACTCCCTTTCCCTGCGGGTGATATTCACCGGCTCCTCGGCCCTGCATCTGGACCATGCCAAAGTGGACCTCTCCCGCCGGGCGGTGATCCACAACCTGCCCTGCCTCTCCCTGCGCGAGTTTGTCGAACTGGAAACCGGCCTGGAGTTTGCCGCCCTGGATCTGGCCACCCTGGTCCGGGACCATGCCGCGATTTCTGGCGAGATCGTCAAGCGCCTGGCGGACCGCAGGATTCTCCGGCTCTACCGCGACTACCTGGCTTACGGCGCCTATCCCTTCTACCGGGAAGGGGTGGCGGACTATCCGGTGAAACTGATCGAGGTGGTGCGGCAAATGATCGATTCCGACCTGGCGGTGATTTACAATATCGACAAGGATCATCTCAACAAACTGAACCGGATTATGGAGCTGATCTGCCGCTCACCCCCCCTGGAGTTGAAGGTGACCAAGCTGGCCGGCGCGGCCGGGATCAATATCCGCACCCTCTACGCCTATCTGGGCTATCTGGAGAAAGGCGGTTTGGTACGGGCGGTAGCCTCCCATAAATCCCTGGCCAAGCCCGCTAAACTCTATTTCGACAACCCCAACCTGTTTGGCATTCTCTGCGATTATCCCCAAGAAGGCACAATCCGGGAAACCTTTGCCGCCGCCATGCTGGGCAATGCCGGCCACCGCCTGCACTACCCGGTTCGCGGAGATTTCCTGGTTAACGAACACTATCTCTTCGAGGTCGGCGGTAAAGGCAAGGGTTTCGCCCAGATTGCCGGCATTGCCGACAGCTTCGTCCTCCGGGACCACGAAGAATACGGGGTCGGCAACAAAATACCCTTGTGGCTGCTCGGTTTTCTGTACTGAGGAGTTGGGTGCCGCCGCGGAGTTGATGCGTCCCCGGCCCCATGCCCGGGCAAATTGGGGTCACCATTTCTGCCAGACACCATTTCTGCCTTCGCCATTTCCGGGGCGGGGCACACCATTCTCAATGTTTCCCGCGTGGTTCCCGCCGCTCCGTGAGCGCGGGCGGGCTTTGATATCCCGCAGGCTCTCCATTCCGATGAGCGGACAAGTTTACCGGTTGACGACATCCAGCTTGCCGACTCGGTCTTTTTCCGTTAAATTGCCTGTATGAGTGAAGAGAAGCCTCGGCACGACAACTCTTATAAGCTGCTTTTCTCCCACCCGCAAATGGTGGAGGACCTGCTGCGCGGTTTTGTCCGGGAAGAGTGGATCGGCGAGGTGGATTTCACCACCCTGGAGCAGGTAAGCGCCAGCTTCGTCGGCGATGACCTGGCCGACCGGGAAAGCGACATCATCTGGCGGGTGCGCCTTAAGGGCAACTGGCTCTACGTGTATCTGCTGCTGGAGTTTCAGTCCACCGTGGACCCCCTGATGGCGCTCCGGGTGATGACTTACGTGGGCCTGCTCTACCAGGAACTGGCCCGGCGGCGGGAACTGACCCCGGCGGGCAAGCTGCCGCCGGTGCTGCCGGTGGTGCTCTACAACGGCATTTCCCGCTGGCGGGCGGCCACCGACATTGCCGAACTGGTGGAGCAGGTGCCCGGCGGCCTGAGTCGCTATCGGCCACAGATGAGTTACCTGTTGCTGGATGAAGGCGCTTTGGACGAATCCGAGCAGTTGGCCCTGCGCAACCTGGCCGCCGCTCTGTTCCGGCTGGAAAAGAGCGGCAGCCCGGAAGATATGCGGCAGTTGGTGAGCGCCTTGGTCCAATGGCTGAAGGCCCCGGAGCAAACCAGCCTGCGCCGGGCCTTCACGGTGTGGATCAACCGGGTGCTGTTGCCCCATCGGCTGCCGGGAATCAAGATAGTGGAAACCCAAGACTTGCAGGAGGTGCAAAGCATGCTGGCCGAACGAGTAGCGGAATGGACCGAACAATGGAAACAGCAGGGACTGCAGCAGGGATTGCAGCAGGGATTGCAGCAGGGATTGCAGCAGGGATTGCAGCAGGGATTGCAGCAGGGCCGGGCTGAAATGTTGGCCAAGGTGTTGGAGCGCAAGTTTGGCGCCGAATTTGACGAAGAAAGACAAAAACAAGTGATGGCAGCCGAGTCGGATACCCTGTTGAATTGGATTGAAAAAACCATGGCCGCCGACAAGATCGACGAAGTGTTTGAATAGAACCAGGCCGACGTCGATCAGCAGGGCTTTAAAAAATTTTTCATTGGCTTCGGCCCCCAAAGGCAGCCCGTTGGCGGCGGTGTGCACCACCTTTGAGCATACAGGGGGGCCTCCCGTTGCTACTTGCGGCCGTTGCCGTGGCGGCGCGGTTCGGTGGCGGCGGGCTCCAGGGGTTTTTTCAGGTAGCGCAGGGCGGCATAACCCAGGGTTTTCTCCACCTCCCGGCTGAACTCCCGGCCGGGGCGCACCGTCAGGTCGGCCGAGGCCGCCACCTCCACCTCGCCCCGCTCGGGGAACTGGAGGCTGATGGCCACCCGGCAGGGGCCGTGGAAGCGCTGCACCGTCTTTTTCACCGCCTCCAACTGGGGGCGGCCCACCTGGTCGGCCTTGAGTCGGATCACCACCTTGTCGGTGTACTTGACCTGGGCCTCGGCCAGGGAGTCCACGGTGTCGGCGATCAGTTTGACCCCGCTCTCCTCCTTCTGGGCCTTGCCCTGGATCACGATGGGCTCATCACCCCCCAAGAGGTGGGCGCAGGCCGCGTAGGCTTCGGGAAAGATCACCACCTCGACGGAATCCACCGTGTCCTCCAGGGTGACAAAGGCCATGGCCGCTCCCTTTTTGCTGCGATGGGGCTTCCATTGACGGATCAGCCCCCCCACCCGGACCATCTGGTTGTCGCCCCACTCCCGCAGGCCGTGCAGATCGGTATCCACCACCGCCGCCAACTCCCGCCGGTGTTTGTCCAGGGGGTGGCCGGTCAGGTAGAAGCCCACCGTCTCCTTCTCCATGGCCAGCCGCTGTTTTTCATCCCACTCGGGCAGATCGGGCAGCTCGATGGCGGTGGCCTGGTCGGCTTGGGCCTTTGGCATGGCGGCAAAGAGCGAGATCTGGCCGCTTAAACGATCGCGCTGGGCCGCCTGGGCCTGGTCCAGGGCCTGGTCGAGGATGGCGAACAGTTGGGAGCGCTTGGCCCCCAAAGAGTCGAAGGCTCCGGCTTTGATCAGGCTCTCCACCACCCGGCGGTTGACCTTGCGGCCGTCCACCCGCAGGCAGAAATCCTCCAGCGACTTGTAGGGGCCATCCTGCCCCCGCACCTCCAGGATCGATTCCAGAGCCGAGCCGCCCACATTCTTCACCGCCGCCAGGCCGAAACGGATCCGGTCGCTGATAACCGTGAAATCGGCGAACGATTCGTTGATATCCGGCGGCAGCACCTCGATCTCGTGCTCCTTGCACTCGTTGATATAGCGCACCACCTTGTCGGTGTTGCCCATGTCACACGACAGCAAGGCGGCCATGAACTGGGCCGGGTAGTGGGCCTTGAGCCAGGCGGTCTGGTAGGCGATCAGGGCGTAGGCGGCGCTGTGGCTCTTGTTGAAGCCGTAGCCGGCGAACTTGGCCATCAGGTCGAAGATATACTCCGCCTTTTTGGGGTCGATGGCGTTTTTTTCGCAACCGGCCAGGAATTTGCCCTTTTCGGCATCCATCACCGCGGCGATCTTCTTGCCCATGGCCCGCCGCAGGTTGTCGGCATCACCCAAAGAGTAGCCGGCCAGGACGTTGGCGATCTTCATCACCTGCTCCTGGTAGACGATCACCCCGTAGGTCTCCTTGAGGATCGGCTCCAGCTGGGGCAGGGGATATTTGGCCACCATTCGGCCGTGCTTGGTGTTGACGAAATCATCCACCATCCCCGACTCCAGGGGGCCGGGGCGGTAGAGGGCCACTAAAGCGATCAGGTCGGAGAAGACCTCGGGCTTCATCTTCATCAGCAGGCTGCGCATCCCGGAGCTTTCCAACTGGAAGACTCCCAGGGCGTCGCCCTTGCAGAGCAGGTCGTAGGTTTTGTGGTCGTCCAAGGGGATGGCGGCGATATCCACCGCGTGGCCCAGATCGCCCTTGATCAGTTTGAGGGCCCGGTCGATGACGGTGAGGGTTTTCAGGCCGAGGAAGTCGAACTTGATCAGCCCGGTCATCTCGGTGTGCTTCATGTCGTACTGGGTCAGCACCTCGCCCTTGGGACCCCGGCAGACCGGCAGATACTCCACCATGGGCTGCGGCGAGATCACCACCCCGGCGGCGTGGGTGGAGGTATGGCGGTTCAGCCCCTCCAGGGTCCGGGCCGCCGCCAGCAGTTCCGCCACCGCCGGTTCCCGCTTGATCAGATCCTGGATACGGGGTTCCCGGGCGATGGCCTTCTCCAGGGTGATCCCCAGCTCTTCGGGGATCAGCTTGGCGATCCGGTCCACCTCGCCGTAGCTCATCCCCAGGGCCCGGCCCACGTCCCGGACCACCGCCTTGGCCTTCATCGAGCCGTAGGTGACGATCTGGGCCACATGCTCGGCCCCGCCGTACTTCTGCTGGACATATTCGATCACCTCGCCCCGGCGTTCCATGCAGAAATCGACATCGAAGTCGGGCATCGACTTGCGTTCGATATTGAGGAAGCGCTCGAAGATCAGACCGTAGGGGAGCGGGTCGATATCGGTGATCCGCATGGCCCAGGCCACCAGGCTGCCGGCGCCGCTGCCCCGGCCCGGCCCCACCGGAATCTCCCGGTCCTTGGCCCAGTTGATGAAGTCGGCCACGATCAGGAAGTAGCCGGGAAAGCCCATCTTGTTGATCACCTCGATCTCATGCTCCAGGCGGAGGCGGTAGCTCTCCTCCTGTTCGGGGGCAAGACCGCTGAGGGCCTGGAGCTCGGCCAGCCGTTTCTCCAGGCCCTGACGGGCGGCGCTTTCAAAGAGGGTGGCTAAAGTTTCCCCCGCCGGCACCGGAAAATCGGGGAAATGGTGGGAGCTCAGATCCAGCTCCAGGTTGCAGCGCTGGGCCACCTTCACCGTTTCCGCCACCGCCTCGGGGCAATGGGCGAAGGCGGCCTTCATCTCGGTGGGCGATTTGAAAAAGAGTTCATCGGTGGAGAAGCGGAAGCGGCCGGCATCGGCCATGGTCTTGCCGGTCTGGATGCAGAGCAGCACCTCGTGGGCCTGGGCCTCTTCCCGGTTGAGATAGTGGCAGTCGTTGGTGGCCACCAGCGGCAGTCCCAACTCGGCGGCCAGCTTTTTCAGCCCCTCGTTGACGACCTGCTGTTCGGCCAGGCCGTTCTCCTGCATCTCCAGGTAGAGGCGGTCGGGAAACAGCTCATGCAGCCGCCGGGCCTCCCGGGCCGCCCCGGCCATATCCCCCTGGGTGATCAGGGTGGGGATCAGGCCGTGGAGACAGGCGGTCAAGGCCAGCAGCCCATCGCTGTGGGTGGCCAAAACCTCCATGTCGATGCGGGGTTTGTAGTGAAACCCTTCCATCTGGGCGATGCTGGCCAGCTTCATCAGGTTGCGGTAGCCGGTTATATCCATGGCCAGCAGCAGCAGATGGTAGGCGGCCTTGCCGGCGCTTTTGGCGCTTTTGTCGGTGCGGCTCTCGGGGGCGATATAGAACTCGCAGCCGATCAGCGGCTTGATCCCGGCCTTTTTGGCCTTGACGTAGAACTCCAGGGCCCCGAACATGGCGCCGTGGTCGGTCATGGCCACCGCCCCCATCCCGTACTCCTTGCATTTGGCCAGCAGCCGATCGAGCCGGATGGCGCCATCCAGCAGGCTGTACTGGGTATGGACATGGAGATGGACAAAGCCGGCGTCAGCCGGTTGGGGCGTGGTGATAACAGGATCCGCCATTACAAGAACTCCGGAAGAGGAAAGCCGGGGACAGAGTCGCAATCCGCCCCCCAACGTTGGTAATAGGAGTAAAGCCGGGTGAAGCCGGGGACAGTTCTAAATCTGTCCCCGCATCTTTCAGGAGGGAGATCTAGTTAATTTTTTCCGCTTCGTCAATGAGCATGATGGGGATTCCGTCCCGGATCTTGAAGAGCAGGGCGCAGGTCTCGCAGATCAGCCCGTCCTCCTGCGCGTTGAGCCGGACCGGACCTTTACATTTGGGGCAGGCCAGGATGGCCAGCAGTTCCTGGTTGATCATGATTGGGCCTCGAACATGGGGGTGCTCAGGTAGCGTTCGCCGGTGTCGCAGACCACGGTGACGATCTGTTTGCCCTTGAACTCGGGGGATTCGGCCGCCTGCATGGCGGCGAAAACGTTGGCCCCCGAAGAGATCCCGCAGAGAATCCCCTCCCGGGCCGCCACCAGCCGGGCGGTGGCCAGGGCCTGCTCGTTGCTGACCTGGATGATTCGGTCGATGACGGCGGTGTTGAGGATCGAGGGGACAAAACCGGCTCCGATCCCCTGGATCTTGTGGGGTCCGGGCTGGCCGCCGGAGAGGACCGGCGAGTCGGCGGGCTCCACCGCGAAGGCCTGGAAGCCGGGCTTGCGGGCCTTGATCACCTCGCCCACCCCGGTGATGGTGCCGCCGGTTCCCACCCCGGCCACGAACAGGTCGATTCCGCCGGCGGTGTCCCGCCAGATCTCTTCGGCGGTGGTTTGGCGGTGGATCTCCGGGTTGGCCGGGTTGCTGAACTGGTTGGGCATAAAGCTGTCGGGGGTGGCCGCGGTTAGCTCTTGGGCCTTGGCGATGGCCCCCTTCATCCCCTCCGGGCCGGGGGTCAGGACCAGTTCGGCCCCGAAATGTTTGAGCAGGGCCCGCCGTTCCAGGCTCATGGTTTCCGGCATGGTCAGGATCAGCCGCCGGCCCGTGGCGGCACAGAGCATGGCCAGGGCGATGCCGGTATTGCCGCTGGTGGGTTCAATCACCACGGTGTCGGCCTTGATCTTGCCGGTGGCTTCCGCCGCCGCCAGCATCGCCTTGCCGATCCGGTCCTTGACGCTGAAGGCGGGGTTGCGCGACTCCATCTTCACCAGAATTTCCGCCCCGCAGCGGGCGCTGAGATTATTAAGTCGCAGCAGGGGGGTCTCGCCCACCAGGCCGGCCACTCCGGCCACGACCTTATCGCGTTCACTCATCACTTCTTCTCCTTCTTTTTAGCCAGCATAAATATCCCGTAGGTGGCGCGCAGATTGGGCAACAGCCGGACCACATTCCCGTGGCGGTCGTGGTGATCGGTGTTGATCGCCGTTTCCCGCACGATTCGCCAGCCCATTTTTTTAACGAAGCGGCGAAAGTCGATGATGGCGATCACCCGGATATTGGGGGTGTTGTACCATTCAAAGGGCAACTGTTTGGAGAGCGGGGCTCGACCCTGCCAGATCAGTTGCCAGCGATTTTTCCAGTGGGTGAAGTTGGGAAAGCTGACCACCACCCGCCGGCCGATGGTCAGCAGGGAGTTGAGCAGTTGGGCCGGGGCGTAAACCTGCTGCAGGGTCTGGCTGAGGATCACGTAATCGAAGGTGTTCTCGGCGTAATCCTGCACCTCCTCGGTGATATCTCCCTGGAGGACGCTGAGCCCCTTCTCGATGCAGCGCAGGGCCTTGGCCTCCACCATCTCGATGCCGGTTCCCTGCACCCCTTTTTGCTGTTTCAAGTAGTGGAGCAGATCCCCTTCGCCACAGCCCAGGTCCAGGACCTTGCTGCCGGGCTCGATCCAGGAGGCGATCACCGAAAGGTCAAAACGCATGGCCGGGGGGGTGTCGGCGGATTTAAAATCTGCTTTCATCGCGGGTTCGTTCCAGGAAATTACCGATCAGGCTGCTTAACCGTTTGTTGGGAATCAAGAAGGCGTCATGGCCGCAATCGGCTTTGATTTCACAAAAACTGACGTTGAGGCCGTTTTTCTTCAGGGCCCGCACCAACTCCTTGGACTGGTAGGTGGGGTAGAGCCAGTCCGAGGTGAAGGAGACCACCAGGAAACGGGAACGGGCCGCGGCGAAGGCTTCCACCGCCGAGCCGGCTCCGCCCCGCCGTTCCAGATCAAAGTAATCGGCCGCCTTGGTTACGTAAAGAAAGGAGTTGGCGTCGAAGCGGGCCACAAACTTGCTGCCCTGATGGCGCAGGTAGCTCTCCACCTCGAAATCGATATCGAACTGGAAGGAGAAGGCATCCTTCTCCTGGAGGCGGCGACCGAACTTGCGCCGCATCGCCTCGTCGGAAAGATAGGTGACATGGCCGATCATCCGGGCCACCGCCAGACCGGTATCGGGCTTGGGGCCGCCGTAGTAGTGGCCTTTGTTCCAGTTGGGGTCGGTCATGATCGCCTGGCGGGCGATCTCGTTGAAGGCGATGGCCAGGGCCGAATGGCGCATGGTGGTGGCCAGGGCGATCACCCCGGCCACCCGGTCGGGATAGCGCAGGCTCCACTCCAGGGCCTGCATCCCCCCTAAAGAGCCGCCCACCACCGCCAGCAGCTTCTCCACCCCCAGGTGATCCAGCAGTTTGCGCTGAACCGTGACCATATCCCCCACCGTGACCACCGGAAAATCCAGGCCGTAGGGCTTGCCGCTGGCGGGGTTGGTGGCGCAGGGGCCGGTGGTGCCGCCGCAACTGCCCAGGATGCTGGCGCAGATTACAAAATAGCGGTCGGTATCGATCCCCTTGCCCGGCCCCACCATATTCTCCCACCAGCCGGGCTTGGCGTCGGCCTTGCTGTAGTAGCCGGCCACATGGCAGTCGCCGGAGAGGGCGTGGAGCACCAGTACCGCGTTGTCCTTGGCGGGGGAGAGTTGGCCATAGGTTTCATAGGCCACCGTAACCGGGCCGATTTCGGCGCCGCTCTCCAGCACCAGGGCCTGGTTGGTCCCGCCGCCGAAGGTATAAAATTTCTTCTCCACGATGCCCACGGAAACATCATCGGCATCACGGGCGCTGTATTCACTCATCGCGGGTCGTTTCCGGAAAGTCTTGCTTAGAGCAGCGGCGCCATCACTTCACATTGCTTGCAGACCACCATCTTCTCCTTCCAGTTCTTGCGGGCGTTGCACTCGCAGATGGTGCCGTTGATAAACCAGCACATCTTGCCGGCCCGAAACTCCCAGGCCGGGCAGTTACGCTTGCGGGAAGGGGGGCATTTCTTGATGGTCCAGCAGGCCTTGGGCGGCTTCTCGTGCAGTTCCCGCTGGCGGGAAACCAGAAAATACATCTGGCGCTCCACGTGGGGCGGGATGGAGCGCCAACCCTGCTCGTAGCTGTGGATCGCCTTGATGGAGGTTCCCAGCAGTTCGGCGATCTCCTTCTGGGTTTTTTGCAGTTTTTTCCTGATTTTGAAAAAATCGCTGCTCTCCATGATTCACCTCATGATCAATGGCTGGGGTTGTGGTCGGATTTATCGCTTGCCGTCCGTTTTTATTCATTGTGGGCTGCCGTCGGACCGCCGTGACATGGTGGTAGCTCGAATTTCGACCAGCGGCGGCCCTACTATACCACTTATGGGACAAGAAAGAAGCAATATTCGGTCAGCCGACCATGGGGGAAGCTATTTTTTGATCTCCAGGCGGCGGTACTGGACCGCTTCCGCCACGTGGGCGGTGGTCAGGTCGGCGCTGGCGGCCAGATCGGCGATGGTGCGGGCGATCTTCAGGATTCGGTGATAGGCCCGGGCGGAAAGGCCGAAGCGGCGCACCGCCTCCTCCAGCAGCCGGTGGGCGGCCGAATCCACCCGGCAGTGGCGCTCCAGGTCGCGGGGGTTCATCCGGCTGTTGTGGAAGGTGGTTTTGCGGCGGGGAAAACGGCGGCGCTGAATGGCGTGGGCCGCCGCCACCCGCCGGCGGATGGTGGCCGATGACTCCCCGGGGGTGTGGTCGGTCATCTCCTGGAACTTGACCGGGGTAACCTCCAGATAGAGATCGATGCGATCCAGCAGCGGCCCGGAAAGGCGGTGGCGGTAGCGCTGGATCTGGGCCGGGGTACAGTGGCACTCATGCTGCTCGTTGCCGGGGTAGTGGCCGCAGGGGCAAGGGTTGAGGGCCGCCACCAGCATGAAGTCAGCCGGGAAAATCAGGCTCTGCCGGGAGCGGGCGATGGTGACCCGGCCATCCTCCAGGGGCTGGCGCAGGCTCTCCAGCACATTCTTGCGGAACTCCGGCAACTCATCCAGAAACAGCACCCCCTTGTGGGCCAGGGAGACCTGGCCTGGCCGGGGCCATTGGCCGCCGCCGCCGATCAGGCCGGCGTCGGAGATGGTATGATGGGGAGCTTGAAAGGGGCGCCGGCGCAGGAGTCCGAAGCCCGGGGGCAGTTCCCCGGCCACGCTGTAGATCCGGGTGGTTTCCAGGGCCTCCTCGAAGGAGAGTTCGGGCATGATGGTGGGCAGTCGGCGGGCCAGCATGGTCTTGCCGGTTCCGGGAGGGCCCTGCAGCAGGATATTGTGCTGGCCGGCGGCGGCGATCTCCAGGGCCCGTTTAACATATTCCTGGCCCCGGACCTCGGCGAAATCCACCTCATAATCAGGCTGCTCCGTCCCCGGGGCGTCCGGTTCAGGCGGGGTGGGCAGTTCAGGCTCGCGCAGGCCCCGCAGAATATCCACCGCCTCCCCCAGGGAGGAGACCGCCGCCAGTTTGACCCCGGCAACCATCATCGCTTCCGCGGCGTTGGCCCGGGGGACCATCACCGTTGCCACCCCGGCCTGGCGGGCGGCCAGCACCATGGGCAGCACCCCCGGGGTGGGGCGCAGGGTGCCATCCAGGGAGAGTTCGCCGATCAGGCACCAGGGGGCGATTTGGCTTGGGGAGATCAGTTCGGCGGCGGCGAGAATTCCCACCGCGATGGGAAGATCATAGCCGGTTCCCGCCTTTTTCAGGTCGGCTGGAGCCAGGTTAATGGTGATTCGCCGGTTGGGAAACTCGTAGCCGCTGTTGCGGATCGCCGCCCGGACCCGCTCCTTGCTCTCCCGGACCGCTCCTTCGGCCAGGCCGACGGTGGTGAAAACCGGCAACCCCCGGGCGATATCCACCTCCACATCCACCAGCAGCCCTTCCACCCCCACCACCGCCCCGCTTTTCACCCTGGCCAGCATCTGTTCCTCTCTTCGATTGAATATCGTCAGCGATCACCGGGCTGTCGCCGTCGGGGTTTCGCTCATTCTCGGCGGGCATCCTGCCCGCCTGCGAGGCGCCTGCGGCCTCCTGGGCGTCCATGCCCCCGGCCGCAGGCGAAACCCGCTGCAACCCCGACGGCGACAGCCCGGTGATCGCTGACCAATGGTCAGGAGAGGGTATCCAGTGCCTTGACCCCTTTCAAGAAAAAAAAGAGGGCGACGGCAAAAGCCAGTAAGGCGGCGACCACCAAACCGGCCACGGGCAGCAGCAGATCGCCGCCGTTCAGCACTCCGTGGTGCAGCCAGCGCCGGACCACTCGCCAGGCCGGCCAGGCCGCCCCGAAGATCAGTGTCACCTCAAAGGTTAGGGCGGTGAGCAGGAAAAGCACCGCTCCCCAGCCCCCCAGGGTGGCGGCCCGGTTTTCCGCCTTGAAATCGGCATAGATCGCCCCGAAACCCACCGCCATGGCCAGCACCGCCCAGGTCAGGGGCAGGATCAGGGCCACCGAGATCCACCAGATCGGTCCGGCCACCCCCAGCAGATGGTTGGAGAGCAGAATCAAGAGCAGGGCCAGCAGGGTGAAGGGGGCCAGGTAGAAGAGAAATTTGCGCAGCAGGTAGTTCCGCATGCTTAAAGGGGAGCTTTGCAGCAGGACGATCGCCCCGCCCTCGGCGCTGATCGAAGGGTAGACGAAGCGGGCCGCCAGGGAGGCGCAGACAAACCCGGTGAGGCCGATATTGAGAAAGGCGATCAGGTTGGCCAGGTACTCCTCTCGAATAAAGGCCCGATCCAGGGGCAGAATCTTGAAGTTGTAGAGATAGACGATGATCAGGGCCCCCACCATGAAGAGCTGGGCCCATTCGGTGGAGTCGCGTAGAAAGGTTTTGGCCTCCTTGTGGAACAGGGAGTACCAGGGGCGGGGGCGATAGTCGGCGGCGGTCGCTCCGAAACGGCTGCCGCCGCCGAAGGACTCATAGGCCTTGCTGTAGCCCCGGAAAAACCAGCGGCTCATGGCCCCCTCCCCGAGAATAAACAGGGCGATGGGGGTGACGACCAGCAGGGCCAGCAGCAGCAGGTCCAGCTCCCGGTCCAGCAGGTAGAGCGAAAGCAGGTTGGCGGCCCAGGCCGCCGGGATGTAGGGGGCCGCCGGGGTGGCAACGGCGGAGAGGTACTCGACGAAGTGGCCGTAGTTGTCCGGGTTGACCAGCTCCTCGGGGCGCAGCAGCCGGAACATCAGGTAGATCAGGACCCCGAAGCAGATCGAAAGGTAGAGGATGATATCCTTGGTCCGGCGGGCCGGGAAGAGGTTGACCAGAATAATGGTGGCCAGCAGGCCGGTGCCGGTGGCGGCCAGGATCACCCCCAGCAGGCTCACCGGCAGCAGCGGCCAGTACCAGGGGCCGGCCCCGAAGACCCGGCCGTAGGCCAGCAGCACCGGCAGCATGAAGAGAAAGAGCATCCAGCCGGTGTAAAGGGAGGTGGAGAGGTAGCGCAGGGCGAAGAGGCGGGCGGGATGCTGGGGGGCGGCAAAGAGGATCTCGTTGTCCTTGGAGAGAAAAATGGTGGAGACCGCCGCCACCATGCAGGAGAAGATCACCATGGCGAAGAGGATGATCCAGGTCATCTCAAAAATCTTGAGGCTGAGGATGATCCCCAGCTCGCTCTGCTCCTGAAAATAGCCCACCACCCTTAGCGAGATCAGGTGGATGACCACCGCCACCCCCAGGCTGAAAAGGATGATCCCCAGGCCGCGCGGGCTTACGCGGCCGCCGGGCAGGAAGCGGTTGCGGGTGGCCAGGAGCAAGGGGGTGAGCAGGTGGCGCATGATGATCGGCAGAGTCCTGGTTTAGGTATCGGGCGGCAGCCAGGCCCCTTTTAGTGGAGCAGCAGGATCAGCTCGCCCGAGGGCATAAGAGCGCAGCGGCAGCGGTCGCCGCCGATGGCGAGATCCTCGGCTTGCCCTCCCTGCTGGACCTGCTGGAGCAGGTTGGTGAGCGCCTGGTCAGCGTGGGGCCACAGTTGCCGGGGGGTGCGGCCGATCAGCTGGTCCGGAGCCAGGTTAAACTGATCGGCGGCGGCCCGGTTGGCGGCGATCACCGTGAAATTGTCGGGGCCGCTCTTCTCCAGCAACAGGGCCCCGCCGGGCATTTCGTTAAACAGGGCCTGCCAGCGTTGATTGCCGGCGGCGATGGTACGGGCGGCGATAATTTTGGCGCTCTGGTCCTGGATCATCACCACGATCACCCTTTGCTTGCCCACTTCCAGGGGCAGGCATTTCAGGGTGACGAAATAGCCGTTGAGGTTCAAGGGTGGATCGTTGTCGATCCGGTGGGGCTCTTTATCCGCGCTCCGGTCGAGCAGCTGCAGGCCATGGCGGACGGCGGCCCGGTCGCTTTCGGCAAAGAGGGCGGTGAAATCCCGGGTCAGCAGCAGCTCCTCCGCCACCCCGGCCAGCAGGATGGCGGCTCGGTTGGCGTAGATTATCCGGTGTTCCCGATCCAGGCCCAGCACCCCCTCGTCCAGATCCTCGACAATGTCGGCGTAATAGTTGCGCGAGTTGAGCAGCTCGCTGGTGATTTCCCCGCTGTGATCCTGGTTAAGCCCCAGGGTGAGGTCCACCTCGTAGAGGCTGTCGCTCTTGCGCTGGCCGGCCCGCTCCAGAATCTCCCGCAGGCGCTCCTTGATGGCGGATGTTTTACCCTTGGCGATGCAGGCATCGGCCTCGCAGACGCCGGAATCCTCCCCGGCCTCCTCGGCGGCGATGATGATGGTGAAGCATTGCCGGAGGCGGGGGAGGTCGCGGATGATTCGACAGAGTTTGTCGCCGCCGATATTGGGGGTCAGCAGGTCGGTGATCACCACGTCCGGGGTGAACTGATCCAGCAGGTGCAGGGCCGAGAGGCCGTCGGCGGCGGTGCTGGTTTCATACCCCAACTCATCCAGAAAGGAGGTCAGGGCCAGCAAGTTCATCGGATTGTTGTCCACCAGCAGAATTTTCATGGCCACGCGCCCCCGTTGTCGATTGTCGCATTATGGACCACCGGGGCGGGCTTGTCAATCGGCGGGGGCGGAGCGCAGGGCCTCGATCACCGCCTGGAGTTCATGGGAGCCGGTCAACTCCAGGAAAATATCCTCCAGATCACCGTCCCGGCCGCCGGCCCGGGCCCGCAGTTCGGCCATGTCCCCCAGGGCGTGGAGCCGGCCGCCGACGATGATCCCGATCCGGTGGCAGAGCTCTTCCGCCACCTCCAGGGAGTGGGTGGAGAGAAAGATGGTCCGGCCCGCCGCCGCGTGCTGTTTGAACAGCTCCTTGACCAGCCGGGCGCTTTTGGGGTCCAGGCCCACCATGGGTTCATCGACCACGATCAGGGGCGGGGTCAGCATGAAGGCGGCGGTGATGATCAGCTTTTGCCGCATGCCGTGGGAGTAGCTTTCGATCAGGTGGTCCTGCCAGTCGTTCAGATCGAAAAGACCCAGCAGGCGGGGTACGGTGCCCAGAAAGTCGGCGGCGGGCAGGTGGTAGAGACCGGCCATGAACTGCAGGAACTCCTGGCCGGTCAGTTTCTCGTAGAGAAAGGGGCGATCGGGGATATAGCCGGTATCCTGCTTGCAAAGGGTGGGGAAAACGGCCAGATCGTGGCCGTTGATGATGATCGAACCGCTGTCGGGCTTGAGCAGGCCGGCCAGCATCCGGATGGTGGTGGTCTTGCCGGCTCCGTTGGGACCTAAAAAGCCGAAAATCTCCCCCCGGCCCACGGTGAGGGAGAGATCGGCCACCGCCTGGTGGTCGCCGAACCGTTTGTTGAGGCCGGCAACCTGGAGAATGGGGGCGGGTTGCGGTCGCGAGTGCTGGTCGTTCATGGCGGTCGGCCTAGCCCTGGTGGTACATGGAACGGCCGCAATCGCTGAGATCGTAGCCCCCCAGTTGCTCCACCGTGGTCCTGAACTCCTGGTTTTCCCGGAGCATGGCCAGCAGGGCGGCCACCTTGCGGTCGGCGGCAAAAGCGGTGGGGACGATCAGATCGTAGCGCTCCCTGGCCACCGGCACAAAATCGAGATCCAGGGCCCGGGCCGCCGCCAGAATCCCCAGGCCGGTATCGGCGTTGCCGCCGGCCACTGCCGAGGCCACGGTCATATGGGTGTACTCCTCCCGCTGGTAACCTTTTACCTCTTCGGGACCGATGCCCAGCTTTTTCAGGTTGAGATCGGTGAGAATCCGGGTGCCGGCCCCCCGCTGGCGGTTGATAAAGGTGATATCGTCGCGCCGCAGATCGGCAAAACCGGCGATCCCCTTGGGGTTGCCCTTGGCCACCAGCAGGCCCTGTTGGCGCCAGGCCAGATTGATCAGGGTCAGGGGAAGATCGGGCAGTATCTTGCGGATGAATGGCACGTTGTATTCCCCGCTGGCCTCGTCGATCAGGTGGGTGCCGGCCAGGTGGGCCTCGCCCCGCTTGATCGCCATGATCCCCCCCATGCTGCCCACGTGGGAGGAGGAGAGCCGGACCAGGGGGCGGTGGCGGTGAAGCAGGTTGGCCAGCACATCGAGAATGTTGTCGTGGCTGCCGATGAACACCAGGGTGTTGTCGATCTCGGCCAGCGAGCGCAACAGTTCAATCCGCACCAGTTCTCCCGCCCCGATCCCTTCGCTGCCGGCCGGCACCGTCAGAATGCCGTCGGCCTGGACCAGGGTCATCACCGCCCCGGCGCCATGGCCGGTGGGAGTGGCGATCAGTTTGTCGCCCACCTGCCCCAGCTTGACCCGGACAAAATCGATGGTACCCAGTTTGGAGGACAGGGGGCGGGAGATGGTGGCCCGGACCACCGGCTCCGGCTCCCGATCCCGCCCCAGCCTTCGCTCCACCAGCTCCTTGCCGAAAAGTCGCAGGGTCAGCACCGCCGACACCGGGTAACCGGGCAGGCCGATCACCGGCTTGCCATTGACGATGGCCAGAATCACCGGCTTGCCGGGTTTGATGTTGACCCCATGCACAATGACCTGACCCAGTTCGGCCAGGACCTGGGCGGTATAATCGCGGCTGCCGGCCGAGGCCCCGGCGTTGATCACCACGATATCGCAGCCATCCTGTTGGGTGGCGGCGGCGATGGCTCGGCGCAGCAGTTCGGGCTCGTCGGCCACGATGGCATGCCGGCGGGCATAGGCCCCCCATTCGGTGAGATAGCCGGCCAGGATCCGGCTGTTGAATTCGATGATATTGCCTGGCTTCAACGCCTGGCCGGGCTGGACAATCTCGCTGCCGGTGGGGATGATCGTCACCGCCGGCGGCACCAGGACCTCCACCTGGACGACCCCGGTGGCCAGCAGCGCGCCCAGGTCGATGGGCCGGATCACATGGTTTTCCGGGAGCAGCAGCTCGCTGATCACAATATCCTCCCCGATGGTCCGGACATGCTGCCAGGGCGGGACCGAGGCGATAATTTCCACCATGCCGTCGGGCAGGTAGTGGAGATCCTCGATCATGATCACCGCGTTGGTGCCGGCAGGCAGGGCGTTGCCGGTGTTGACCGCCACGAATTGCTCGGGGGACAAGTGTTTGGGCCGGGCCTCGCTGGCCCCGATGGTGGCCCGGAAATCGACGGCGATTCCGTCCATGGCCGCGCTGTTGTAGAAGGGGGCCGAGCGGGGGGCGTAAACCGCCCGGGCGGTGATCCGGCCCAGGGCCTCATCCACCTTGATCGACTCACTTTGGGGGGCGAGACAGCCGTTCTGGTCCAGGGCCTGGTGCCAGCGGGCCATGGCCTCTTCCAGGGGCAGATTGTCCACATAGATGTTACGTCGCATGGCGAGTATTCCTTACGGTTCAGTCAAATCGGTAGATATCCACGGAACTGCCGGCGCCAAGGCCCTGGAGATGGGCGGCGATCATGATCCAGGCCTCGGCCCGCACCAGGGTGGAGAGGGCGCTGGATTTGCCCAGGACCGGCCTGGCCAGCAGCTCTCCATTGGCCTCGCCGGGGTCGGCTTCCCCTTCTCGGGGGTCGGAAGAACGGCTCAGGGCCACCGGGACCAGGTCGGTGCGGCCGGCGGCGGAGTTGAGGTTGCGCTGGAGAATGGCCCGGCCCACCGGGCGGGGCTGCCAGGCGGGCCGGCCGGCTCCGGCCAGCAGTTCCAGGGTGGGGCGGACAAAGAGGGCGTAGGCCGCCGCCGCCGAGACGGGATGGCCCGGCAGGCCGAAAACCGGAATGGTTCCATGCCGGGCGATGATCACCGGTTTGCCCGGCTTGATCGTCACCCCATGGACCATGATCCCGGGAGCGGTAATTTTGTTGAGTACCCGTTCCCCCAGGTCGCCCACCCCCACCGAGGAGCCACCGGAGAAGATCACCAGCCGGCAGGAGGCCAGGGCCTCTTCCAGCAGTTGCCGGAACTCCTCCTCCCGGTCACCGACAATGCCCAGGGGGCGAGGGATGGCTCCCTGGGCCGCAACCAGGCCGGCGATGGTGGCCGTGTTGATATCCCGGATCTTGCCCGGTGGTGGGGTTTGCTCCGGAGTCACGATCTCGTCGCCGGTGGAGATGATCCCCACCACCGGCCGCTGGTACACGGGAATCCGGGCAAATCCCAGGCCGGCCAGCAGGCCGAGATCACAGGGACGCAGGCGGCTGCCGGCTTTGAAGAGGATTTCGTCTCGCTGAACATCGTCGCCCGGGGCGATGATGTTGCCCCCCGGTGCCACCGGCTTGACCACCTCCAGCAGGCCGTCGCCGCCGCTGATGGTATGTTCCAGCATCACCACCGCGTCGCAACCCTGGGGGAGCAGGCCGCCGGTGGAGATGCGGAAACACTCGCCAACCCCGGGGGCGCCCACCGGCAGCTGTCCCATCCGGACCTCGCCGCTGATCTGGAGATAGGTGGGCAATTGGGCCGAGGCCCCGAAGGTGTCGGCGGCCCGGACCGCGTAGCCGTCCATCACCGATCGGGGATGGTTGGGCAACTGCTCGGGGGCGGCCAGATCGGCGGCCAGGTAGCGACCCAGGGCCTGGTCGAGTTGGACCTCTTCCCCGGCCGGCGGCGGCTGCCCGCTCAAGGAGTTTTGGAGAATGGCAATGGTGTCGGCCAGGGAAGTGGCGTCCCGCCGCCCCAGCATATCGCGGATCTTGGGGGAGATCATGGGGTCGGGGTCGCGGGGGCGGCGGGTCTCAGCCATCGCTAGCCTCCGGCGGGGCCGGCTCCACGTCCTCCAGGATCAGGCCCAGGGGGTGGGTGTAGATGTTGAGCCGCCGGCCCCGGGCAAAACCGATCATGGTCACCCCATGCTCCTCGGCGTGGGCGATGGACATGCAGGTCGGGGCGGTGCGGGTGATCAAAACCGGAATCCGGTTGCGGATCACCTTGGTCATGATCTCGCCGGAGATCCGGCCGCTGGAGAGCAGCAGCTTGTCTTCCAGGGGAATGCCGGCCAGAAAGGCCTTGCCGATCAGTTTGTCCACCGCGTTGTGGCGGCCGATATCCTCGGCAAAGAGCAGAATCGAGTCGCCGTCGGCCAGGGCGGCGCTGTGGACCCCGCCGGTTTTCATGTAGAGCACCGAGCTGCGGCTGAACTCGCGGAGCAGATCGTGGATCCGGGCGCTGCTCAACCGCAGGGGGGGGCGACGAACGGCCAGGGAGGTCAGGGTGGCGGAGTTGCTGAAGGTGACTCCCTGGCCGCAGCCGGAGGTGATGGTCTTGCGGTGGAAAAGGGTGTTCCAGTCGGCGGGAAGGTCCTTGAGGGCCACCTTGACGGCGGCCCGGGCCTCATCAACCTCCACCCCCAGTAAGGCGTCCCGCTCGCTGAGCATCCCCTCGGAGAGCAGGAAGCCCACGGCCATGGCGTCCAGCTCCGCGGGGCTGCAGAGCAGCGAGACCAGGACCTGATCGTTAACCAGCAGGGTAAAGGCGATTTCGGTGGCGATGGTGTCCAGCACCTCCCGTTCCAGGCCATCGCTGATCCTGAGGATCGGGGTCTGATATGATGTCTCCATAAAGCTATAGAAGATCCACCGTCGGATGAGCCTGGAAAGGCGTTAAGGCGGCGACGGCTCCGCCGCTGCCTAGAAGCAGCCCAGCTGACACTGGGTGATCCGGATATTCAGCTTGTCCACCAGGGCCCCGATCTCCCGGGGGGAGAGCCCCAGTTCACTGGCAATCGCCCTGGCGGCAGAGCATGATATCCGGTTTTCCTGGGATTTCACCCTGATTTTTTCCTCCAGCCGCCGATCAGCGTCGGCGGGCAGGGTAATCATGCTGTTATGGGCGCATTTTTTGCTACAGGCGGCACGTTTCATGGCAATAGTCCTTTTAACGGGGCAGATAACCCTGGTTTACGGCCAGCAGATCCAGAAAGAGGGTATTGGCATATTCCAGCAGATGCCGGTCGGCCAGGCGGGGCACATCCTCGCGCTGGTCAAAGGTTTTGAGATACCCCCGGCACTTGTCGCAGCAGTAGATTTTGTATCCCGGGGAGTGTTCCGGAATCAGGTAGCTTAAGAGATCGAAGTCCCTGTTGTCGCAGAAACTGCACCCCATCCGCTTGAAAGGCCAGCTCAGGTCGCAGTGGATGCAGAGCAGGTAGCGCCGGCCATGCTCGCGATCATTGAGCAGGGCAAAGTCCGCTTCCCGGCCGCAGATGGGGCAGCGGCTCCGTTCGTTGGTCACCAGCCCCTGGAGCGCCCCCCGGTAATGCTGGACTGCCCAACGCCGCCGGGGGGTTGCCGCCCAATGGGCCAGTTGCACCAGAGCATCACCATCCAGCTGGTGGGTCTCGGCCCATTGCAGCAGCCTCTCCTCCAGATCAGCCATCGACTCCCGCCAGAACTCCGGGGCAAACTCCCCCCGGGCCAGGGCCGCCTTCAAAGCCAGGGCCAGGGGGTCGGTGGGGGCGTTGGCGGCCAGCACCTGGGAGATTATCAGGAAGTTGGCGGCCAGATCCTCGGGCTCGTGGGGAACAAAGCCCTGTTCCTCCAGGGAGGGACTCGCCGGCCGCAACCGGAGAATCGCTTCTCCGGCCGCGGGGTTGCCGGGAAAGGGCAGGGCCTGCAGGTCTTGCAGCCGCCGGCTCACCAGTTCATCCAGTTGTTGGTAGTAGGAGAGCAGGGCCGGCGGTGTTTCCGGTATTACGTTGTTTGCCGGCAAGTTCAGGTACTCCTTTTTTCTTTAGGGGCGGCCTTGTAAACCTCCTGGTACCACTGGCCGTGGTTCTCCTGCATATACTTCTCCGACACGTCACCGTTGATCATGGCCCGGATCGCCTCGTTGGAGACGGGGTTGAGCAGGGCCAGGTAGATGTGGCCGATGGCCGAGGCACTGCCGATGGCCATGAACAGGGCGTGCAGGGGATACATGATCGGCGGCGGCGAGGAACTCAGCCACATGAAGAGGCCGGTGGTGATCATCACCAGCCCGGAGATGATCTGGATCAGGGAGTTGATCTTCTCCCCCCCGTTATAGAAGCCCTGGGGCGGAATCTTCTTCTTGACCCCCACAAACTTGGCGGGGAAGGTTTTCAAAAAGGCGGTATCGGCCTCGGTAAAGGTGAAAACCTCGCCCAGCCAGGCGGTTACCTCCCGGGGGCGCATCAGGATCGGGATAATCACCGCCGTGATCAGGAATACCGCCGCCACCCGGTGGACCACCATCGCCCCTTCCAGACTGCCGAAGAGGGGGATCATCCAGTCCAAGGCGCTGCCGTAGATCATGTAACCGGTGATGGCCAGGGTAATAAAGCTGAGGGCGTAGAGCCAGTGGCTGACCCGCACCACCGCGCTGAATCGTCTAACCATTCTGGGCTTACTCATCTTTATACCCTCCTTCTTCCAGTTTGGCGCTCTCTTCCAGCTTCATCGCGTTACGCCGGGAAATGATGAAAGCCAGGCCGGTGGCGGCCAAGCTGGCTCCGAGGATGGCGTTGCCGAAGGGGTGAACCGCCTGTTTCCAGATGCCCAGGGAGGCGGGCAGGCGCGGGTCCTCCGGCAGGCCATAGTTGGACGGTTTGTCCGGGAGCACATAAATGACCCCCAGGCCGCCCAGTTCGTCGCGCCCGTAGATCCGGGCGTTGGGATAGAGCTTCTTGGCCTGGGCCAGCCGCTCGTCGGCCAGGTGGGCCATGTCGTCCCAGGTGCCGTAAACGATGGCCCGGGGGACACAGGTTTTGGCGCAGGCCGGCTCCCGTCCGTTGGTGATCCGGTCGTAACAGAAGGTACACTTGCGCATCTTCTTGGCGGCTTCGTCGATTTTGGGGATGCCGAAGGGGCAGTGGACCGTGCAGTAGCCGCAGCCGATGCACTTTTCCTCGATATGGCGGATGGTGCCGTTCTCCTCCCGGACCAGAGCCCCGTTGGGACAGGCCTTCAGGCAGCCGGCATCGCCGCAGTGCATGCAGGTTTTTTTGCGGAAATGCCACTCGAAACCGCTGGCCTTCTTCTCCTCGTAGAACTCGATCATGGTCCAGCGGCCGGGGGAGAGATCGGCGTGGGACTGGTAGCTGCCGGTGGCGGGGCCGATCTCGCCCGGCAGCTGATTCCAGCGCTTGCAGGAGACCTGGCAGCCCCGGCAGGCGGTACAGCGGGTTATGTCGATCAGTCGAGCCATTCTGGTCATGATGTCACCTTCCTTACATCCACGAGGAATGCCTTGTATTCAGGAATTGAGGTGTTGGCGTCGCCCACGTGGGGGGTGAGGTTGTTGGCGATATCGCCGGTCACCAGCCCCTGGTAGCCGAAGTGCCAGGTCATTCCGATCTGGTGGACCGGCTTGCCGTTGATCTGGAAAAGCCGGGCCCGGGGAGTGACCATGGCCATGGCCCGTACCTGGCCCCGGGCGGAAAAGACCTCGATAATCTCACCGTTTTTGATTCCTCGTTCCTTGGCCAGCTCCTCGCCCATCTCGACAAAGGCCTCCGGCATCAGTTCCGCCAGCCAGGGCATGTTGCGGCTTAGAGCCCCGGAGTGCCAGTGCTCGCAGACCCGCCAGGTGGAGCAGATGATCGGGTACTGGCCCACGTCGCCCACCACCTTGCTGCCGGCGGGACCGGCATAGTGGGCGGGGTTATTCTGCCGCTTGTTGAACACGTTGTGGGTGGGGCTTTCCACCGGCTCGTAGTGCTCGGGCAGCGGCCCGTCATTGAGCCCGCCGATGGCGAACAATCGGGACTCCCGCTCGGTGAGCATGATGAAAGGTTTCTTGCCCAGGGGAGCGTCCGGGGCCATGGTGGGGACGAAGTCGGGCACATCGTAGCCGGTCCAGCGGTTGCCGTCCCACCAGAGGTATCTGCGCTCCTCGGACCAGGGCTTGCCGTCGGGGTCGGCGGAGCAGCGGTTGTAGATGATCCGGCGGTTGGCCGGCCAGGCAAAACCCCAACCGGGGTGGGCCCCCCAGTCGCCGGGATCGTCCAGGACCCGGCTTTGGGTCCGGTTGCCCTGCTCCTCGGTGTACATCCCCGAGTAGATCCAGTTGCCGCAGTCGGTGGTGCCGTCATCCTGGAGGGCCCCGAAACCCGGGACCAGCTTGTCGGTGGTCAGGTTGCGGCCGTTGATCTCCCGCATCACCGCGTCGATGAAGGCGGTCTGGCTGGCGGCGGGATCGGGATAATTCCAGGTCAGGGCCTTGATCGGCAGATCCTTCTCCTGGTTGCTGGAGGCATAGAGAGCCTTGACCCGCTTGACCAGCCGGTCGATGATGAACGATTCCTGGCGGACATCGCCGGGGCCGTCCACCGCCTTCCAGCGATATTGGAGCAGCCGGCCGCTGTGGGTGACGGTCCCCTCCTTTTCCAGGAAGGTGGTCACCGGCAGCAGGAAGACCTCGGTGTCGATCTTGCCGGGATCGGCCCCCGGCCGCTTCCAGAAAGTACTGGTCTCGTTTTCGAAGGGGTCGAGGCAGACCAGCCATTCCAGGTTCTCCATGGCCTTGCTCTCCAGCCGGGAGTTGGGGCCTGCCACCACCGGATTCTGCCCCCAGACAAAGAGCCCCTTCAGGTCCTGGCCGGCGTGGAGCTGCTCAAAGAGCTGCATGTGGGAGTAGTTTTTGCCGGCCTGGGCCTTGGGCAGGAAGTCGTAGCGGAAGTCGTTATCCTTCTGGGCCTCATCGCCGTACCAGGCCTTGAGCAGGCTGGCGATCCACTTGGGCCGGTTGCTCCAGTAGGCGGGAGCGGCCGGGGTGGTGGCGTTGTAGGCGGTCAGGTTGGGCTGGCCGGTGGTGGGGCAGGGCATGTAGCCGGGCAGCAGGTGGAAGAGGCAGGCCATGTCGGTGGAGCCCTGGACGTTGGAATGCCCCCGCAGGGCGTTGACCCCGCCGCCGGGCAGCCCCATGTTGCCCAGCAGGGTTTGGATGATGGCCATGCAGCGTACATTCTGGGAGCCGGAGGTGAACTGGGTCTGGCCCATGGCGTAGAGAATCGAACCCGCCTTGCCGGGCTGGCCGGTGGAGGTGAACAGTTCGTAAACCTCCTCCAGTTTGTCCATGGGGGCCCCACAGGTTTGGGCCACCGCCTCCAGGTTGTAACGGGAGTAGTGACGCTTCATCAGTTGCAGGACGCAGCGGGGATGCTTAAGGGAGAGATCCTTGCGGACATTGCCCTCGGCGTCCCGCTCATACTGCCAGTTGCTGCGGTCGGTATAGGCCCGTTTGTCCTCGTCGAAGCCGTCGTAGAGGCCGGTTTCGGGATCGAAGGTGAAACCCTCCTTGATCAGGGAGGCGGCGTTGCTGTAGTGGGCGATAAACTCCTGGTGGTAACGCTCTTTTTCCAGGATATAGTTGATCATTCCGCCGTAGAAGGCGATGTTGGTGCCGCTGCGGATCGGGCAGTAGAGATCGGACCGGGCCGAAGTCCGGGTGAAACGAGGATCGACATGGATAATTTTGGCCCCCCGCTTATCGCGGGCCTGCTGCAGCCAGGAAAATGAAACGGGATGGTTTTCAGCGGCATTGCTGCCGCAGATCAGGGCGACATCGGTGTTCTTGAAGTCGACCCAGTGGTTGGTCATTGCGCCCCTGCCAAACGTGGCCCCCAGACCGGCGACCGTGGAGCTGTGTCATATCCGGGCCTGGTGTTCGATGTAGGTCACCCCCAGGCCCCGCATAAACTTGGTGATCAGGTAAAGATCTTCGTTGTTGAGAATGGAACTGCCCAGGCTGGCGATGGCCTCGGTGCGATTGACGGTGACATCCCCGGCGGTGGTCTGGAAGCTCTCGTCCCGGGTTTTCTTGACCAGGTGAGCCATCCGGTTGATCGCCCAGTCCCAGGACTTGACCTCCCATTGGGCGGCGCCGGGGGGCCGGTAGAGAACGTTGGTCACCCGCTGAGGATTGTCATGGGTTTGCTGAACGGCGGCCCCCTTGGAGCAGTTGGAACCGCGGTTGCTGGGGTTGTCGGGATCACCTTCGGTGTGGACCAGTTTGCCGTCCACCACCTGGGCGATCACCCCGCAGCCGCCGGAGCAGAAGCAGCAGACCGAAGGGTATTCCCGAGCGCGGGCGATCCTGATCTGGGTGGTTGCCGCTTGGGCTTGACTGACATCAAGGCCCAGGCCGCCGGCCACCGCCGCCGTACTCCCGACCCCCGCCAGTTTCAGCAGGTTTCTCCGTGACAATCTCATAGGTTCCGGCCTCCTTGTAAGATGTGATGATCACTCATCGGTGGAATTATGAATCGTGGTTCTCTCTCCCCAAACTCATCAGGCGCACTGGCCCGAAACCTTAAGGTTACGGCGTGCAATGATCGCGTATGGGGTGCAATAATTGCGCCACAGAGGCGGCTACCGGAGCATTGAGTCGTGTTTACATAAAGTTAACCCCGGGCTTTGGCTGGCGATTGCTCGTCGTTGACCGAAAATATTGTATAAATATGGCGCAAGCTGTATGGTTTTGAGACAGTTTAGCCATTGAGCCGGAAAGGCCACAGTCATGGAGGCGCGATGAAACCGAAGGTTTATATCTGTGACGACGAAGAGGGTATTATCCGCTATCTGCGCAAAACCCTGGCCGAGCTGGGTTATGACGTTAAGGCCCGCACCTCCCCCTTGGCTTTGCTGAAGGAGCTGTCCGAAGAGGGGGAAGAGGGTGGGGTGTTGCTGCTGGATATCCGGATGCCGGAGATGGACGGTCTGGAGCTGCTGGGAAGGGTGAATGCCAACCGGCCCGATCTGGGGGTGATCGTGATGACCGGCTACGGCACCATCGATTCGGCGGTGGAGGCGATCAAACGGGGCGCTTTTGACTACCTGACCAAACCCTTTCCCGAGGAACGGCTGGCGGCGGTGATCCAACGCTGTCTGGAGCGCCAGGGGTTGCTGGCTGAAAACCGGGCCTTGAAAAACGATCTCCGCCAGCAGTTGGCCCCCGATCAGATCGTTTTTAAAAGCCGCCGTTTCGGCGAAGTTTATGAGTTGGCCCAACGGGTGGGGGCCAGCGACCTCAACGTGCTGCTGCTGGGGGAGTCCGGCACCGGCAAGGAGCTGGTGGCCGCCGCCATCCACTACGCCGGCCCCCGGGCGGAACGGCGTTTTCTGGCCCTCAACTGCGCCGCCCTGACCGAGACCCTGCTGGAAAGCCAGCTTTTTGGTCACCTGCGGGGAGCCTTCACCGGGGCGGATGAGAACCGCAAGGGGTTGCTGGTTGAGGCCGATGGCGGCACCCTGCTCCTTGACGAGGTGGGGGAGTTGAGCCCGGCCCTGCAGGCCAAGCTCTTGAGGGTGCTGCAGGAGGGCGAATTTATTCCGGTGGGCTCCACCAAGCCCCAGAGGGTCGATGTTCGCTTTATTGCCGCCACCAACAAAAATCTCGCCGAGATGGTGGCGGCCGGAACCTTTCGGGAAGATCTCTACTACCGGCTCAACGTCTTCTCCCTGCAGCTGCCCCCCCTGCGGGAGCGCCCCGAGGATATTCAGGCCCTGGCCGGCCACTTTCTGCGCCGGGCCGCGGTGCGTTCCGGCCACCCGGTTCGGGAGCTGACCCCCGATGCTCTGGCGGCCCTGGGTAAATATGAGTGGCCGGGCAATGTTCGCGAACTGCGGAACGTCATTGAACGCGGCCTGGTCATTGCCCGGGGAGACAAACTCACCGCCGCCGATCTCCCTCTGCATCTTACCCGGCCGGGCAATGGCGAAGATAACGGCGGGGCCGCCCCCCTGACCCTGGCCGACGCCGAGCGGCTTCAGGTCGCCCGCATCCTCAAACGTACCGGCTGGAACAAGAGTCGGGCCGCCCGGTTGCTCGATATCACCCGCAGTACCCTGGATCGGAAAATTTCCGATTACGGTTTAACCCCCGACCAACCATAGCGAGGAAGCGCCCATGCCCTTTGTCCGTTGGCTTCTCTGCCTGCTGCTCTCCGGGGGAATCCTGCTCCCGGTGGCGGCGGCCGGTGAGTTGGCCCTGGGAATGTCCACCGCCTTGAGCGGTCCCACCGCCGAACTGGGAATTGCCATGCGGGACGGGGTGCGCCTGGGCTTGGAACGGCTTAACCGGGGAGGGGGGGTCAACGGGCGGGAGGTAAGGCTGCTGGTGCTGGACGATGGCTATGAGCCGGCCCGCACCGCCCCCAATATGCGCCGGTTGATCGAGGAGGAGAGGGTGCTGGCGGTGATCGGTAATGTGGGCACCCCCACGGCCATCGCTTCATTGCCCTTGATCAGGGAGCGGCGGGTTCTGTTTTTCGCCCCCTTTACCGGGGCCGGGGTACTCCGCCAGCAGCCGCCCGAGCGTTATGTCATCAATTATCGAGCCAGTTACGCCGACGAGATCGAGGCGATGGTGGCCGCCCTGGTGGAGGAGGCCGGGTTGGCGCCGACCGAGATCGCTTTTTTTACCCAGCGTGACGGTTATGGCGATGCCGGTTATATCGGCGGCCTCAATGCCCTGCGGCGGCATGGCCTGGAGGATGAGCGGCAGGTGTTGCATGTGCGCTATCCCCGTAATACCCTGGCGGTGGAAAACGCTCTGGCCGATCTGCTGCTGGCCGAACAACTGCCCCGGGCCATCATCATGGTGGGGGCCTACGCCCCCTGCGCCAAATTTATCGTTTTGGCCCGGGAGGCCGGGTTGGAGAGTCTGTTTCTCAGTGTCTCCTTCGTCGGCGGCAATTTCCTGGCCCAGGCCCTGGGAGAGGAGGTGGGGGGGGTGATCGTCACCCAGGTGGTGCCCCATCCCGAGGATACCCGGTTGCCGCTGGTGGCCGATTTTCGCCGCGACATCGCCAACTGGAGTCCGGAAACAGCCCCCAGCTTCGTGGCTCTGGAGGGTTATGTCGCCGCCCGTCTGCTCTCATTGGCCTTGACCAGGATCAGTGGGGAGATGAGTCGGGAAAAACTGATTCAAGCCCTGGAGGGTTTGGGGGAGTTCGACATGGGGTTGGGGCGGCCGTTGCGTCTGGGGCCCGACCGGCACCAGGCCAGCAACGAGGTCTGGCCGACCCTGCTCAGGGGCGGAGAGCTGATCCCCTTCAACTGGGCGGAAATCTCCCCCCTGGTGCCGCCGTTGCCGGCTGGAGGTCCGCGGGCCACGGCGGGGAGGGGCCATGCCGGACCGTAGCCGCCGCCGAACCATCATCGCCCTGGTCTGGGTCCTGGTTTCCATCGGCCTGCTGGCCGGGGTGTTGACCAACGGCCTGGTGGGCTGGACCCTGCTGACCCTGAACCGCGAAAGGGTGCAACTGCTGGAGCAGGACCGTCACCTGGGCCAGCTGGCCGCCCGGCTCCAGCGCCTGGGGCAGGAGTCCCGGGGGGAGCTTAATCTGATGCTGCTCGGTGGGGAGGGCGGGCCTGTGGTGGAGGGCCCGGTTGTGGCCTTGGCTGCTGCCGCCGGCGATCTGCGGGCGGCAATCTCCGACTATCCCGGAATCAACGCCCTGGAGGATCTGGACGATTCCGTCGGTCGACTGACCCGACTCCGCCAAAGGACCGCCGACTGGCTGGAGCGCTATCGGCTGGCCGCCGACGATCAGCGGGAAAAGATCACCCTGGGTAAGGTCCGCTTGCTGCTGGAGGAGATGCGGGCGGCGGCCGAAACCCTGGAGGGGCGGCAGCGGCTGGCGGAAGCGGTGGCCCTGCGCCGCTGGCGACAGGCCGCGACCAGCGACTCCCCCGCCCTGGCCCAGGTTTTTCTGGAGCAGCATCTGCGTCACTGGCCCCGGGTCCTCAAGGAGGTCCGGGGGGAGTTGGGCGAGATTTCCCGGCTGGTGGAGATTCTGGTCGGCGAGGATCAGTTTGATCACCTGGCGGATCTGCGGGACAACCAGCTCAAACAGGTACTGGAGCGGCTGGAACGGCAACTGCTCTGGCTGGCGGAGGAGGGAGAACCCACCGTAGGCCTTGAACCGGGGCAGGTGGTGCAGTTGCGGGAGCTGCTTTTCGGCCGGGGGCACCAAGTCCTGGCGGAATATCAGACGATCCGGCTGGGTGAGGGGGGGCTTTACCGGCTGAGCAGCGAGCTGCTGCTCCTGCGCCGCGAACGTGAACTCCTGCAACGGGAGACCCAGGAACTGTTTGCCCGGATCGAAGGCTTCTATCCGGTGCTGGCCGATCTGGCCGGGGAGCGCAGCGCCGCCATCACCCGCCAGGCGGAAAATCTGTTGAGCCGGGGTCTGTTTAACCTGATGCTGCTCAGCATGCTGGTTCTGGCCGGCTTTCTGGCCTTGGGCTGGCTGATCAGCAGTCGGGTGGAGAATCAGATCCAAAGCATGGCCCGGCTGCGGCGCCACAACGAGTTGATCCTCAATTCGGCCGGGGAGGGAATTCTCGGGTTGGAGGTCGGCGGCAAGGTGACTTTTATCAACCCGGCCGGAGCCCGGCTGTTGGGCGGTGCCCCCGCCGCCCTGATCGGCCGCTGTTTCGGCAATATCCTGATTCGGCCGGAAAGCGAGCCGGAGGGGTGCGGCTCAAAGTCGGAACCCCTGGGCCGGGTATTTGACCAAGGGCTCAGTGTCCATGTGGACAACCACCGCTTTCAGCGCCTGGACGGCAGCAGTTTTCCCGGCGAATATACCGCCAACCCCATCCGCAACGAGGGGGGGGAGATCGAAGGGGCGGTGATCACCTTCCTGGATGTTACCGAACGCAAAGAGGCGGCGGCGGCCCTGCAGCAGACCTGCGCCGAGCTGGACGCCCTCAATCGCAGCCTGGAGGCCAAGGTGGCCGAGCGCACCCGCGATCTGGTGGAGAAAAACCAGGAACTGCTGCGGGCCCAGAAGGAGCTGGTCAACAAGGAGAAGCTGGCCGCCGTCGGCTCCCTGGCCGCCGGGGTGGCCCATGAGATCAACAATCCCGCCGCCATTATCCGCGGCAATGTCGAGATCCTGCGGCGGCGGCTGGGCGACTGCCGGGGCGGGGGGGAGGCGGGCCAGGAGGAGGTGCTGGAAATTCTCCGCAATATCGAGCGGATCTCCCGGATTACCCAAGGTCTGCTGCTCTTTGCCCGGGAGCAGAGTCAACCCCCCGCGGTGGCGGAAGCGGTGCGCCTCAACGAATTGCTGGCCGAGATTATCCAGCGGGCCGCCCATCAGGTTCCCCTGGCCGGGGTACGGGTGGAGCAGGATTTTGCCCCTGATCTGCCGGAGATCAAGGCCGATCAGGAGAAGCTGCGCCAGGTCTTTACCAACCTGGTGATCAACGCGGTTCAGGCCATGGAGGGCCGGGGCCGGCTGCGGCTCAGCACCGCTTGGGTCGGGGGCTTCATCGAGGTAAAGGTGGGGGATAGCGGCCCGGGAATTCCCCAGGGCCAGCGCGATATCATCTTCAACCCTTTCTTCACCACCAAGAAAACCGGAGCCGGCCTGGGGTTGGCAATCTCCTACGGGATTGTCCAGAGTATGGGGGGACGGATCGAGGTGGGGGGGGAGGCCGGGCAGGGGGCGCGGATTACGGTGCGCCTGCCCCTTACTCCTCCATGACCGCCAGGCTCAGCCGGCCCAGGATGGCTCCCAGGCGGGCCATCTCCTTGGTCTCACCGGTGATCAGGCGGATGTGGGTGAGCCCGGTGGGAAACTGGTTGATGGTGGCGTCAATCCCCAGCCAGCGGCCGTCAAGGCAGACCTCGTTCCAGGCATGGTAGAGAAAGATCCCCTCCTGGAAGAGGAGCCCGGCGGCGATCCGGGTGGGCAGCCCCTGGGACCGGGCCAGGGCCGCCAGGAGTACCGCGTGTTCATTGCAGTCCCCCACCCGGTCGGCCATGACGCTCAGGGCGTCGGGGATCCCCAGCACCGGCCGTTTGTCGATATTCTCATAAACCCAGTCGGCCAGCCGCCGCAGGCGTTCCAGGTCATCGGTGGCCCCTCCTGCGATCTCCCGGGCCAGGGCCGCCAGGTGGGGGTCGTCACTCTGGACGTGGGGGGTGGCGGCCAGGGCCTCGGTTATCGTCCCGTTTTGGGCGGGGAGACAGGCGATGGCCGGCGGTGGCGGCAATTGCTGACGCTGGATGGTGAGTCGGTTCTCCTCCAGGTGCTGGGGGCCGCCGGTCAGATCCAGGGTGGTCAACAGGTCCGGTGGCGCTTCTTCATCCAGGAGCAGATGGTAGGTAAGGGCCGGCCTCCGGGTCAGGTCGTCGGGCAGGCGACCGCTCAAGGGCACGGCCACCGTGGTCAGAATTTCCGGTCCGGCCCCGGGGATGTCGGTGGCCCGAAACTCCGGTTCCGCCAGAAAAACGAAACCGGCCGGGGACTCCTCCTTGATCACCCGGCCGGTTTCGTCCAGCCAGATGTTGATCCGCATTCCGGATACCGTTTCATGGAAATGGTGGAGGTTGTGAATCCGGTTGGCGATCAGCACCCGGTCGCGGCCCCGGTACTCCAAAATCCGCTCGTTACCGGCCAGGGAGACCGGATCGAAGTAGTTGACCCTGACCCGGCTGCCCACCTCGGGTTGATGGCCCAGGAGATAAGCCCGGTGGGGAGTGGCGATCCGGGGGGCCTCTCGCAGGCGGATCCGCTCCCGCCGGGGACCCCTGGGAGTCTCCAGTTCCAGCAGGATCTCCCGTTCCGCCACCCGGCCGATGGCCCTGGTGGAGGCAAAGGGGGAGAGCAGGGTAAACTGGAAATCAAGCAGTTCTTGGGTCATTGAGAGATGGGCGTTGAGTTGCATCCGGACGGGATGGTTCTCCCCCAGGATGTTGAGCAGCAGGTAGGCGTCCTGTTCCAGGAGCAGCCGGTTGTCGGCCGCCGCCCCCAGGCGGCTGCGGACAAAGCCGATCCGCTCCCCCTGGAAATAGACCCCGGAAAAACTGGTTTCCCGCCCCCGTTCCAAAGCGGCGATCTCCAGGCTGCGCAACTCCTCCACCAGGTAATCCCGGCCCAGCAGGCCCGCCAGCAGTCCCACCCAGAGTAGCAGCAGCAGGCCTCGCCAGATCAGGCTGCCGCCCTTCATCCCACGACCCAGACCGCCACCTGTTCGGCCATCAGCAGCACCCGGTCGGAGACCCCGCGGAAAATTCCCTTGCGGGCCTCGGGGCCGCGCCGGCCCATGACGATGGTGCCGTAATCATCCATCAGAGCCTGGCGGATGATCTGGCGGCTGGGCTCAAATCCCGCCGCGGTTTCAAGCTCGGAGATCCGCTCGGCGGGGAAGCCCGCTTCCACCAGGATTTGCCGGGGGGCGCGGAAGAGGCCGTCGGGGCGATTGAGGTGCTGTTCGCACCAGGCCGGCTCCCAGTGCTGGTGAAACTCCTCCGGGGTGGGGCGGGGTCGGGCGGCCAGGATGGCAGTGGAGTGGAAAAGGGTGATCTCAGCCCGGGGGTGGCCGCGCAGCATAAAGGCGAGGTGGTCCACCGCCAGCAGGGCGTAAGGGGTGTTGTCCACCGGGACCAGGAAGCGCTGGTTTTCGATCCGGCCATCGATCACCCAGAGGGGGAGCTCACGGGAGCGTTCAAAGATATCGTTGGAGACACTGCCCAGCAGCATCTCTTCCAGCTTGGTCATCCCTCGGCGGCCCACCGCCACCGCGTCATATCGCCCCTGGCGGGCCCGGTTGGCGATATCCTGGGGCACGCTGCCGGAGCTGACCCCCACCTCCTGGCCGACCCGCTCCGGGGCAATTCCCCGCTGGCTGAGAAAATCGGCGGCCTCATGGAGGAATCCCTTGTGGGCCACCAGTTTTTTGCGGGTCTGGGGGCTCATCATGTTGGCTCGCTCCGCTTCGCTCAGCCATTCGCTGCCCGGTGGCAGGCTGGCCCCGGTGACCAGAGTGAGCAGGTGTAGATCCACGTCGTCCTGGTCGGCAAAGAGTCCGGCCAGGTAGTGGAGGGTGTTGCGGCTGTGGCGGGAACCGTCCAGGGCCACCAGGATTTTACGGTTGGGCTGGGGCGTACCTTCCATAATGGAATTGAGGATACCACGATTGGAGAAGGCGGCCAAACAAGAAATGGCCGCTCAGGGATCGGGGTACTGACAGGGGCGGCCGTTGTAGCTGATAAAACGCAACCCATCCGGGCCCAAATTCTGCCGATAGTCGGGAGTCAGGGGAATCTTGCCGGCTCCCTCGGGGGCGTCCAGGGCGAAGGTGGGGGTGGCCAGCCCCGAGGTGTGACCGATCAACTCCCGCATGATGGCCAAGCCCTGGGCCACCGGAGTCCGAAAATGGTTGGTGCCCCGGCTGAGGTCGCCCTGGAAGAGGTAGTAGGGCTTGACCCGGATTCTGAGCAAGCCCCGCATCAACTCCTTGATGGTGGCGGCATCGTCGTTGACCCCTTTGAGCAGCACGGTCTGGTTGCCCAGGGGGATGCCGGCATCGGCCAGGCGGGCGCAGGCCCGGGCCGCTTCCGGGGTGATTTCGCGGGGATGGTTGAAGTGGGTGTTGATATAGAGGGGGTGAAATTTTTTCAGCAACCCGGCCAACTTTGCGGTGATTCTTTGGGGCAGGGTACAGGGCACCCGGCTGCCGAGGCGAACAATCTCCAGATGGGGAATCCGGCGCAGCTCGGTCAGCAGCCAGGCCAGTTCCCCGTCGGGCAGCAACAGCGGGTCGCCGCCGGAGAGCAGGACGTCGTGGATGGCCGGGGTCCGGGCCAGGTAGGCCAGGGCGGGTTCCAGCCCTTTGCGGCCGACGGTGAGGGCGGCGGTGCCCACCTTCCGTTTGCGGGTGCAGAAGCGGCAGTACATGGCGCACTGGGCGGCGACCAGCAACAGGGCCCGGTCGGGGTATTTGTGGACCAGGTTGGCCACCGGGCTCAGCCGCTCCTCGGCCAGGGGGTCTTCGGGGCAGACCGAGTCGGTGAGCTCCCGGGGATCGGGAATGGCCTGGCGCCAGATGGGATCACCGGGTTTCTCGATCAGGGCCAGATAGTAGGGGTTGATCCGCAGGGGATAGCGGGCGGCCACCGCCCGCAGGGGCTCGGGGTCGAGACCGAAACGGGCGGCCAGCTCTTCGGGGCTGGTCAGGGAGGCCGCCAGCAGGCGTTGCCAGGGCGGCCATTGGGAGGGGGGAGCGGGGGTGGTCATCGTTCACACCCTTGGGATTGGGCGGCCAGTGTTTGTTGCGCCTGGCGGTTGCGCATGAACCAGATGCTGAAAATCAGCAGTACCAGGGCCGCCGTGGCCAGTTGCATCAGGCTCAGCCAGCGGCCCTCCTCGGCCAGGCCGCTGCCGATGAGGCTGGCGGCGGTGCCCAGGGGCAAGAAGCCCAAGAAGGTGCCCAGGAGGAAGGTGCGAATATTCACGGCGCTGAAGCTCAGGCTGATATTGATCATCAGGTTGCTGATCGGCAGCAGCCGCACCAGGAAGACCGAAACAACCGAGGGTTCCAGTCGGGTGATCCAGCCGGCCAGGCGTTGGCGGCCCAGGCGCTCCCTGACCCACTGCCGGCCGCCCCAGCGGAAGAGGCTGAAACAGATGAAGGAGGCCAGCATGGCGGCACTCAGGGTGCTGAGCAGGCCGCCGGTAAAGCCGAAGAGAAAGCCCCCCAGGGTAAAGAGCAGCAACCGGGGGGTGCCGAAGGTGAGCAGAAGGGTGGCCAGTCCCAGGAAAAGGGCCAGGCTTCGGGGGCCGCCGGTCGTCAGGGTCTCGCGCAGAGCCAGCAGGTCACGCCAGTTTTCACCCAGGGTGGTGAAGTTGAGGACCCCGTAAACCGTCAGAACCAGCAGGAAGAGCAGGAACAGCGGCTTGGCGGTGGCGGAGGGGCGGGAGTTCATCTTTCCCGGGGGCCCGGTCATGGTTTCTCCTTGGGTTTGAAGAGCTGGCACTGGAGGCCGGAATTGCTGAACACTACCAGGGCCGGGTTATGGGCCGACTTGAAACCCATGGCCCGGCAGCCGTAAGGGTTGGCCGGCTCATGGGTGATATAGAAGTAGCGGCAGGCAAAGCAGTTGGGCCGCTTTTCCCGGGGTTCAGAGACCATGGCTCAGTCCCTCCAGCAGGACGAAGCGGCCCAGGGGGTTGACCCGGCAGGGCAGGCTGCCGACGAAAACCGGGTTATCGCAAAGCCCGCCGGAAAGGTAGAGCTGTTCCGGCTCCCCGGCGAAGCGGTAGGCGTTGAGGGCGATCCCCTTGATCAGCCGGGCCACCGCCTCCTCTTCGGTGACACCGTTGACCACCGCGTCGAAGATGTCGCTTAAGCCCAGCACCCCGCAGGTCACCGAAAAGCTGCGCTTGGGCACCTCCATCTTCTGACAATCCAACTGATAATAACGTTCCAGCAGTTCGATGGTAAAGCCCATGGAGGCGCCGCATTCGGCGTTCCAGCCCATATCGGCCAGTTTGCCGTTTTTATAGCGGATAAATTTGATATCCCGGCTGCCGCAATCCAGCAGGAGAAAGTCGGGGCGGTCGATCAGGGCTTGGCCGCCCCGGGCCAGGGCCACCAGTTCATTGACCGAGGTGTGGCCGAAGCGGCGGGCGTTGTGGCCGGTGGCCACATCGACCCTGGTCTCCGGCGGCAACTCGCGGGTGGCGATTATGGCCGGTCCGGCGGCGCCAAGGCCCAGGTCCAGGATCTTGCTGTAGGAGGTGCCGAAATCGCCGATGATCATTCGCTTACCCCCGACAGTTCCAGGAAGGCCTGGATCTTGGCCTTGGCGCTGCCGCCGCAGTGCAGATCCGCGTCCAGGTAGAGGGCCTGGGGGTGGCGATCGGCCAGATAGCGGGCCAGGGCGGTTTTGGGGCAGAAGGACTGGGCGAAAAAGACGGTGGGGATCTCCGGCCGGCAGTGGATCTCCAGGAGGTGATCGGCGGGGGTTTTGTTTTCCATGCAGCGGCTCCAGCCATAAACATGGGTGTCGGCGGGGAACAACTCCAGCAGGCTGAAGTCCCGGGGCGGCACCCCCCAGAAGCCGGCGCTGGGCGGGCAGGATGGGGGAGTGTCCCGGCCGGGTTCCGCCGCCAGGACCCCGGCGGTGATTCTTTGCAGTTTTTCCAGCAGGGGCAGATTGCTGCGGCAGATCGGGTTGCCCAGCCTGCTTTGGTCCAGATTTTGGCAGGTGAAGACCGGAACCGCCACGGCCTGCCGGAGAATTTCGGCGGTGTAGCGGGCCCCGTCGCATTTGCCGGGACCGATGTCGATGATGATCGCGTCCAGGGTGGCGGCCAGGTGGAGGGCGTTGAGGACCACGGTGCGGAGGATGCCGCAGTAAACCTGGGGCAGCAGGGCGGCGGTCCGGCCGAAATCGGCCTCCACCAGCAGGGCGTCCAGGTCGCTGATCCGCACCCCGGCTTCGTTGAGCCGGGCGATCAGGGCCCGGGGAGGCACGCCGACAATGCCGACATGCTTCAGGCCGGTCACCTCGATCTCCGGTGGGGTTCCGGGCTGGCTGGGGATCGTAAAGGGCATCCTATCCATTCCTGCTGATGAAGTACCAGCCCAGCCCCCCGGCCACGAGGTGGATCAGCCAGGCGGTCAGGGCGGGAGGCAGGTAGGCGGCCCCGGCCATGGCCTGGCCCACGCTCCACAGCCCCCAAGTGATGAAGGCCAGCATGGCGGCGGCGGGAATGGCCAAAGCCAGATCCCGGCCCCGGCCCCGGTGCATCCAAAGCAGCAACGGGATGCCGGTTAGCAGCAGGGGCAGGCCCAGGAGGATGTAGGAGGTTTTCTTGTGCAACTCCAGTCTGGCTTCCTGGCGGCGGGGGCTGGCCGCCGGCGAGCTGGCCTGGCGCCACAAGGTACTCAGTGATCGTTCCGCCAGGGCGTAGGGGGGCAGGAAGAAGTCGGCCGGTTTTTCCGGTAACTCCATCTGCCGTTGCTGGAAGATCTCGCTGCCGAACTCCCGGCCCTCCCGGTCGCCGCTCTTGATCTGGCCGTTGTGCAGGGTCCACCGGTTTCCGTCCCAGCTGGCTTTTGCGGCGGTGATCAGGGCGGTGAGCCGGAAATCGCCATCCCGAAGCAGGTAGGTGAAATCGTGCAGCTCGGTCTGGTCCTCCTCCGAGGGGATAAAGGAGTAGAGCCCTTCGGCGCCCCGATGGTAAATTCGGCCATGGCGTTCGATCCCCTTGGCGCTCTGCTGGCGAACCTGCTCGTACCAGATCCGGTTGGTTTCGGCCATGGTCGGGGGCAACAGCCACTGGCTCAGGGCCAGGGTCAGCAGGGTGGTGGTCGTGGCGGCCAGCAGCAGGGGGCGGATGATCCGGGGGGTGCTCAGACCGGCGGCCTGCAGGGCCATCATTTCATGATGACGATTGAGCAGGCCCAGGGTGATGATCCCGGCCAGCAGCAGACAGATCGGCATGATCTGTTCGATGATAAGCGGAATTTTGAGCAGGAGATAGTTGACCGCCATCCCCATCCCCAGCTCGGCGGCCAGGAAATTGTCCACCCGTTCAAAAAAATCGATCAGCAGGTAGATGGCCAGGAGTGAGCCCATTACCAGGGCCAGATTGCGGAAAAACTGGCCGATGAGATAGCGGTCGACCAGTTTCATCGGTCGTCTCCTTCCCGTGCCGTGTCCGCCCGCCGCCAGTGGCCCAGGCGCTGGCCGCCCTCCTGGACCAGTTGAATCAAGCGTTCCAGCCAGGGATGACCCAGCTCCAGGGCGCTGCGCCGCAGGAGATAGAGGGCCAGGATCAGAAAGATCAGGTTGGGCAGCCAGACGGCCGCCGCCACCGGCAACTGGCCGTTTTCGGCAAAGGATTTGGCGGCGGTCAGCAGCACGTAATAGCCGACAAAGGTGGCCAGGCCCAGGGGGACCCCCAGGGCGACCCGGCTGCCCTGGCCGATCTGGCTGAGGCTGAGGCCCAGCACGCTGAAGAGAAAACAGCCCACCGGCAGGGCCAGGCGCTGGTGATACTCGAGAATTAAGGTGGGGTAATAGCGATGCTCCGGTCCCAGTTGCTCCGCCCTGGCCAGCAGCTCCTGCTGGGTCATGTTGCCCCGGCTGGGATGTCCCATGGTCGGGTACTGGAGGGGGATCTCCAGGCTGTAGCGTTCAAAGGTGATGGTTTGGGTTTTGCCTTCCCGCGCCAGGTGGAGACTGCCGTCGGTCAGTTCCAGGGTGGCCAGGCCGCTGGCCTTGTCGGCCTGGAGGCGGCCACCGACGGCGATCACGGTCAGGGGGTTGGCGGCGTCCCGCAGATCGGAAAGATAAACCCCCCGCCAGGAGCGATCTTCGGGGGAGACCTCCTCCACGTAGAGGACCACCTCGCCCAGGCCTTCGCTGAAGCTCTTCTCCCGCACCCCCCGCTCGATCTTCTCCTTGGCCAGGTGCAGCAGTAACTGGTTCATGGCCGTGGTCCCCTTGGGGATCAGGATCGTGGAGGTGGCCAAGGTCAAGAGGGCGGTGATGAGGCCGAAGAGCAGCACCGGCGGCAGCATGCGGACCAGGCCGATGCCGGCAGCCTTCAGGGCCATGATCTCCAGGTCGCCCCGCATCCGGGTAAAGGCGATGACCACCGCCATCATCGCCGCCATGGGAATGGAGAAGCGGAGCAGGGCCGGGGTGATGTAGATAATGATCCGGACAAAATCGGCCAGGCCGATCCCCAGGCCGAAGATGCTGTCCAGCAGGGGGACCAGGCGGCCGAGGAAGAGGATGGCGTTTAGCACCAGGAGGGCGGCGAAAAAAGGGGCCAGCATCTCGGTGAGCAGGTAGGTGTATAGCAGCAGTGGAATTTTTTTCATGGTCACTAAGATCTTTCACCAGCGGCGGGCCAGCAGCATGCCGACAAACACCAGGCCGATGCCCAGGATGTTGCTGACCCCGACGTAAACCAGGGCGGTTTTCCACTCGCCTATCCGGATCAGATCGGTGGTTTCCCGAGCGAAGGTGGAGAAGGTGGTGAAACCACCCAATATACCGGTAAAAAGGAAAAGCCGCCACTCCTGGGTGAGCCGGCTGTCAACCAGCAGGTACCAGAGAAAGCCGATGGAGAGGCAGCCCAGCAGGTTGGCGGCTAAAGTACCGTAAGGGAAGCCGGCCCCGGCCGGTCGCTGGACCAGCAGGAAGATCAGGTGGCGCAGCAGCGAGCCGATGGCGCCGCCGGCCATGATGGCGATGATATTCAGCATGGAAACTCCATCACTCCCTTTGCCGCCGGGGGACTGTTGAACATCCCCTCCTTTTACCATGCAGACCCGATTCAGTTGTTGTAAACTGTTCCGCTTGGCAAAAAAATGAACTTTTATCATTCCCGGGACCCGGGTGCAAGCTGTAACCTCGTTGGGTCGGCCGGGATCTTGGCGCGGTAAGGAGAGGATAATGAGCAGTCTGGTGCGTTTGCAGCCGGTCGCGGCCCCCCCGCCCAGCTTGAGCGACAATACCGCCGACCTGGACCGGTTGTTGCGGGCCCTGCGCCATGATCTGGCGGCGGAGGGCGACCGGCTGCTGAGCGTGCCCCATCGTCGCATGACCCGGGTGGCCGAGCGTTTCCGGGCCTGTGGCTTCGGCGGAGTGGCGGTACTCAATGAGGACCAGGGGCGGCTGGAACCGGTGGATCTGTTGCCGGCCATTCCCCCCCGGCTGCCGGCCATGGCCCTCGATCTGGGCACCACCCACCTGGAGGCGGTGCTGCTGGATCTGCTCAGCGGCCAGGAGCTGGCCCGGGCCACCCGGGTAAACAGCCAGATCAGCCATGGTGATGATATCCTCACCCGCATCCACTATGCCACCGGCGGCCGGGGCCGGGAGGGGTGTCTGGAAGTTCTGCAGCAGGCGGTCCTGGGTGACACCAATGCCCTGGCTCGGGAGCTGGCCGCGGTCGCCGGCTGCGCCGCCACGGATATCCGGGCGCTCAGCCTGGCGGGCAACAGTGCCATGGCCCATCTGTTTCTGGGGCTCAACCCTTACCACCTCTGCCGGGAACCTTATATCCCCTTGGTCAACTCCCCCGGCCCGGTGGCCGCCGCCGAGCTGGGCTTGAAGCTGCACGCCGCCGCCCCGGTCCATGTTTTGCCCGGGGTGGGGGCCTATTTCGGCGGTGATCTCCTGGCCGGGATCGTGGCCAGCGACCTGGATCTGGCCGAAAAGCCGGAGATGCTGATCGATGTCGGGACCAACGCCGAGGTGGTGGTGGGTTGCCGTGACTGGCTGGTGGCCTGCGCCGGGGCCGCCGGGCCCGCCCTGGAGGGCGGAGTGGCCAAGATGGGGATGCGGGCCGGGCCGGGGGTGATCGAACGGGTGGATATCGATCCCGCTTCCGGCCGCCTGACTTTCCGGGTTATCGGGGCGCCGGCCTTGGGAGCGGTCGCCGCTCCCAAGGCCCGGGGAATCTGCGGCTCGGGGATGATCGATCTGCTGGCGGCCCTGTTCCAGGCTGAAATGATCGATATTCGGGGCAAGTTGAGGCCGGAAAAGCTTGGTGACCGGCTGCTGGCCGGTTCCGACGGCCCGGCCTTCATCGTGGCCCGGGCCGAGGAGGCGGTCGATGGGCAACCGGTGACGGTCAGCCAGATCGACCTTGATGCCCTGATGCGCTCCAAGGCGGCGATGTACGCCATCCTCGGCACCCTGATGGAGCAGGTGGGGCTGCCCTTTGCCGCCCTGGAGCGGATCCACGTGGCCGGGGCCTTCGGCCGCCATATCGATCCCCGCCGGGCGGTGATCATGGGAATGATCCCCGACCTGCCGCTCTCGACCTACCGGCCGTTGGGCAACAGCTCTCTGGCCGGGGCCCGCCGCTATCTGCTGGAGGGGGAGGCGCGCCGGCGTATCGGCGAAGTGGCCCGGAAGATCACCTATATCGAGTTGAACGTCAATCACGAATTCATGATCCGCTTCTCCGGGTCGCGGTTCATACCCCATACCGATCGGGCCCTCTTCCCGTCGGTGCCTTATCAACTGACGGAAAACAGATGAACGACAAGGAACTGCTGCTTCGTATCTACCAGTGGATCAAACCCTACCGCCGGCGCCTGTCCTTGGCCATGATCGGCATGATCATGGTGGCGGGCTTCAGCGGTGCCCAGGCTTACATGATCAAGCCGCTGCTGGATAAAATCTTCTTCGAACAGGATCGGACCCTGCTTAATCTGCTGCCCCTGATTCTGATTTTGATTTTTCTGTTCAAGGGTATTTCCTATTATGTTTACCGTTACTTGCTGGATACCGTCGGTCAGAATGTGGTCCGGGATTTGCGCAAGGAGATTTTCCGCCATATCCACGCCTTGCCGGTTGCCTTTTTCCATAAAGCCTCCACCGGTGAGCTGATTTCCCGGGTAATCTCCGACGTCACCCTGATCCAGAGCGCGGTTTCCAAGGCCCTGGTCAGTCTGCTGCGGGATCTGGTCCAGGTGGTGGTGCTGCTGGGGGTGGTTTTTTATCTCGACTGGCAGATGGCCCTGGTCACCTTTGTCCTGCTGCCCATGGCCGCCGTGCCCATCGTCCATTTCGGCAAGCGTTTCCGCCGCAACAGCGTCAGCAATCAGCAGACCGTGGCCTTGATCTCCGGAGCCCTGCACGAGACCATCGGCGGCCACCGGATCGTCAAGGCCTTCGGGATGGAGGCCTACGAACATCGCCGGTTCTTTGCCCTGATCGACCGGCTCTACAAGATCATCGTCAAGGAGATCCAGATCCGCAGCCTGCAGCATCCGGTGATGGAGCTGATCGGCGGGATCGCCCTGGCCGGGATCATCTGGTACGGCGGCCACCAGGTCCTGGCGGGGGATTCCACCCCGGGTACCTTTATCGCCTTCCTCACCGCCCTGGTCATGGTTTATGAGCCGGTCAAGGGGATCAGCAGCCTCAACAGCGAGGTGATGCAGGGACTGGCGGCCTCGACCCGGGTTTTTAACCTGCTTGACGTGCAACCCGATATCGTTGACCGCCCGGGGGCCGTCGAGCTGCCCGTTTTCCACCGGGCCATCGAGTTTCAAGGAGTAACCTTCAGTTATGACGGGACAAATCCGGTGCTGCGGGATCTCAATCTCACGGTTGCCGCCGGCCAGGTTCTGGCCATTGTCGGCCCCAGCGGCGGCGGCAAAACCACCCTGGTCAACCTGATCCCCCGTTTTTTCGAGGTGAGCGAGGGCCGAATCCTGCTGGACGGCCATGATCTGCGGGAGGTCACCCTGACTTCCCTGCGGGCCCAGATCGCCATCGTCGAGCAGCATACGGTACTGTTCAACGACACCGTCCGCAACAACATCGCTTACGGCGATCTGGAGCGGAGCGAGGAGGAGATCATCGCCGCCGCCAAGGCCGCCCATGCCTACGATTTTATTCGGGAACTGCCCGAGGGGTTTGAGACGGTGATCGGTGAGGGCGGGGCCCGACTCTCCGGCGGCCAGCGCCAGCGGCTCTCCATCGCCCGGGCCTTGCTGAAGAACGCCCCGATCCTGATCCTGGACGAGGCGACTTCGGCCCTGGATACCGAGTCGGAACGGGAGGTGCAGAAGGCCCTGGAAAACCTCATGGCCAACCGCACCACCCTGGTGATCGCCCACCGCCTCTCGACGATCAAGAATGCCGATCGGATCATCGTCATGCAGGAGGGCCGGATTGTCGAGGATGGCGACCACGAATCCCTGCTGCAAGGCCAGGGGCTTTACCGGACGTTACACACGATGCAGTAGAAGGTGGCCGGGATGGGCCGTGGACAAAGGAGCCGATAAGGTTTGAAGGAGAGCTGAGATGATCACCCGCAACGTGGTTTGCATGAAATGGGGCAAAAAGTACAGTCCGGAGTACGTCAATATCCTGGCCCGGATGGTGCGCCGCAACATCACCCCGCCCTACCGCTTTATCTGTCTGACCGATGACCCGGCCGGGATCGAGGAGGAGGTTGAGGTCAGGCCGATTCCCCCGTTCACCGAGCCCGCTCCCGAATATTACCGCCAATGCCAGGCCTGGCGCAAGTTGCTGCTTTTCGAGGACCCGCTCTACGACCTGACCGGCAAAATCCTCTTTTTCGACCTGGATGTGGTGATCGTGGGCAATATTGACTGCTTTTTCGACTACGCCGACAAGCTGGCCATCGTCGAGAACTGGTCCCAGCCCAACCGGCTCATCGGCCAGGCCTCGGCCTTTTGCTTCGAGGTGGGCAAGTATCGTGAGCTGCTCAGTGAATATCTGGCCCACCCCGATGAGACCGCCCGGCAGTATCGTACCGAGCAGGTCTACATCACCCGCCGATTGGGGCGGGGGAATTTCGAGTTTTTCCCCGCTGAGTGGTGTCGGAGCTTCAAGTTCCACTGTATGCCCGGGGGGATTCTGAACAGTTTTCTCACCCCCAAACAGGCCGGCAAGGAGGCCCGGGTCATTGTCTTTCACGGCAATCCCAACCCTCCCGAGGCGATCGCCGGGGCCTGGGGCGCGCCGGTGCCCTGGTATAAAAAGTTCTACAAGACCGTCAGGCCCACCCCCTGGCTTGCCGAGTACTGGCGCTAACAGAGCTGGCCGGTACGGCCTTCGTGCTAGCGGTCAGCCCTTTTCACCCTCCTTTTTATAAGAGTGGAGAGTGGCAAGCAGTTGGTGGCACCTGCGCTTAACTTTGCGGCGCGCGAAGAAATCAAAATAGCTCGATATCTTGATAAACTCGTTGTTGCTGAAGCGCCCCTTTAAATCTATGGCAATAATCCGGCATGAAGAGCCGTGCTGAACCTGTAATGCCAAATTTTGCAGATTCAGATCAAAAAGCCAGACGTCATTTTTCTGTAAAAAATTGCAAAAATCGGTAGCTAACAAGATTATGTTGTCTATGTCGTACTTCTTTCCCGAAGTGAAAAGATCCCAGATCGTTTTTGAAACCGCCCCGCTGGCGTCACGAATGCAGTCGCAAACCAGGCCTTCCCCGCGGTTGGTATTGACCAAGCCGTGGCAACGGCTGATGAAGGGGAGTTGACCGTGTTTGGCGACTAAGGCCTGAAAGCTTTTAAGCTCGCTAATATTAGCCTTTATTTCTTCTGTTTTGCCGCCGACTGGCAACTTGATCACTAAATTGGGATCCTGGGGATGAAGATAACAGACCCTCAACCCTCCCCGGCCCAGAATATGATCATCTTGTAAAATCAACTTCTGGCTCATTTTTCTTTATTCTCGAGGTTGGTGAAGGTCGAGCCTGTTTGGAGGCGCTTGAAACATTCGACATAGCGGGGGATGATCACCGAGGGAGCACAAGTTCTGCTTGAATTTTTCCAGAGGCCGCCCGCCCTTGCTGGGTAAGTGCTCACGGCTCAGCAGATCCATGATGATCGGTGGTCTGGGCGGGCGGTGTAACCCGCTGCGGCGCAGAACAGGGCGGTCAGCCAGAAACAGACGGCCGACCAATCGGAAGCGTAGAGGGCGTGGTGGGAGTTGAGGGGGAAAAATACCACCGCCACCGCCAGGATGTAGGGGAAGAACTCCTGGCGCTGGCTTGGCCCGGCCCGCCACCAGACCATGATCAGCATCCCCCAGGCCCCGGCGAAACCGGCAAGACCGATGATTCCGGTTTCGGCCCCGATCTCCAGGAGGGTGAGATGGGGCTGGTAGGCCCCCAGGGAGTCGGGCTCGCTGAGAAAGGGGTCGTTCTCCGGGTCGGCGGCGTAGCTCCGGTAGGCATAGCGGAAGCCCCGGGCCCCGACTCCGTTGATCGGGTTGTCGATAAACATCCGGCTCGCCGTCTGCCAGATCGGGACCCGGCGGCTGGTGGCGGCGTCAAACGACTCCAGATCGCCGCTGAAGGCCCGCAGGGAATGGTTGACCTTGCCGGCGAAAGTGGAAGAGAGGAAATAGGTCCCCGTCAGGGTGGCGGTCATCAAGATGGCGGCCAGGGCGATCCAGCGGAGGGCCCTTTGCCGGTCCTGCCAGATCATCCAGGCCGCCAGACCGGCGAAGACCATGGTGAACATGATCCAGCCGTTGCGGCTGCCGGACATGAACACCACCAGGGCGACGGCCGCCAGCAGGAGAAGCTGGCCAAGTTTGGGCCAGAAGCGATGGGCGTAAAACAGCAGCAGCGGCGCCAGGACCGGCAGGTGTACCCCCAGTTCCGGGCGCAGTTCACCAAAAAAACCGTTGATCCGGCCGCCGGGGGCGGTGTAGCCCAGGCTGTTGTAACCCACGGCAATCTGCAGCAGGGCGTCGGCGACCCAGATCAGCAGCACCCAGGCGCTGAGGCGGAGCAGATTTTCCGATTTTTCGGCGCTGTTGATGGTAATGATGATAAAGATTCCCGCTAAATAGAGGCGGAAAAAGGCGGCGATGGTGTTCACGCTCCGTTCGGGGTTGATCGCGCCGATCAGAGAGAGGAGCATCGGCAGCCAGAAGGCGGCAAAAATCATAGAGAAGAGGCGGATTCCCGGCCGTTGCCAGAGGGTGGTCCGCTGGCTGAGCAGGATGATCAGCCCCAGCAGGGCCATCAGGCTCAAGGGGAGTTCGAACAGGCGCCGGAAGGGGAGCAGCAGGAGGAAGGCGAAGACCAGCAGCAGGGAGGCTTGGCGTCCCAGGGCTGAACTCATTGCTTTATCGATAAAGTTCATGGTCGGTTCCGGATTGTGTCAAGCCGAAGCGGCCAGTGGAACCGGCCTGGTAACACCGGTTCCGCGGGGGGGCGTTGGCGAATTATCTTATTAACTGTTGGTAAAGATTCAGGCTTTTAGCACACATCCTTGCCGTTGTAAAGTTGCTATTGATCCACTCCTGGGCGGCGGCGCCCAGCCTTTGCCGGCGGTCGGGATCGCCGAGCGCCTCCTTGAGGGCGAAGGCCAGGGCGGTGGGATTGTTGGGTTCCACCAGCCAACCGGTTTGGCCGGGCAGTACGGTCTCCAAGCTGCCACCGTGGGCGGTGGCCACCACCGCCCGGCCCATGGCCCCGGCCTCCACCGTGGTCAGGCCGAAGGCCTCGGCGGCGGTGGAGGTGGCGGAAACCACCAGGTCGGCCAGCAGCAGCGCGGCGGGCATCTCCGAGCAGTGGCCCACGAATTTGACCCGCTGAGCGAGGCCCAGGCTGGCGGAAAGCTGCCGCAGTTGCCCGGCGTACTCCGGATTATCCTCGAGGTCACCCACGCAGATCGCCAGCCATGGCAACTCCTTGATCTGGGCCAGACTTCGCAGAAAGATATCGTGCCCTTTCAGGCGGGTGATCCGGCCCGGCAGCATGATGATCGGCCCCGCCGCCGGGAGTTGCCATTGCCGCCGGAGGGCGGCCACCCGTTGGGGGGGCACCGCCCCGGGGTGGAAGGTATCGGTGTTCACCCCGTCGTGGATCAGTTCGATCCGCTGCTTGGGCACCTGATAGTGCTGCTGGATATGGTCGGCAATGGCCCGGGAGACGGCGATCACCTTCTCCCCCCTGGTCATGATCGCGCTGTAGCTATTGATTGAATAAAAGCCGTGGAAGGTGGTGACCAGGTGGGGACGCCGGCCGGCCGGCAGACTTTTCCAGGCCAGGTAGGCGATCCAGGCCGGCATCCGGGAACGGAGATGGAGGATATCCACCCGGCGCTGGCGCAGCAGGCGGCGCAGGGGAGGGATAAAGGTCAGGGAGGATGGGCTTTTTCTGCCCAGATTCATGGTGATATGTTCACTGCCCTCGGCCTCCAGCCGGGAGACCAGGCGGCCGCCTCCGGAGATCACCAGCGACTGGTGGCCCCGTTGGGCCAGGTAGCCGGCCAACTCCAGGGTGTCGCGCTCCACCCCGCCGCTCTGCAGTTCGGGCAATACCTGGGCTACGACAATCTTTCCGGCCACCATCTTCCCAGGATCTCCTTGGCGCAACGTTCCGCCTCCACCAGCGGCGCCACCGCCGGCGGAAATTTTTTGCCGGCCAACCGCTCCGCCAGATAGATGATTTGGCCCCGCTGCCGGAGCAGGTCCAGGCCCCGCTGGAATTTGTTCTGCTGCCGCCGCCACTTAACCGGCATAATTCCCACCCGGCAGCCGGCGCTCAGCGCCTCGTAAACCATGGAAATACTGTCGGCGGTGACCCAAACCTCCCGGTGGCGGTCATACTGCTCCTCGATCCAGCCGGGGGGGGTGGCCGGGGCCGGCCAGAACTGGACGCGTTCGCGGGTCGCGGCCAGTTCGGCCAGTTCGGCCACCGTTGCCGGGGGCGTCCGGGGGGAGGAAGAGATGGTCCAGTGCTGATCCGGGCGCTGATCCAGCAGGGTTTGGGCCTGGTGGAGAACCTGGGTCTGGTCCCAGAAGTGGCTCTTGGGGTCCAGGCCGCCAATCAGCAACAGGCTGTGGTTCGTTTCATGCCGCCCCTGATCCGTGGTCAGGCAGGGGGGGCCATCGGTGGGGAAAATATTGGCCCCGGCCCGGACTCCGTCGTGGGCGGGGACCAGGCAGAGATCAAAGAGGCCCCGCAGCAGGATATTGGGGTTCATGCAGCAGATCGCCCGGGAGCGGCCCCTTGATCTCAGCTTGGCCAGGAGCAGGGGCAGATGGGTCCGGCGGCCGCTGCCGATCAGCAGGTCGGCGGCGGCTCCCTTGCCATCACCCGCCCCCCGGGGTGGCCGGTGATGGTCGGCGGGCGGGGCACCGGTCAGGCGCACCTCTGTGGTGTTGACCGGGGTCAGGCGGCCCAGGGCCCGGATCAGGGCCTTGGTCTGTTTCTCATGGCCGGGGCGGCCATCAAAATACGCGGTTATGGTCAGGTTTTTGCTGGGCGGCATGGTGTGGAGATAAGTAGCATAATTTGTCCCTGAAGTCATGTGATTTGCGGCCCGGTGAGGGGGGGGCCGGTGGCCGGTTGCGGTTGGCGGGTGGTATATGGTATAGAGCGCTGATGAAAAACAACGGCGCCGCAACCAAGGGCAACGGAACCGCCCAGGCCGGGGTTCCCGGGCCCAATCCCAATCGCAAACGCAACTCCAAAAAGACGGCCAAGGAGCGCCTGCAGGAGTTCTGGAGCGTCTTCGACAAAGAGGACACCGTGCTGGTGGTGATCAACGCCGATCCCGACGCCCTGGCCGGCGCCATGGCGATCAAGCGGCTGCTGCGCTATCGGGTCAAGGCGGTCACCATCGCCTACCCCAACGCAATCCGCCGGCTCAACAACCTGGTGATGCTGGATCTGCTCAAGATTCCCGCCGAAAGGCTGCACACGGTCAAGCCCACCGAGTTCAGCAAAAGGGTGATCCTGGACTCCCAGCCTCCCCACCTGCCCTCCTTCGAGAGTATCCCTTTTGATGTGGTGCTCGATCACCACCCCGCCACCAAGGGGTGGGCCGCCACCTTCGTGGATATCCGCAAAGAGTACGGAGCCACCGCCTCGATGATGGTGGAGTACCTGCGGGCCGCCGGCATCCGGCCCTCGGTGGCCCTGGCCACCGCCCTTTTTTACGCGATCAAGGTCGATACCCAGAATTTCGAGAAAAAGGTCACCCTGGCCGATGCCATCTCTTTCCGCTACCTGTTCAATCTGGCCAACCTCAATCTGGTGCGCAAGATTGAACACTCCTCCCTGCGCCGTTCGGAACTGAACTACTTTCGCACCGCCTTAAACGAGATGAAGCTGAGCAAGCAGCGGCTTTACGCCCATGTCGGCAAGGTGCCCAGCCCCGATATCCTGGTGCTGATCGCCGACTTCCTCAAGCAGGTCCATGAGGCCGCCTGGGTTTTCGTTTCCGGCATTCACAATGACAAGCTGGTGGTTATTTTTCGCTGCGACGGGTATAAGAAGAATGCTGGTCGCCTGGCGGAAAAAACCTTCGGCCAGGCCGGGAGCGCCGGCGGGCACCGGGAGTCGGCCCGGGCCGAGGTGCCGCTGAAAAACATGGACAAGGATGCCAGCAGCATCAACACCAATACCCTGATTCGCCTCACCACCAAACATATGTAGGAGGGGTTAGCATGCCGAAGTTGAAGCCCAAGGTTTTGGCCGTGGTCCTGGCCGGGGGGCGGGTCGATGAGTTGAGCGTGCTGACCGCCCATCGCCCCAAATCCGCCGTCCCTTTTGGCGGCTTTGCCCGGGTGATCGATTTCGCCCTGAGCAACCTGCTCCAGTCCGGGTTGGAGTTGGTGGCCGTTCTCAGTCAGTATCGCAGCTTCTCCCTGATCAACCATATCGGCATCGGCGCCTCCTGGGACATGCTCGGCCGTTACCGCGGGGTTTTTGTTCTGCCCCCCTACCAGGGGTTTGGCCAGAGCAGTTGGTACCGGGGATCGGCCGATGCGGTGCGCCAGAACCTGGACTTCATCCAGTTCCATGACCCGGAAACCATTCTGATAATTTCCGGGGATCATCTCTATCACATGGATTACCGTGGGATCATCGATTACCACCGGCAGAAGGATGCCGACTGCACCATGGCCTGTGTGGAGGTTCCCCTCACCGAGGCCCACCGTTTCGGGGTGGCCGAGATCGACGACGAGGATGGGGACCGGGGCGGCCGGATCCTTCAGTACCAGGAAAAGCCGACCAAGCCCGCTTTTAATCAGGCCTCGATGACCGTTTACTGCTTCAAGCCCAAAACCCTGTACGCCCTGTTGGAGGCCAATGCCCGCGAGGATCAGTCCTTCGAGTTCGGCCGCGATATCATCCCCCGGGCCATGGCGGCCCGGCGCAAGGTTTATGGCTACCGCTTCCGCGGCTACTGGGGCTACACCCGGACCATTAATGAGTACTGGCAAACCAGTATGGATCTGCTGGGGGAAAATCCCAAACTGCCCCTGGATCAGTGGGGGCTGCGTACCAACCTCGACCATCGTGGCATTCGGGACTATCCGCCGCTCAGGGCTGGCAAGGACGCGGAAATCGTCAACAGCCTGGTCTATAACGGCTGCCGGGTGGAGGGGCGGGTGGAAAATTCGATCCTCTTTCCCGGGGTGCAGGTAAAGGCCGGGGCGGTGGTGCGCGATTCGGTCCTCTTTTTCGATAACGTGGTGGGCCGCGACTGCCGGTTGCATAAGGTGATCGCCGATGTCAACGTCACCCTGGGCGAAGGGGTTACGGTCGGGGCCGCATCGGGCTCGGGGGGCGGGGTCACGGTGCTGGGCTGGAACAACGAAATTCCGGTGGGGATGAAGATCGGGGCCGGCTGCACCCTCTATCCCGACCTGGGGCCCGAGAAGATGGTGCGTGGGGTCATTGCCGACGGGGAGGTGGTGCGATGAGTTGGGGGAAGAATGACGCCCTGGTGCTGCTGCTGGCCGGCGGGGTGGGCAGCCGGCTCAACAATCTGGTCCAGAGCCGGGCCAAGCCGGCGGTGCCCTTTGCCGGGATCTACCGGATCATCGATTTCAGCCTCAGCAACGTGATGAACTCCGGTTTCACCCAGGTGGGGCTGTTGACCCAGTATAAACCGCTGTCGCTGATGCGGCACATTGGTGATGGCGCGGCCTGGGATTTCACCGGCCGCACCCGGGGGGTCAAGATCCTGCCGCCCCGTACCGGCTTCAAGGAGTCGGACTGGTACAAGGGCACCGCCGACGCGGTGCGCCAGAACATCGATTTTATCCGGGCCCACCCCTCCCGGGAGGTGGTAATCCTCTCCGGGGATCACATCTACAGCATGGATCTGGACGAGATGCTGCGGGATCACCGCCGCAAACGGGCGGACCTGACCGTGGCCACCATGGTGGTGCCCCGGGAGCAAATTCACCAGTTCGGGGCGGCGATCACCGGCGAGGATGGCCGGGTGGTGGATTGGGAGGAGAAGCCGGCGGTGCCCCGCACCGATCTGGCCTCCATGGGGATCTACGTCGTCAACACCGATTATCTGCTGGCCAGCTTGGAGAAGTACCGCAGTGACGTGGATTTCGGCATGGATATCATTCCCCGGGCGATTCCGGTGGACCGGGTTTACGCCCACTCCTTCCGGGGTTACTGGCGGGATGTCGGGACGATCCAGGCTTACTGGGAGGCCAATATGGATCTGCTGCTGCCCGATTCCCCCATCAATCCGGCGGCCTGGGGAATCCGCTCCAACCCCGAGGCGGAGGGGTTGCCCTTTGACCGCTGTCCGGCCCGTTTTATTGGGAGCGGGCAGGCTAAAAACTCTTTGATCTCAGCTGGTTGCCGGATCGAGGGTACGGTGATCAATTCGGTGCTTTCGCCGGGGGTGCGGATTGGCCCCGGAGCGGTGGTGCGCGATTCGATCATTTTTCATGACTGCCGGGTGGAGGGGGGAGCGGTGGTGGATCTGGCCATTCTCGACAAGCGGGTGCAGGTGGGCCAGGGCGCCCGGGTGGGGCATGGTGAGGACCGGGAGGTGGCCAACCGGATCCACCCCAAACATCTCTATACCGGGATCAGTCTGATCGGCAAGATGGCCCAAATTCCCGCCAAGGCGGTGATTGGCCGCAACTGCATCGTCGCCCCCCACCGCCGGGCCGATGAGTTTCCCGCCCTCACCCTGCCATCCGGCGAAAGCATTTAACGCAGACCCTTGATAAAGGGGCCGACCGCCGTCGGCCCCTGCTCTTCGACCAGGCGAATGGTGGCCGAACCGATCACCGCGATCTCCGCCTTGCCCCGCAGCATTTCCACATCCCGGCTGTTGCTGATCCCGAAACCCACCGCCAGGGGCAGGTCGGTGGCTGCCCGGCAGCGTTTGATGTAGTGGTCGAACTCCTGGTCAAAACTGGTTTGGGTCCCGGTGACCCCCCGGCGGGCCACGCAATAGATAAAGCCGGCGCCCTGGCCGGCCAGGTAGCGCATGCGGTCGTCGCTGCTGGTGGGGGCAAAGATCTGGATCGGCGCCAGCTCCAACCGCCGGCAACCGGCCAGATACTCCTCACCCTCCTCGGGGGGCAGATCGGGAATGATCAGGCCCCGCAGGCCCGCCGCCCTGGTTTGCTCCAGAAAGCCCTCCACCCCGTATTTGAACAGAATATTGTAGTAGGTCATAAAGAGGAAGGGGATGGGGTGGGTGGCGGCCATTTCGGCGGCGAACTCCAGACATTCCCGCACCCGGATGCCGGCGTCGATCGCCTCCTGGTTGGCCTTGAGGATCACCGGTCCGTCGGCCACCGGCTCGGAGAAGGGGATCTGGAGTTCGATGATATCAACTCCGGCGGCCACCATCTGGGCGATCACCTCCCGGTTGACGGCCAGGGAGGGGTAACCCAGGACCAGATGGGTCATCAGCAGGATATCATCCTTTTGAGCCGCTTTGGCTCGAAGCTCTTGTTCAAGCTGCATATTCCCGCCCCTTGGCCCGGATAAATTCCTTCCAGGATGGATCGTTGAAGGCGTGGGCGATGGTGAAGATATCCTTGTCGCCTCGGCCCGATTGGTTGATGATGATCGCCTCGCTCTCCGGCAGCTCTCCCGCCTCCTTGAAGGCCTGGACAAAGGCGTGGGCCGATTCCAGGGCCGGAATGATCCCCTCCTGGCGGATGGTCAGGTCCAGGGCCTCCATCACCTCGGCGTCGGTGGCGGCGGTCATGCGGACCCGGCCCTGTTGCCAGAGGTCGGTGATAATCGGTGAAACCCCGATGTAATCCAGGCCGGCGGCCACCGAGTGGGTATCCCGCATCTGGCCGTCATCATCCTGGAGAAACATGGTCTTGTAGCCCTGGGCCACCCCCGGCGAAGCGTCGTGGCCGGCCAGACGGCTGGCGTGCTGGCCGCTGGTCAGCCCCTTGCCGCCGGCCTCCACCCCCACCAGTTCCACCTGGGTATCGGCCAGAAAACCCTGGAAGATCCCCATGGCGTTGGAACCGCCGCCGACGCAGGCGTAAACTCTGGCCGGCAGTTTGCCGTGGCTGGCCAGAATCTGCCCCCTGACCTCCTCGCCGATGATCTTCTGGAACCAGGCCACTATTTCGGGGAAGGGGTGGGGGCCGCAGACCGTGCCCATCACGTAGTGGGTGGAGTCCATGTTAGCCACCCAGTCGCGAAAGGCTTCGTTGATGGCGTCCTTCAGGGTTTGCGAGCCGGAGGTGACCGGCACCACCCGGGCTCCCAGCTTCTCCATCCAGAAAACATTGGGCCGCTGGCGCTGGACATCCTCGGCTCCCATGTAGATCGTGCACTCAAAGCCGAACTTGGCGGCCATGGTGGCGGTGGCCACCCCGTGCTGGCCGGCCCCGGTCTCGGCGATCACCCGTTTTTTCCCCATTCGCCGGACCAGCAATCCCTGGCCCATGACGTTATTGGCCTTATGGGCCCCGGTGTGGTTGAGGTCTTCCCGTTTGATATAGATTCGGGCCCCGCCAAACCGGCGACTCAGGTTCTCGGCGCAGGTCAGGGGGGTGGGGCGGCAGGAGTAGCTGCCCATCAGTTCGACATACTCGCGCCAGAAGGCCGGATCCCGTTTGGCCGCCGCAAAGACCTCGTTGAGCTGCCGGAAGGTTTCATGCAGAATTTCCGGCACGAAAGCTCCGCCCCAGTCGCCGTAATAGCCCTGTTTCATTATCTTATTTTTCCCAGTTGCAAAACGATTGATTACCGGCCGGGGCTTCCCCCGCAAGGGTGGCACTCTACCGCAACCGCCCTTTTTTGTAAATCGGCGAAACGCAACTTGTCAGAGCGGGTGTAATCACCAGTCGGTTCGCGGGACGGGGTGGCGGCCGGGATCAGACCAGGGTGGCGCGGACTTTGGCGGCCAGCTCCGGCAGCGAGAAGGGTTTGGCCAGAAAATTGGCCCCTTGATCCAGCAGGCCGTTGCTACTGATCACATCGGCGGTGTAGCCTGACATGAAGAGGCAGCGGATCCCGGGCTGGGAGGCCCGGATCTGCCGGGCGAGCTCCTGGCCGTTGAGTTCGGGCATCACCACATCGCTGAGCAAAAGGTCGATCTTTTCGGGATGCCGGGCGGCCACCTCCAGGGCCGCCCCGGGGGTGGCGGCGGTCAGTACCCGGTAGCCCAGCCCCTCCAGAATTCTGGCGGTCACCATGAGAATCGCTTCATCATCCTCCACCAGCAGGATGGTTTCCTTGCCCCCCACCAGCTGCTCCGGCAGCGGCTCGGGGGCTGCCGCCACCGGCTCCCCTTGGGGTTCATCCCGGCGGGGAAGATAGATGCGGAAGGTGGTGCCCCGGCCGGGCTCGCTATAGAAATTGATGAAGCCGCCGTTCTGTTTGATAATTCCGTAAATCGTGGCCAGGCCCAGGCCGGTACCCTTGTCGGCCCCCTTGGTGGTGAAGAACGGTTCGAAGATGTGTTGCTGCACCGCCGGGCTCATGCCGGTACCGTCGTCACTAACCGTGAGCAGGACATAGTCGCCGGGGCTGGCCTCGGCATGGGCGGCGCAATAATCCCGGTCCAGCACGACATTGTTGGTTTCGATGCTGATCAGGCCATCGCCGCCCACCGCGTCCCGGGCGTTGACGCAGAGGTTGGCCAGGATTTGGTCCATCTGGCCGGCATCGATCTCCACCGGCCAAAGCTCGGCGGCGGGCCGCCAGCGCAGCTCGATACCTTCACCGATCAGACGCCGCAGCATGGTGAGCGTGCCGCCCACGGTCTGATTGAGATCCAGCCGTTGGGGATGGGCGGTCTGCTTGCGGGCAAAGGCCAGCAGTTGCCGGGTAAGCTGGGTGGAACGGTGGGCCGCCTCCAGAATGCCCCGTAACTCCTCATGGCCCGGCTCACCCGCCTTGATTCGCTGCAGGGCGATTTCGGCGTAACCTTTGATCACGGTGAGCAGATTGTTGAAATCGTGGGCCACTCCCCCGGCCAGGGTTCCGATCGCCTCCATCTTCTGGGCCTGGTTAAGCTGGGCCTGGAGTTTCCGTTGGTTTTGCCGTTGTCGCTCCTTTTCACGGGTTTCCGCCAGCTCCCGCCGAACCGCCGGCACCAGGCGGGCCAGCTTGTCCTTCATCACGTAATCCCGGGCCCCCCTGCGCATGATCTCGGTGGCGGTCTCCTCGCCCACCGCTCCGGAAACCAGGATAAAGGGGGCCTCCAGATTATGCTCCTTGACCAGCTCCAGGGCCTCCATGCCGTTGAAGTGGGGCATGGCGTAGTCGGACAGAATCAGATCCCAGGGCTGTCGCTCAAGGGCGGCCCGCAGCTCCGCGGCCGTTTCCACCCGGAGGTGTTCTAGTTCGTAGCCCCCTTTTTTGAGGGCGCGGAGGATCAAGGCCGCGTCATCGTCGGCATCCTCCACCAGTAAAACCCGCAGTTGCTCAGCCATGACAAATCCCTGGTCCTGGGAAATCAGTTTTTCTGCTCATGGGGTGGGCCCTGGTTCAGGACCAGCCAGTAAACCCCCAGCTGGCGGATCGCCTCGCTGAACTGGGAAAAGTCCACCGGTTTACGAATGAAACTGTTGGCCCCCAACTGGTAACTGCCCAGACGGTCCCGCTCCTCGTTGGAGGTGGTCAGCATCACCACCGGCAGCAGTCGGGTGCGGGGGTCGTTGCGGATCTGTTTTAAAACCTCCAGGCCGCTGAGTTTGGGCAGGTTGATGTCCAGCAGCACCAGCTCGGGCAAGTCCGTGGGGTCACGATCGGCGTAGTCACCCCGGCCGAAAAGGTAATCCAGGGCCTCCGCCCCGTCCCGGGCCACCACCACCCGGTTGAGGATATTATTTTTGCTAAGCGCCCTGATGGTTAGAATCTCATCGTCCTGATTGTCCTCCACCAGTAGGATTATCTTGTTTTTCATCCCCTGCTCCTTGTGATTAAACGGTAAAATAAAAAACCGCGCCCTTGTTGACCTGGCTTTCAGCCCAGATTCTGCCGCCGTGGCGGTGAATGATCCGCTGGACCGTGGCCAGTCCGATGCCGGTACCCTCAAACTCCCGCACGGTGTGCAGGCGTTGGAAAGGGGTGAACAGTTTGTCGGCATAAGTCATGTCGAAGCCGGCCCCGTTGTCGCGCACAAAACAGATCTGCTCGCCATCCTCCATGATCCGTCCGAAACTTATCTCCGGCGTGGTAATTTTGGCCGTGAATTTCCAGGCGTTGCTCAGTAAATTTTCCAGTACCGCCCGTAACAGCACGGGGTCGGCCTCCACCGTGACTCCCGGTTCGATATTGAACAGCACTTGGCGCTCCGGCGCGCTTTTCCGCAGTTCGGCGGTAATCTCGCCGGCCAGGGCGCTGAGATCGACCCGGCCTCGCTTGATCTCGCTGCGGGAGAGGCGGGAGAGCTGGAGCATATCGTCGATCAGCAGCCCCATCCGCACACAGCCGGATCTGATCCGGCGGATGTAGTCCTTGCCCTCCGCGTCCAGTTTCTCCTCGTAATCCTCCTGCAGGGCCAGGCTGAAGCCGTCGATGCCCCGCAGCGGGGCCCGCAGGTCGTGGGAGATGGAATAGGCGAAGGCGTCCAGTTCCCGGTTGGTGGCGGCCATCTCCTGTTCCGCCCGGCGGCGGCGGGAGATCTCCTGCTCCAGGGGTTCGATGGCCAGACGGCGGAACACCACCCAGAGCATCAGGCCCAGCACGGCGGTGATCATGATCGAGACGGCCAGCAGGCGGTTGCGCATCTCGATCAGGATCGCCTCGGTCTGGGCATAATCCTTTTGCATGCTCAGGGTCAAAAGGTGGCGCCCCTGGTAGAGCACCTCCTGCCGGCGGCTGATGACAAAGGGGGATCCCCCCTCTCGGCTGAAGCGGCTGAGCAGATGGCCCGAGGGGGAGTGGGCCTCCAGCAGCAGAACATCTTCGTGGGTGGTGAAGAGCAGCCGCAAGAACTCCTCCACGTCGGCGAAGCGATACTTGAGGAGCGGTTCGGTGAGGAAGGCGGCGGCGGCCGCCAGCTGGTAGGAGATCTGGGTTTCGGTCTGGGCCAGGTGGGCTCGGCGCTGCTGTTTGAGCAGGGTAAAGTTGACCAGGGCGAGGATCAGCAGCAGCACCGCCAGCATGGCGGCGATCACCCGCCGGTAGGAGAAGATCTCCCGTTTATGCCCCGGATGGTCGTTCATTGGGCCAGCATGGTGAAATCCGGCAGAAAAGTCAAGGTCAACCTGGTGGTGGCGGGGTGGAAGGAAGGCTTTTTGCCTTTTCCCGGCAGATCGCGGCGAAATCCTCGGGATAGTGGCCGCAGATAAAGCGTTGCTGGGCCTCGCTGAAGGCCCCCATGGACCAGGGTAACTTGGGCAGCAGGGAGTAAAGCAGGTGCTGGTCGGGGTCGGGGTTGTCCAGCCGTTTGGCGTACTCCAGGCTGGTGACCAGGGTGGCGCCCAGGGCCGCCAGGATCCGCTGGGCCAGCAGCAGGGCCGAATCCAGGGCGGCCCGGCAGGCGGTGTCGGCCTCCAGGATGTTGCCCACCGGTTCCCGGCAGACGATCTGCAGCTCCCACTGGGATACCTGGGCCTTGGGAACGAAGAGCATCACCTGGCGGTCCTCATGGATGATCAGGTCGGACGGGGCCTGCGGCCGGCCATCAACCCTGGTGTTGTTTTTCAGGGCCCGCAGGTAATCGGCGAACAGTCCCCGGCCGCTCTCTTGGCGGTACTCGGCGCAGCAGCGGCTTACCTGATCGCCGCAGGCAAAGGCCGGCGGTGGTGGGATCAGGGCGTATTGCTGGTGGATCTGCTGGTGGGAGGCATGGAGGCGAAAGCCGCTGCCGGAAAAATCGTAGCCGAAATTCCAGCCCCAGAGGGTGGCGGTGAAGGGCAGACCGGGGGGGGCGCTTTGGATTCGGGGCAGGAGCCGGCGGCGCAACTCCTCCAGCTCCTCCGGATTCAAGGTCCGCCGGCGCCAGGGTAGCGGCAGGCCCAGCATCTCGGCCAGGCGCAGGTAGGTTCGCTGGTAGTAGAGATGGCGCAGGCCGGTCATGTCGGCCGGGGTGAGATCGTCGATCCGATAACGGACGGCGTCGTCAGCCAGATTGGCGGCGTAATGCCCCCAGGGAATATAGCTGTTGCGCCGCAGGTATTCAAAGGTATGGGTGGCCCCGCCGGGCTCGCCGTATTCCCCGACGATCTCGCTGCCGCCCTGGGCGCCGGGCCGCAGCACCATGACCTCCTTGTAGGGGGCGGGCAGCTGGGGGTTGTTGGCCACCGTCTCATACAGGTCGTGGTCGTGGATCACCGGCCTGGGCCCATTTTCGCTCTGCCGGTAGCGTAAACCGGTCAGCGGGGGCGGGTCTCCGGCCCCGTAAACAAATTCGCAGCAGCCGGCGGCCAGGGCCACCAGTTCGACGGGATCCCTGGAACTGCCGGCCAGGGTCAGCCGCAGGGGCCGGGGCAGTATTCGCAGAAACTCCTCCAGGCTTAGGCCGGCGGGCAGGGTTTCCCGCAGAGAAACCGCTTTCGGCGGCGGAGGGAGGGCGATCCCGGCCGGGTTTAGGGCTCTGGTTTCGGCCCAGGCCCGGCTGATAAAGGTGGTTCCCCGAAAGGTCAGGGGGTTGGGGATCTCATAAACCAGGTCGGCCGCGGTCACCTCCAGGTCGTCGGGGGGGAAGTTGGCGCTGTTGGTCACCGGCTGGTCGGTGGTGGTCAGGCCAAGGGTGGCCGGGAAGTCGTGGCAACGCAGGTTGCGCACCCGATAGCCGGGGCGGTGGACAATAACCCGAAAATGACCACTGGGTTCGATAAAGGAGGGCATTTTAAACCTCTTGCGGCCGCACCAGCAGATGATGCCCCAGGGGGCCGTTACCGCCCCCCATGGTCAGCCCGGCCCCGGCCCGGATCGCGGCCAGGGTGAAGACGGCGGCCCGCCGGAACGCCTCGGGGTAGGAGGCGCCACGCAGATGCCAGGCGGCCAGGGCGGTGGCAAAGGTGCAGCCGGTACCGTGGAGATTGGCGCTGGGCAGGCGGGGATGGCGGCTTTCCACCACCCGCTCCGGTTGGTTGGGTCGCAGTACCAGCAGATCCCGGACAATGGATTCCTCCTGGTCGCGATGACCGCCGGTGATTACCACCGCCCGCAGGTTGGGAAACCGGGCCAGCAGGATGTCGGCCCGGCGGAGCAGTTGCTCCTCATCGGGATCGGGGGCCGTGGGGGGGGCCACGCTCAGGCAGGCCAGCTCCGGCAGATTGGGGGTCAGGACGGTCACCTTAGGCAACAGGGCGCCGGCCAGTCCGGCCAGCTCGCCGGCGGCCATGAGCCGCTGACCATCTCCGGCCCGCAGCACCGGATCATAGATCACTTCCCCGGTGAAATCTTCCAGGGCGGCGGCCACGGCGGCGGCCAAGGCGGCGGAGCCCACCATTCCGATCTTGACATGGCTGACCGGCAGATCTTCCAGCACCGCCCGGATCTGATCGTAAACCAGTTGGGGGGCAAGCGGCTGGAAGTAGCGCACCCCCAAGGTGTTTTGTACGGTCAGGCAGGTGATGGCCGCCGCCCCGTAAACTCCCAGGGCGGTGCAGGTTTTGAGGTCGGCCTGGATGCCGGCTCCGCCCGAGGGGTCCGAGCCGGCAATACTGAGCAGGGCTGTCCGTGGTTCTGGTTCAGCCGGCATGGGAATCGGCGTCCGATTCGATCTTGGTCAGGGTGATGGTATAAAAGAGTTCCTGGCCCGCCAGGGGATGGTTGAAATCCACCTTGACCTGAGCGGCGTCGGTTTCCAGCACCAGGGCGGGCAGCCGGTGGGTTTTGCCCTCCCGCTCCATGTTCATGGCCACCACCATGCCGGGTTTGATCTCACCCTCGCCCAAGGTGTCGCGCCGGACGGTAAGTACCAGCTCCTCGTGGTGGGGGCCGTAACCCTCTTCGGGTGGGATGCTGACGGTCCGGCTCTGGCCCGGTTCCATGCCGATGATCGCCCGCTCCAGGGAGGGCAGCACCATCTGGTCGCCTATTTTAAAGGTCATGGGGGCGGAATCGACGGAAGATTCAAACACCTCGCCGTTTTCCAGTTTGCCCTCGTAATGGACGGTTACCTGGTCGTTCTCTTTTGCTGCCGCTCCACGCGCCATAGTTCATATCCTCGATAATGTGTGATTCGGTTTCCGGTTGGGGGGGGCAATGGTCAACCAAGGTATTATGCCGAAAAAAGGTCGCCGGCACAAGGGTTGGGCTGGAAAAAAACTGGGCCGGGGGCGATGGGGGCAGCAGTTGACTAGACAACCTCGAAACGCTCACTCCAAGTTTCCAGCTTGTCGATCAGCCGGGCCAGGGTGGTGTCTGGCCGGGCTGCCTTCTGATCCGGCTCGTGGGAGCCGCTGCCCTGGTCGCGGATCGAATGGCCCAGGATGGCTCGCTCCAGGCGGCCGCCGTGGATCTTCACCACTTTTTGCAGGTGGGTCAGCAGCAGTTCATAGGGGAAAGGGCGGTCGTACTCTTCCAGCATTTCGTTGAGCACCAGCATGATCTTGGTCCGCTCCAACTCATTGCCGCCGCCATGGTAGGGCAGGGTGGTGAGGGCCCCCACCGTCAGCCGTTGCAACTCATTGGCGTTGACGCTCTTGTTGCCGGTCAAGGTTTGGAACAGCAGCTTGAAGGTGAGCATCACTCCCCTCAGGCCGGTGAAAAAAACGGTGGCTTGCTCGGCGGCCAGCCATTCCGGGTTGAGGGGGGAGCCACCGGTGGTGATTTGCCGTTGCAGCTCGGCGGGTAGGGCCTGACCGAGGCTCTTGTGGAGCAGTTGCAGTTTGTCCAGCAGAGCCGGCATCAGTTCGTTGTGGCGCAGGGCCCGGGCCCGCAGGGAGAGGTCCAGGAGAAGGTTGCCGTAGCGGACGCTCAGTTGCGGCAACTGGTCGATGATCGCGCCGATCTCCCGTCGGCGCGATTGGGCGAGCTGCTGGCGAAAATCCTGCAATGCCCTGATTTCACTGGGGGGATGATGCTGGAAATCTTCGATGTAGTTCTTGAGGCGGTCGGCGGCCCGGACCCCGACCTGCCTGAGCCCCTCCAGGAGGGTGACGGCCATGGGCGGCAGCTCAGTAAACTCGATGGCCCGCAGTTGCCGCTCCAGCTCGGCGGCCCGGGCGAAAATGCCGGCCAGGGAGGTGGCTTGCTGGTCGGTAGCCTCTTTGGTGGCAAAGAGAAAGAAGCGCAGGCCCTGCTCGAGGCTCGGCGCGTTTTTGGGGGTGCCGCGTTTGGCTCCGGGCAGCAAGCCGGCCAGGGTCGGCAGCCGGCGTACCAGGGTGTCGGCCTCCAGCAGCGGGCGGCAATGCTCCTGCAGCCGGAGCAGCTCCGGGGCCAGGAGGTCGGCCTGATTTTTTATCGTTTGCAGTCGAACCTGGGCGGCGGCTACCTGGATGGCTCCCCGGCGGATATCGATGGCCAGATCGCCGTACTCGTTTTCCAGCTTGGCCAGCTCCTGGAGAATGGTCTCGATGGTTGCGCGAACCAGGTCCCGGGACTTTTTCAGGTTGGATTTCAGGCCATATTCCACCAGGAGGTCGCCGTGCTTGTCGAAATTGACCTTCCACCATTGCCGTAAACGCTCGTCCCCGGCCAGGGGTTCCACGGCGACGCGGATCTGTTGCAGCAGTTGCTCAAGCTGTTCCAGCTCGACCTTGAAGTATTCCATGGCCCTGTTATTCAACGTTAAGGAGTGCAGGTGATTCGGATGCAGCCGACCCGCTGATTCCGGCCGGGCAACGTGATAACATAACCGAAATGATCATTGGTGGCGTGCAAAAAAGGTGGTGGGCTTTGTGGCGGGGGGCAGGCGACGTTTTTTGCGGCTTGACAATACGGGATGATAGCCCTATTCTGTTGCTTTTGTCTTTAGCGGGCCACGGGAAAGCGTGAAGCAATGGAACTGCTCTGTGAAAAATACCGGGAGAAGGTGCGGGAGGAAGAGGCCCGTTGCCATCGGCCCCAGGAGTACTGCAAGTTCCGCTCCGCCTGTATCATCAACATGCTGGGGCGGGAGCGGGAGCGGGAGGCCGCCCAGGCCCAAGCGCCGGAGAAAACGCGAGGAAAAGAGAAGGATGCTTGATTTCAGCAAGGGGGAGAAGGGGCTGCTGCCCGCCATCGTCCAGGACCATCAAAGTGGCGAGGTGCTGATGCTGGCCTATATCAACGAGATCGCCTGGCAACGCACCTTGGAAACCGGCCAGGCCCACTACTGGAGTCGCTCGCGGGCCAAGATCTGGCTCAAGGGTGAGAGTTCCGGCCATATTCAGCAGGTCCGGGAGATCCGGGTTGACTGCGATGCCGACACCGTGGTTTTCCGGGTTGAACAGGTGGGCGGGGCGGCCTGTCACACCGGCCATCGGACCTGTTTTTATCGGCGGCTGACCGGTTTTCCCGGCCCCGAACCCCACTTGGAAATTACTGAAACCCCGGTTTTCGATCCCGCGGAGGTATATAAGAGATGAGACAGTTGAAGCTGGGTATTCCCAAAGGCAGCCTGGAGAAGGCCACCATCGAGCTGTTCGCCAAATCGGGCTGGCAGATCAAGCTCTCTTCCCGCAACTATTTTCCCGAGATCGACGATCCGGAACTGAGCTGCTCCATCTGCCGCCCCCAGGAGATGTCGGTCTATATCGAAAAACAGGTGCTGGATGCCGGAATCACCGGCAAGGACTGGACCCTGGAGAACAGCTCCGAGGTGGTGGTGGTGGCCGATCTGGTCTACTCCAAAGTGAGTCGCAAGCCCACCCGCTGGGTGCTGGCGGTGCCGGGGGATTCTCCGATCAAGCGGGTGGAGGATCTGGAGGGCAAGAAGATCGCCACCGAACTGGTCAACTTTACCCGCAACTACTTTGCCGCCCGCAAGATCAACGTCGATATCGCCTTCTCCTGGGGGGCCACCGAGGCCAAGGTGGTTTCGGGGCTGGCCGACGCCATTGTCGAGGTCACCGAAACCGAAAGCACCATCCGGGCCCATGGCCTGCGGGTTATCGAGGAGTTGATGAGTTCCAACACCCAACTGATCGCCAGCAAGGAGGCTTGGGCTGACCCCTGGAAGCGGGAGAAGATCGAAAATATCTCGCTGCTGCTCCAAGGGGCGCTTAAGGCCGACCGGATCGTCGGCCTTAAGATGAACGTGCCCAAGGGCCGTCTGGATGAGGTGATTGGGATGCTGCCCAGTCTCAACGCCCCCACCGTCTCCCCTCTTTACCAGAAAGAGGGGAGGCAGGAGTGGTTTTCGGTGGAAACGGTGATCTCCGAACATGAGGTGCGTGACCTGATTCCCCGCTTGCTCAAGCACGGCGCCGAGGGGATCATCGAATATTCGTTGAACAAGGTGATCTGATTGGCAACTTACCTGCTGATGCCCCCGGAGCGGGGCGGGATTGAGGATGAAAATCGATAACATCCATTTCGTGGACAGTGTTTTCAGCCTCTCCCGCCTGCCGGAAGGGGAGCTGCCGGAGATCGCCTTCGCCGGTCGTTCCAATGTGGGCAAATCCAGCCTGATCAACTGCCTGGTGCGGCGCAAAAACCTGGTCAAGGTCAGCGCCCGCCCCGGCAAGACCCAGAGTCTCAACTTCTATCTGGTTGATGAAACCCTGCACCTGGTGGATCTGCCCGGTTACGGTTACGCCAAGGTTGATAAAGGGCTGCAGGAGAAGTGGCGGCTGCTGATCAGCTCCTATCTGGAGACCCGCCCCAACCTGCGCTGTGTGGTGGTGATCATCGACCTGCGCCACGCCCTCAAGGATCTGGACCGGATGCTGATCGGCTGGTTGCAGAGCGTTGCAGTCCCTTATCTGCCGGTGTACACCAAAATGGACAAGCTCTCCCGCAACGAGCAGCAGCGCCAGGCTCGGGCCCTGGACGCCGGTCTGGGGATCACCGCCGCCGATCGCCTCCTCTTCTCCGCCAAGACCGGGGAGGGCCGGGAGGAGCTTCTGGCCCGGCTGGACACCTATTTGCTCCCTTAAGGTGGGTTGGCGGTGGAACTGAGCGAACTGTACCGGGGGCTCCTACTGCCCTTAAGCAAGATTTTTCTCTTTATCTCCTTGGGATTGGTAGTGGCCGGCCTGATCGAGGAGTTGGGCTGGAGCCGGGCCCTTTCCCGGGTGGCGGCCCCCTTCATCCGTTATGGCCGTTTTTCGGAGATTGCCGGCAGCAGCTTTGCCCTGGCCTTTGTCTCGGGGGTTTCCGCCAACACCCTGTTGGCCGAGGCTTATCGGGAGGGCAAGATCCAGCGCCGGGAGCTGCTGCTCACCCATCTGCTCCACGGCCTGCCCCGTTTTTTTCTCCATCTGCCGACGGTCTTTTTCATGATGGCTCCCTTTATCAAGGGGGCGGCCCTGCTCTATGTGGGGTTGACCTTCACCTCGGCCCTGCTGCGCACCCTGCTGATCACCCTGGCCGGCCGGTTGTTGCTGCCCGTTCCCGTCACCTCCCATTGCGGCCAGACCAAGGCCAAGGAGCGCTTGTCGTTTGGAGAGCTGGCGCGAAAGATCCGGCGCCGCCTCCAGCGGCGACTGCTGCGGATCATGTTGATCACCACTCCGATTTATGGACTTTTCTTCTGGGCCAACCGGCTGGGTTATTTCGCCCGGCTCAGCGGCTGGGTGGAGGAGCATATCGGTTTTTTCTCCTGGCTGCAGCCGGAGAGTATCGGGGTGATTGTCCTGGTGGCGGCCACCGAGCTCACCGCCGGCCTGGCCGCCGCCGGAGCCCTGCTCGATGGTCATACCTTGAGTAATCGTGACGTGGTACTGGCCCTGCTGATCGGGACCGTGATCGCCGCGCCCATCCAGGCCCTGCGCCACCAGTTGCCCTATTACGCCGGAATTTTCCCGCCCCGTCTGGCGGGGGAGCTGATCGTTTACAGCCAGCTCTTTCGGGCGGCCAGCGTGATTCTGGTGGGGACCTTTTACTTTCTTTTCAGCGCTTAGGCGGAGGGGGTTGCCCCCTTGCCAAAGCCACCGGCAACCGTTACACTCCCTGCTGTTGATCAATTCAAAGGCCAAAGGCGGATGCCACGGAAAAGGAGAGGGAAGATGGCTGAAGATATCGTGGATGTATTGATTGTCGGCAGTGGGCCGGCCGGCTTGCAGGCGGCGGTGCACGCGGTGCGTAAGAAGGCGGGAGTGGTGGTGCTGGGCAAGCCCGAGCGGAGCAGCATTTATCGGGCCCATGTGGAGAACTATCTCTGCGTTGACGGAGTCACCGAGGGCAGCGACCTGCTGGCGGTGGCCCTGAACCAGGCCCGGCGCTTCGGGGTGGAGCTGCTCACCGAGGACCTGCTCGGGGTGGAACAGGTCGGAGATCTGTTTACGGTGCGAATCGAAAGCGGCCGGGAGCTGAAGGCCCGGACCCTGATCTTCGCCACCGGTACCGCCCGCAAAAAGCTGAAAGTCAAGGGGGAGAAGGAGTTGCTCGGTAAGGGGGTCAGCTACTGCGTGGATTGTGATGCCAATTTTTATCGCAACGCCCGGGTGGCGGTGGTGGGCAACGAGTCGGCGGCGGTGGATGGGGCGGTTACCCTGACCAAGTACGCGGCCGAGGTTCATCTGGTGGCCCAAAAGCTGGAGGTGTCGCCGGAATTGCGGGCCGAACTGGAGAATAGCCCGGTTCAGGTCCACGAAGGGGAGTGGGTCAAGGAGATCGGTGGCGACAAGGCGGTGGAGTCGCTGCTGTTGGAGAGCGGCGGTACCTTGGCGGTGGACGGGGTCTTTGTTGAGCTGGGGGCCAAGGGAATGATGGAGCTGGCCACTACTTTAGGGGTGATGCTGGACAGCGAAACCTTCTCCCATATCGCCACCAACAAGAAGCAGGAGACCAGTATTGCCGGAATTTATGCCGCCGGTGATATCGCCGGTCCGCCCTGGCAGATGGCCAAGGCGGTGGGTGAGGGCTGTGTGGCCGGCTGGGAGGCGGCCAACTACGCCCTGGCCCAAAAAAGAGCGGCCAGGGAAGCGGCATAAATTCCGTGGTAACAGCGGAGGGGGAGCGGGACGCGATCTGGATGGAAGCGGCCCTGGCCGAGGCCGGGCGGGCGGCAGGGCGGGGTGAGGTGCCGGTGGGGGCCCTGCTGGTGGATGCAGGGGGCCGGCCCATCGCCGCCGACGGCAATCGAACCCTGGAGCTTTGCGACCCCACCGCCCATGCCGAAATCGTGGTTTTGCGCCGGGCGGCGGCGGAGATCGGTAACCACCGCCTGCCGGGAACCACCCTCTATGTCACCCTGGAGCCCTGCGTGATGTGTGTGGGGGCGATGATTCAGGCCCGGATCGACCGGCTGGTTTACGGGGCCCCCGACCCCAAAGCGGGGGCGGTTGGCTCCCTGTTTCAACTGGCCCAGGATCCGCGGCTCAACCACCGCTTTGCCGTGCGGGGTGGGGTGCTGGCCCAGGGGTGTGGTGGACTGCTCCGTGATTTTTTTCGGGCCAAGAGGGCAGGGCCCTAAAAAATAACAAGGCAGCGGCCCGCTTTTGCGGTAGAATGCCCCGTCCCGGCCGGCAGGCTGCCGGCGGGGCCATAAGAATATGGGGAGAGGTGCCGGAGTGGTCGAACGGGACGGATTCGAAATCCGTTGACCACGCAAGTGGTCCGTGGGTTCGAATCCCACCCTCTCCGCCAGGAAACAATGGGCTAGCCGAAACCGGCTAGCCCTTTTTTTGGTGACCGGCGTTTGTGGGGTACGTTACTTTTGACCCGTATTGCCTGCTGCGGCGGAGATATAACAATAGGAGTCTTCATTCCATAGGGCCTTACCCGTGGCCCATGACCCGGTTGCGCCCCTCCTGCTTGGCCAGGTAGAGCGCCTTGTCGGCCAGGGCGACGATCTCAGCCGGTTTGGAGTCCTGGGTTGGCACCAGGGTGGCGGTTCCCACGCTGATGCTGACATACTCACTGACCTTGGATTGAGCGTGCGGGATCTTCTGCTCCTGAACACCGGTCCGGAGCTCCTCGGCCACGGCCCAAGCACCCTCGGCCTCGGTCTCCGGCAATACCACCGTGAACTCCTCGCCGCCGTAGCGGGCCACCAGGTCGCCCTCCCGGGTGGCGGTGCCGGCCAGGGTTGCCGCCACCTGCTTCAGGCAATCGTCGCCCTGCTGATGGCCGTAATGGTCGTTATAGAGCTTGAAGAAATCGATATCGAGGATGATCACCGACAGCGGCTGCGCCTGGCGCAGCCCCCGCCGCCACTCCGCCTCCAGGAACTCATCGAAACGGCGGCGGTTGGCAATGCCGGTCAGGCCGTCCAGGGAGGAGAGCTTCTGCAGGGCCTGATTGGCCTCCGCCAGCTGTTTCTGGCTCTCCTGCAACGCCCTGAATGCCTCGTCGCGCTGCAACTGATTAATATAGGACTGTGAATGGTAGCGGATCCGGGCGATCAGTTCGATCTTGTCCGGTAGTTTGACGAGATAGTCGTTGGCTCCGAGGGCAAAGGCCTCACTTTTGGTCTCCGGTTCCTCTTTGGTGGAGAGAACGATAATCGGGATCTTGGCGGTTTCCGGCGCTACCCGGTAAAAACGGAGCATCATCAGGCCGTCGATCTCGGGCATGACCAGGTCCTGAAGAATCAGGGTGGGTTTGAGTTCCGCCGCCTGCTTGATCGCCTTGGTCGGGTCGGAGCAGTAGTGAAACTCGATGTCATCGGCTTCGGCAAGATCCCGGCGGACCGCCTCGGCGATGATCCGCTGATCATCGACCAGCAGTACTTTGATTCCATAGGAACGGACTCCGGTGATCGGATCGGTTTCCTGGTCGTTAAGCTGATTGGTAGTCATCATTTCTCCCCTCTCAGGCGGCTGCTGATCGCCGCCGCTATTTGGTCAACCGGCAGCACCTGTTTGGCCGCCCCCAGATCGACGGCGGCCTTGGGCATGCCGTAGACCACCGAACTGGCCTGGTCCTGGGCGATGGTCAGCCAGCCGCGCTGGCGCATGGCCAGCAGTCCCGCCGCCCCGTCCCGGCCCATACCGGTCAACAGCACGCCAACGCAGTGGCCCGGCCAGTTTCGGGCCACGCTGTTAAAAAAGATATCCACCGACGGGTGATAGAAATCTTCGGCGCCGCCCCGGATATAGGCCAGGTTGCCCTTTTCGTCGAGTACGGCGTGATCTTTGGTGCAGGGGACCAGGACCACGCCCGGCTCCGGCGGCCGGCCGGCGGTGAGCAGGCGGACCGGCAGTTTGCTCTGGCGGCCCAGCCAGTCGGTCATGCCGGGGGTGAACTTTTCGTCCATGTGCTGAATGATCACCACCGCAGCGGGAAAATCGGCCGGCAGGCCGGAGAGGATTTTGCTCAGGGCCTGGGGACCGCCGGTGGAACTGCCGATGGCCAGCAGCCACTCCTTGCGGGTGGCCGAGACGGCCGAGACGGCCGAGACGGCTGGGGGGCGGGCCTTAGAGGGTAGTTTTCGGCGGCTGTGACCGATCAGTTTTTCGATCAGCGCCAACTTCTGCAGGAACTCATTGCACTTTTCTCTGGTGCCGTGCAGATCGAAAACCGGAGTGGTGGCCACATCCAGGGCGCCGGCCCCCATGGCCTCAAACACCTGCGATGAGTTGCCGCCCACTGAAGCGGTAACCACCAGGATGGGACAGGGGGTCTCCTTCATGATCCGCCGGGTGGCCTCAACCCCGTCCATCACCGGCATCAGCAGATCCATCAGCACCAGGTCCGGCAGGTTTTCAGCGCATTTCCGAACCGCTTCCGCCCCGTCGTAGGCTATCCAGACCACCTGGTGCTCGGGGGTGGTGGCCAGAATGCGGCGCAGGCTCTCCACCGCCATGGTCATATCGTTGACAATGCCTATTCTCACATCCGTACCTCAAACATCGGGGCCGCCGATCAGTTCTTCGACCGCCCGGATCAGGCCCTGATCGTGGAAACTGCCCTTGGTCAGATAGTAGTCCGCTCCGGCCTCCAGCCCCAGCAGGCGATCCTCCTCCCGGTCCTTGTACGAGACAATAATAACCGGCAGCCTTCGCAGTCGCGGATCGGCCTTGAGTTGCCGCACCAGTTCAAGGCCGTTCATGCGCGGCATGTCGATATCGGTGACCACCAGGTCGTACTCTTCCGCCTGCAAGGCGTTCCAGGCATCAATGCCGTCCACCGCCACATCAACCAGGTAGCCTTGGGCGCTCAGCATTTTGCGTTCCACCTCCCGGACGGTAATGGAGTCATCGACCACCAGAACCTGCTTGGCGGTTCTGGCGTTCATCTGATCCGCCCAGCGGCCGATCCCCTTGATCCGGTTGTCCGAAATCAGGTTGTCCATGGAGCGGACCATATCCTCCACATCGGCGATCAGTACCGGGGAACCATCCTCCAGGATGGCGGCGGCGCTGATGTTCTGGATCTTCTTAAGCCGCTTGTCCAGGGCCTGCACCACCAGATCGCGGATGCCGATAAAGCGGTCGACGATCAGTCCGTACTGGTTGAAGCGGTCGCTCAGCATGATCACCACCGGTTCGCCGCCGGTTTCCGGTTCTCCCTCCTTTTCCAGCAACTGGCGAGCCGAGACCAGGCCGATCCGCTTTTCGGCAAAGGTGAAATACTGGCGCCCTTCCACCACCCTGATCTGCTCTTCGGGGATCTGGACGACATGGTCAATGGCGACCAGCGGCAGGGCGTACAGTTCGTTGCAGATCTCCACCAGCAGCACCCGGAGCACCGACAGGGTCAGTGGCAGCTGCAGCTCGAAACTGGTGCCCTGTCCGGTCTGGGAGGAGGCCCGCACCACCCCCCGCACCTCCTGCATGACGCTGTGGACCACGTCGAGTCCCACCCCGCGGCCCGACAGCTTGCTGACCGATTTTTTGGTGGTGAAATTGGGCAGAAAAAGAAAATCGAGCAACTCGGTTTCGTTGAGGCTGCGGGCCATTTCCGGGGGAACCATCTTTTGGGCAACGATGGCATTTCGCAGCTTGTCATAGTCGACTCCGCAGCCGTCATCGGTCAGCAGGATATTGAGCATGCCGGCTTTGTGTCTGGCCTCCAGGCGGATTTTGGCCTTTCTGCTCTTACCGGCCGCTTCCCGCTCTTCCGGGCGCTCCACGCCATGATCCAGCGCGTTTCTCAGCAGATGATTCAGGGGGGCTTCGATCTTGTCGAGAATCTCCCGGTCCACCATGGTCTCCTGGCCGACGATCTCAAACTGCACCTCTTTGCCCAGCTCCCGGGCCACATCGCGCACCATCCGCGGAAAGCACCCGATGCCGTCGGCAAAGGGGCGCATGCGGTTGGCGATAACTTCGCGGTAGAGACGATGAGAGATATCGGTGGTGCGCCGGGAACGGTTGTCCACTTCGGCCAGATAGCCGGCAACCGCAGCGATCTCCCCCTCGAGCCTGGCTCGAAACTGGGTCCAGGAACCGTCACCGGCGTCCGCCGCCGGCGAATGGCCGGCGCCTTCCCTGGTGTTGTCGAACAGCCGCAGCAGTTCATCCAGCCGCTGTTTATGCAGCAGCATCTTTTCGGCAAAAGAGGGCAGCCAGCGGGACTCGACCTGGATCTCGCCGGCCAGCCCCATCAATCGGTTCATTCCTTCAGCCGAAACCCGCAGCGCTCGCTCGCTGTTCCGGCAAGGAGCAGCGGCGGCCGGCGGTCCCTCCGGTTCGGTTTTCCCTTCTGCGGACTCCGCCGGCTCGGGGGCCGGCGCCGGTGGTTCGGCCGGAACTTCCGGTTCAGCTGCGGAAACGGTGTCGCAGGCGGCGCCCTTTTCCGGCTCAACCTCGGCGCCGGCGGGCTCCCGGCTGGGCATCACGGGGGCGGGGACGGGTTCCTGTTGACTGGCCAGGCTGGTCAGCCGCAAGACCAGCGCGGCGGTCTCCTCCTCCTTGGCGGCCAGCCAGGCCGGCAGTTCGGACTCTTCGACCCCGGCGATGCCGGCCAGGAAATCGACCCCTTGCAGCAGCAGGTCGATGCTCGGCTGGCCCAGCACCACTTTCTGCTGCTGGGCGGCCACGAAGAGATCCTCCATGGCATGAGCCACCCGGACCGCCGGCTCCAGGTTGACGATACGGGCCGCGCCCTTGATGGAATGAGAGGCCCGCATCAGGGCCTCCAGGATCTCGGCGGCCCCCGGATGCTGCTCCAGGGTCAGCAGATGGTCGTTGAGGGTGGCACAGTGGCTTTCCGCTTCCAGGCGGAAAAGATCCAGCATGCTCATGCTGCCGAAATCACCATGATCGCCTTTGCTCATGTCAGGTTCCTGGTCAGGGCTTCAAACAGCAGTTGGTCGTCGAGAAAACCGATATCCCGATTTTCCAGACAGAGAATACCCTTGGTATAGACGGCCTTGGAGCCGGAAACCGTAACCGGCAAACCGCGCAGCATCTCCGGGGAGTAGCGGACATTGCCGAAAATTTCGCTGACTGGAAAGACGATTTTTTGCCCTTCACGGCTGGCCACCACCAGCCTTACCGGGCTCAGATATCCATCCTTGGACTCCGGTCGCTCGCCGCGCTTTAAGCCGAGAACGCCGCCGATGGAGAGGCAGATCTCCAGTTTGCCCCGGATATTGACCACCCCCCGCAGAAATTGGTCGTTGCGGTGGGGCAGGCTGTGGATGGTGCCCATATCGACCACCTCCTGAATCAGTTCAGCCGGCAGGGCCAGCCACTCGCCGCCGGCCAGGAAAACGAAGGCGACGCTGTGGCCGGCCTCCCGCAAAGGTTTTTTGCCGGCCAGCAGGGCGGTCCATTCATCGAAATACTCTTCCGGCGGCGGCCGATCCAGCAGGCGGCGGCCGGTGGCCGCATAGACCCCGCAGTTGCGGCAATGAATCACCCGCTCCAGTTCCGGGCAGCGCTCCCCTCCCGCCCCCCATACCCCGATCCGTTTCCAGCATTGATCCAACTCGACCAAGTGGTTTTGTTCCTGGCTGTTCATAACCCTAAGCTCCGCACTTTTCCGGCCCCCCGCCGGCTTTAAGCAGCCGCTGCGCCCTTTTGCGGTAGCGGTCGGCTCCGACCTTATCTCCCTGGCGTTCGGCGATGAGAGCCAGCAGGATCAGGGCCTCCTGCAGGTCGGGATCAAGATAAACGGCCTGGCGGAGCAGCTTCACCGCCTCATGCTGATGGCCTCGAATATCGGCGATCAGGCCCAGCAGCAAACAGGCCGGGGCCGAAGGGCCGTGTTGCTCCAGATGCTCCTCGCAGAGCCGGGCCGACTCCTCCAGGCGGCCCTGGTCGGCCAGTTTCCTGGCCCGCCCCAGATTATCCGCCGCCGGCAGCTCGATGGCAATGGTGGATGAGGCCGGCGGAGAGAGGCTGTCTTCAAACGGGGTTTTCCGGTCATGGACCACCGGCTGTCTGGCCGGCGGGGCTTGCTGCTCGCCGTTCGCCGGTCGTTTAACAAAAATCAGGGGATGGTGTGACGAGTGGACAAAGGGCCCGGCGGTAAACAATCCCGCTTCCGAGTGTCCGACAAATAGCAGCCCCTCCGGCCGCAATGACCGCTCCAGGTTGGCAATGGCCCGGTCCTGGGCCTCGGCATCCAGGTAAATCAGCACATTACGGCAGAAAACTATGTCATACAGCCCCAGGGCTTCCATGAAAATCCGGTTTAAGATATTGCCGTTATGAAAGTGGACCTGCTGCCGGATCTGGTCATTTAACTGGTAGGTGTTGCCGCTCCGGAGGAAATAGCGTCCCCGGAACTTGAGATCATG